>CP099617.1:3064714-3394428 GCA_024072375.1 Sphingomonadaceae bacterium OTU29LAMAA1
GGGCCACCGCTACGGCAGCCATGGCGGCCGGCAGCACGCCAAGGGTCACGTAGAGCCTATGCTCGAGGACGCGGCCAATCAGCAGCGTGCCGATGAAGCCGGAGACACCGACGATCAGGAGCATGATAGACAGCATCGACACGCTGACGTGCGTGACCTGCTCCAGGAAGGGGCGCAGGTAGGTGAACAGCGAGAACTGCCCCACGAACAGCAGCGCAACCGTGCCGAGCCCGAATAGGACCGGCGGGCGGCGCAGCAGCGCGGCCATGCCGTTGCCGCCCTGTCGCGCGACAGCAGGCAGCTTGGGAAGGGCGAGAGCCTGCCAGATCACTGCGGCGGCCGCGACCGGCACAACGCAGAAGAAGGCGCCGCGCCAGCCGATAAGACTACCCATGAAGCTGCCAAGAGGGGCAGCAAGCACGGTAGCAAGAGCGTTGCCGCCGTTGATGACCGCCAAGGCCTTGGGAACGGAGGCGTCCGGCACCAGCCGCATCGCGATGGCCGCGGACATCGACCAGAAGCCGCCGATGGCGATGCCGAGCAGAGCTCGGCCACCCATGAAGATCAGGTAGCTCGGCGCGAACGCGACGATGACACCAGACACGATCAGCAGCCCGGTCAGCAGGAGCAGGACCAGTCGCCGGTCCAGATCGCCGAGGATGAAGGAGAGCGAAAGGCTCGTCACCACGGCGAACACGCCGGAGATGGCGATAGCCTGGCCCGCCTGTCCCTCGGTGAGCTGAAGCGTATGAGCGATCGGGCTCAACAGGCTGACGGGCATGAACTCGGATGCTACGAGCACGAAGCTGCACAGCGCCATCGCATAGACAGCACCCCAATGGGCCGGTTGATCGATTGCGCCGCGCTGGGCGCCGGTCGCCGCGGGAGCGGCCAAGCCTGTCATGATGGCTTCTCCTTATAGTGGTTCGAAGCGCCCGGATCGAAGCGAGGCCAGGGGAGGAACGTCGCAGTCGTCCGGGCACACGCGGCATCACCGGGTTCGGGGAAGCGGTGAGCTGCGTACGAGTCTAAACTAAGGGGCGGGGGAACAGCCCACAACGCCGGGCGAGGTTGATGGAGCAGTGAACGCGCTTCATCGTTGCGCTACGATATTGGGGTATTCGCGACCCGGTAGCGAAGCCAGACGATACCATTGTCCAACACTTCGTGGCTTTCCAGTGTCAGCCGTTTCATGGCGGGAATCGCTGATGCGTCTGCTGCCGGACCGTCGAAGATTGCAGGAGCCCCGGCGATCCCATCGATCGCGGGCACAAGCATCAAGCTGACTTCATCGACCAGCCCGGCGCGCAGGAACGCACCGTTGAGATGTCCGCCGCCTTCGAAGAGAAGGCGATCAAGCCCGAGCTCTTCGCCAAGTATGGCCAGCGCCTGCCGAAGATTCAGCTCGTCCTTTCCGGCGAAGATATAGCCGACACCGTCAGCGCGTAATCCCGCGAGATGCGCGTCCGACACCTGCTCGGTCAGGACGACGACAATCGGGTCGCCCCCGACGTCGCTGCGCCCCCACACGATCTTCCCGTGCGCATCGGTGACGATCCCGTAGGCGTCTGCTGACTTGTTCGGCAGCCAGGATATGCGTGGGAGCCGTTCGTCGGTCTGCGCGGGGTAGGTGTCACCTTTGGCAAACTCCTGCCCTGTGACGCGGCCGACGATCCATGATCCCCCACCGAGGCGGACATGCAGATCTTCGTAGGCAGCGTGCGAATGGGCATCGCTCGGTGTCCAGCGCTCGGGCAGGATGCGCCCGTCGAGACTGCTGGCCATGTGACAGATGATGTGTGGCTTCATGGCCATCCTGTTGGCTGCTGCGGTGGGGCGAACACAGAACACTTTCGCGCCACCTTCGTCTTCGTGAGATCGCTGCACTGGAACGATGAGCGTTCCTCATGGAGTAAGTCGGCCCGAAGTGCGTTGAAACCCTAACATTTTGGCAGCCGATGCCACCATCCCGAAAGGATCAACCCCATGAGCGCTCAACCCCAGTCCTATGCCGGCAAAGTCGCCTTCATTAGCGGCGGTGCCAATGGCATCGGCCGCGCCACCGCGCTCGCCTTTGCCGAAGCTGGCGCCAGCGTCGCTGTCGTGGACATCGCCGACGACGAGGTCGCAGACGTCGTCAAGGAGATCGAGGCGGCTGGCGGTACGGCGCTTGGCGTCCATTGCGACGTGTCCAAGAGCGAAGACATTAAGGCCGCTCTCGACAAGACAATCGAGGCATTCGGCGGTCTCGACATCGCGTTCAACAATGCCGGCGTCGAACAGCCGATGATCCCACTCGTCGAGATCGAGGAAGACGCCTTTGACCGGCTCGTCGCGATCGACTTGCGCGGCGTGTATCTCGCGATGAAGTACCAGATCCCGCTGATGAAGCAGCGCGGCGGCGGGTGCATCGTCAACACCTCGTCCGGCGCAGGCGTGGTCGGGATCAAGGGTCAGGCGGCGTATGTCGCGGTCAAGCATGCGGTCGTGGGCATCAGCAAGTCGGTCGCTCTCGAAGCGATCGGCGATATTATCCGGGTCAACGCGCTCTGCCCGGGCGTCATCGCGACGCCGATGATCCTCGACCGCGTGTCCGGTGGCACCGAGGAGGGCAGGAAGCAGATGGAGGGGCATGAGCCGATCGGCCGATTGGGCAAGCCCGAAGAAATCGCGGCGGCGGTGCTCTACATGTGCTCCGATCTCGCCGCCTTCATGGTCGGCCACGCGATGGTCGTCGACGGCGGCCAGACGGCGGGCCTTCCCGAGTGAGCGCGCACCCGGCGATCGCGGCGGATCGTGTGGCCGTCGTCACTGGCGGGGCGAGTGGGATCGGCTTCGCCGTTGCCGAGCGGCTCGGCCAAGCGGGTATGCGGATCGTCCTCGCAGACCTGCCTGGCGAGGCACTTGAGCAAGCCTGCGAACGTCTAGCGGCGGCCGGCATCGTCTGCCGCGCACAGGCGACCGACGTCGGTGATCCCGCCGCGGTCGCAGCACTGGCCGATGCGGCACAGGCCGTTGGCGAGGTGTCCCTGCTGATGAACAACGCGGGCCGCGAAGGTGGCGGGGGCATTCTCGCCGATCGCGCCATCTGGACGGGCACGCTCGATACCAACCTGATGGGACCGCTGCACGGGATTCAGTCCTTTCTGCCCGCCATGCTGGAAGCGGACTGGCCATGTACGATCGTCAACACCGGATCGAAGCAGGGGATCACGCTGCCCCCCGGCGACACCGCCTACAATGTCAGCAAGGCGGCGCTGAAGGCCCTCACGGAATCGCTCGCGCACGATCTGCTCAAGACAAATGGGCGGCTCAGCGCACACCTGCTGATTCCCGGCTTCACCTTCACCGGCTTCAGCACGCGGCGCGGCATCGCCAAGCGGCCAACCGGTGCCTGGTCGGCCGACCAGGTTGCGGAGTTCATGCTGGAGAGCATGGCGCGGGGCGACTTCTACATCCTGTGTCCGGACAACGACGTGTCGCGCGCGACCGACGAGAAGCGGATCGCCTGGGCGGCCGAGGACATCATCCGCAACCGCCCCGCCTTGTCGCGCTGGCACCCCGACCATGCCGAAGGCTTCGACGGGCTCTGTCAGACCAACGTGGCACCGCTTCTGCGTGGATGATATCGGCGGGCAATGCCCCGCAAGTCTCGTGCACTTCCGCCCAGCCCCTTCCGCCGGTTCAACTCCTCACCCGAGGTGATCCGGCTGGTCGTGATGATGTACGTCCGCTTTCCGCTGTCGCTGCGTAACGTGGAAGACCTGCTCGCGGAGCGCGGTATCGACATCTGCCATGAGACGGTGCGGATGTGGTGGAACAGATTCGGTCCAATGTTCGCAGGCGACATCCGCCGCCAGCGGGTGAGCGCAATGCGCGGCTTTCGTCACTGGAGATGGCACCTCGACGAGATGTACGTGAAGCTCAACGGAGAGATGGTCTACCTTTGGCGAGCGGTAGATCATGAGGGCGAGATCCTCGAGAGTTACATCACCAAAACAAGGGATAAGGATGCAGCGCTCACCTTTATGAAGAAGGCGCTGAAGCGCCACGGCAAGCCGGAGGCAATCACCACCGACGGGCTTCGCTCTTATGGCGCGGCGATGAAGGAGCTGGGCAACCCTGACAAGCGGGAGGTGGGACGCTGGGCCAACAACCGGGTGGAGAACAGCCATCTGTCGTTCCGACGACGAGAGCGAGCGATGCTCCGGTTCAGGCGGATGAAGACGCTACAGAAGTTCGCTTCCGTCCACGCCAACGTCCATAACCACTTCAACCTCGAACGTCATCTCGTCGACCGCCAGACCTACAAGGCACGGCGCTCCGCTGCACTGGCGGAGTGGCAGATCCTCGCGAGCTAGGCCGCTGCGCTCAAAGGCCGGACTGCATCGTGGGGAGAGCGGTTCGCGTTAGACTGACAGCACCAGCCAGACGTATCACGACATCTCGGGCAGCTATGCCTTCGCAAACGGTTTCAAGCTGCGGGCGACGGTCAACAACGTATTCAACAAGCGTCCGCCGCTCGACACGTCCAACACGAGCTTCCTCTACAGCACGTTCGGGGATCCGCGGCTCGCCAATTACCAGCTGACGGTTTCGAAGTCGTTCTGATGCGCGTCCCGCCGTGCCTCGTCGCCGTCAGCTTGGAGCCTCGTCCGTTGATCGATAGGGTGCGGCACGACGACGGCAAAGGCAAACGAGGGGAACGGACGGGTGCATCCTGATCATGGCAAGACTTCGCCCCGGCAGGTACGGCGATGAACCGGGTCCGGTGACGATCGCCGCGTCGCCGACCGCTGCGGATCGACGCAGGCTCGCCGCGTGGGTGCTGCGCGAGGTGATGCCGCACGAACCCGGCATCCGTGTATGGCTGCGTCAGCGGGGGCAGTCGGCGGAGGATATCGACGACCTGATTCAGGAAGGGTATGCGAAACTAGCGGGGGTGACCGCCTTCGCGCAGATCGCGCAACCCGGCGGCTATTTCTTCCAGATCGTCCGGAACCTGATGATCGATTCGATCCGGCACGCCCGTGTGGTGCGGATCGACACCGTCGGGCATCTCGTCGATCAGGGCGGCGGCAGCGACGACGTTACCCCGGAGCGGATCGCTCTTGTCCGCGATGAATTGTCCTCGGTTATGCGCTGCTTGGAAACTCTCCCCGACCGCTGCCGCGCCATTTTCAAATTGCGTAAGATCGATGGCCTCTCGCAAAGAGAAATCGCTGCGAAGATGGGCGTGAGCGAGAGCATCGTGGAGAATGATGCGGCCAAGGGCCTGACGTTGCTGATGCGGGCGATGAGGCGGGATGTCGACACATCTTCGAGGGTGTCGAAATGACGGCTCGACCAAGTGCTGCAGAGATCGAGCAGGCGGCCGTTCGATGGGTGGTGCGGCTCGACGCCGACGCGTCCATCTCCGAGTCCGCCGAGTTCGAAAGGTGGCTGGATAGCGATAGTCGATGCCGCGGTGCGCTGCTGCAGGCGGAGGCCGCCTGGTTGGCGCTGGACGGACTATCGGAAACCGATCGCGCAGAGCCAGCCGCGGCGCAGCCGGACAGTGACAACTTCTGGAGGCGTCGCCGGACGCGGCGCGGTATACTTGCGGCGGCGGTCGGAACGATGGCTGCATCGCTCGGTGGACTGTTCCTGAGCGGTCGGCGCAACGACGAATATGAAACCACGGTTGGCGAGGTACGCCGCGTACCGCTGGCGGATCGCTCGACGATGGCCATCAATACCGCCAGCAAGATCGGCGTAAACTACACGTCTGCACGCCGGTATGTCTCCATCGACAGGGGCGAAGCCTGGTTCCGCGTGACGAGGGATCCTGCCAAGCCCTTCGTCGTCGCGGCGGGCTCCGTCCGTGTCGAAGCTGTAGGCACGGCCTTTTCCGTCCGACGCCGAGACGCGGGTGCGGAGGTGATGGTAACGGAGGGCACGGTTCGCGTCTGGGTTGAAGGGAACGAGGCCAAAGCGGTCGAGCTCACCGCGGGCGGCGCGGTATTCGTATCCGACACCGCGACGATACGTCGGGAGGCAGTCGTCGCGCCGACGATCGAGCGCAAACTCGCATGGCGATCCGGCAGGTTGGATCTCGAAGGCGAAACGCTGGCGGAGGCCGTCACAGAGCTCAATCGTTACAGCGCGATCCCGATCGTCATCCGTGGTCCGGAACTGGCGCAAAAACGTCTGTACGGGGTGTTCCGGCTAGACGATCCCGGTGGGTTCGCACGTACTGCCGCAATCACCTTGGGTGTCGAGGCATGGATGCAAGATGGCATTATCGTGTTAGCGGCTCGCAATGATGATCGCCCAATTGCAGCCGCTCCACATTGATGGGAGTCTAGTACGATGACTTTTGCTTTTGACTACCACTGCTCTTTTTCGTGCCTGCGCCCATCCTGTGGTCGCCCGTTCACGCGTTTGCGTGCTGGCGGTATCGCGAGGACAAGCGTTGTCAGTCCAAATGCACCGACTGGTAAATAGGGCAGAACAGACTGGCGGTATGCCCGGCCGCGCAGGCCGGGTAGGCCGTTTCGCTACTTCAACTCATCCCCTGAGGTGACAGCATTCTCCAATGCATCAGGACTGCCCGCTTTGCCCGAGACGCTCCGCTGGCCGCTGGTTGAACTCCTGCAACAGTCCGGCGTCTCCGTTCCCAGCTTTCACGGGTCGAGCGTGGAAGGGTGGCAGGTTGGACGTTTTCACATGGCACCGCGTCGGCGTAGGTGGGCGCCTCGGGCGAACGGAAGGATGCGTGGTGTGGTGCAGCGCGGCACCGGCGCTCCGGAGGAAACCCGATCACGGCTGAGGTGGGGTGCTCCTTGGCGCCGCGGGTTCGGGGACTTGAGCATTGTTCATGCTTTCGACCTCGGCGGCCGTCTTGAAGTCGAGCAGTTCGACCTGGAAGACGAGATCGGAATTGGCGGGGATCGGCCCCGATGCCCCGCCGCCATAGCCGAGTGCGGCGGGAACGCAGAACCGCGTGATGCCGGACCGCGCCATCGTCCGCAGTCCCTGCGAAAATCCCGGAATCACGCCGTCGACTGGCAAGGGCGATCGCATTCCCTGGTCGAATACAGCCCCGGTCGCCGCAAGATAGCCGACATAATTCACCAGGACGACGTCGCCCGCGCCAGGTTTGGCGCCGGCGCCGGTCCGTAGCGTCGTCGATCCCAGACCAGACGCTGCCGTCGTCGAACACACGCGCTGCCCCGCCGGCACGACAGGGTTCAGCGGCAATGCGATGATCGCATTGTCAGCCTTGATGGGTTGCGGTGCCGCGGCACGCGGTTTTTGCCGGCGGGCCTCAGCTGCGCTTGCCGGCAACGGGGCGGTGAGCAGCGACAGGAGCGTGGCGAGAATGAAGCGGGACGACGCGGGCGGAAAGAATGGCATGGGACCGGCTATATGCAAGGCGTGAGCGCAGCGCCATTGGGATCGCCATGCGGCACGATGCGGATCGGCTCCCCAACCGCGGCAGTCGACCGGAGCCGCTATCAGGCTGCCTCGACGCTGACCGGGCGCGGACGTCACGCGGCAAGCCGGTGTTGGTCATGGTGGATGGCGAGGGCAATCGACGCGGAAGTGTGTCGAGATGCCCGTCGCAACAAACACGCTGCACATCCTCGGCCGGGTTTGTTCACGACGACGTTCGGCTGACAGCCACACGATGCGACGATCGAGCTGACCCTAGTCGTGTTCGAGGGATCAGTGTAGCGTTACCCTTAAGGTTGGTCGAAGTGGAGCATATCGCCCAAGCCGGACCCAAGTCTTGGAGCCACAGACATTCCACGTAAGCCGAATTACGATTTTGAGCGCCGCGAGCGTGAGAAGAACAAAGCCGTTGAGGCCGGGAAGAAGGCGCAAGCCAAAGCCGACAAGCGGGCCGCCGAGCAGCGAGTGCCGGATGCTCAGTAGGCGGGCGGCTCTAGATGCGCACACTGAATGATAGATGATCCTGTCGTCACGCTCGCGTATCTCGGCTGGAAGCCTTTCTTCAGCGAACAGGTTTCGATCGAAGAGGGTGTCGCTGACCAGCCCGTCCGTGTGATGTCCGTCCATCGCGGACGAGTTACGGTAATGGGCGAGGGCTTCGATGGCTCGATCTCGTCCAGTGCGGCCGGTGACGGAGCTGCGGAGGATCGCCCTACCGTCGGCGACTGGCTGCTGATGGATCGGGGCACCCGAACCATCGCGCGCATCCTCAATCGGACGAGCCTGTTCAAGCGACCCGCCCCGACTCACGACCGCCGCGTGCAGCTGATCGCTGCGAACGTCGATACGTTATTTGTCGTCACGTCATGCGATCAGGATTTCAACGTCGCACGTCTCGAGCGTTACCTGGTGCTCGCGCGCGAGACCGGCGTTCGTCCGGTGGTCGTCCTCACCAAGGCGGACCTGTCGCCGGCGCCCGAGCCCTTCGTCGCTGCCGCGCGCGCTCTTCAGATGGCATTACAGGTAGAACTGGTCGATGCCCGCAACCCGACGAACGCAGCTCGCCTTGCGAGGTATTGTGGGGCGGGAGCGACGGTCGCGTTGGTGGGATCGTCCGGGGTCGGCAAGTCGACGCTGATCAATACGCTGATCGGATCGGACGACATTGCCACGCAGGCTGTTCGCGAGGACGACGGCAAGGGCCGGCACACAACGACCGTTCGCCAGATGCACCGCCTTGCCGGCGATGCGGGCGGGGGCGGGTGGCTGGTGGACACACCGGGTATGCGCGAGCTTCAGATGTCAGAAGTGGCGTCTGGCGTGACCGAGGTGTTCGAGGATGTCACGAGCCTGGCGCTCGCCTGCCGCTTCGCCAATTGCGCCCATGCCGATGAGCCTGGCTGCGCTATCCGGGCCGCGACGGCGAGCGGTGTGCTCGATCCCTCCCGCGTCGCGCGATGGCGCAAGCTGTCGCAAGAAGATCGGGCGAACAGCGGCGGCGCGTTTGTGCGCCGCCCTCGCCCGGATAGGGGCGGGAAGAGGTGATGACAGCCTCCCGCTATTTTCGGATATCCGCGTCGAAGCGGTGAGTACTGGCCGATTGGCGCATCAAGAGCTCTGCAAACGTATGCCCAAAGGGGGGGGGCATGTTTTGCAGGTCAGATGTTGGGAAGCGGCACTCCGTCCAGAGAGGCATCATCATCGACGGTTGCGTGCTTCGTCCTCGCCATCGACGTGCCCGAGACAGTGACCTGTCATCGAGGCGAAGGGAGATCGGGAGGCGGGGTATCGCCAGGCGCATGAACCGGAGAAACCTCGGCACCGGTCGTCACCGTGTCATTGCTGCCCAGCGTCGCGACCACGGCCGGCGGGGTCACCACGATGGGGACGTCGATGGTTCGCACCACCGGTGGCGGAGCCGGCTGATAATAGTCGCGCCAGGCGTCGAATGCCGCGTAGAATTCGACGAACGGCCGGTCGAGCCGTCCCAGAGCGGCCCGGGCGAAGGCCGGCAGATCGTCATCCGCGACCTGACCGACCTGCGCGATCTCCACGCGTGCCACCGCGCAAAAGGCCGCCCGCATCACCGGCTGCGCGTAGAAATTGTAGATGCGAGTCTGATTGTCGTCGTAGACACGCTGCCAATCCCACCAACCGGGCGCTTGCCATTCCCGCAAATAGGCTTGGTAGTACCGATCGATCACGGTCGCATGCGTCTTGATCCACGCATTGTAAGGTTCGACGACCCCGCCACCTGCCTGATCGCAGCCGAGCGCGGCGACGTTAAGCGCGTTGCGCAGATGCCAAACGGCCGCCTGATCGGTGTTGTCGAGATTGGGCGTGAAATAGTTGCCATCGGCGCGCTTGGTCGGACTCTTCATGCCGATATAGCCACCTGCCGGCATCGGCGGGGGAGGCGGCGGCAATGTCGCGACAACCGGTGGCGGCTGCACAGGAGTGGGCGGAGTGGCGCAGCCGGACATGGCGAGAACCAGTCCGCCCAGCAAGCCCCAGCCGAAGTTCGCCCGTAATTGCATCGTCTCGCTCAAATCATCCGTTGCGGCGCCCTTAGGGCGTACCGGATGAACGTCACAAGAATGGCGGATATCCCCTTGCCCCCTCCATGCGTTGAATCGGGGTTGCGGTCGGTTGAGGGGTGGATGCCGATCTGACCGTTTGCGGTAGGCACCGCCTCATGTAGCGCTTCGCGGCTATGGGTAGGAGTTGCCGGGAAGAGCGGTGCTTTACTTCGCCTCGCCATCGATCATCACGATGTCGCCTTCGGCCCGGACGTGCAAAGCTTCGGTCAATTGGCTCTGGCGGTCGCTGAAATACGAATGCGTCTACCTGAATGCATTCGAGACCGGCTCCGAGCTGCGGACCGGGCTCGGCGGATGGATTGCCTATCACAACGGGCAGCGGACTCACTCCCGCCTCGCCTGCCGAACGCCGGACGAGGTGTATGGGCAGATCGCGGCAACGCCACATCCGGGTGATGCCCCGGATGTGGCGTTCACCGGAATGGCGGCGTAAACCAACCAGGGTATAGCCTAGCTCAGCCGCCAAACCGTTCAGGATGGCGAGACCACCTCAAGGCTTGGTGGAGGAACTCTAACGAGAGGCGTCCTTACACGTCGCTTGGCTGGCTGGATGACGCCGGTCGAAGATACTGCCGCAGTGGTCGCCAAGGCTGCCGAATGAACGCCGGAAACTCACCCTCAGCCTGAATGAGAAACCGAGGAGCCTCGGTTCGAGATGAACAGATGACAGTAGTTGGAAGGCGGGCAGGGGCCTCCAAATGGCTGCGGTCGGATCATCGCAAATTTACGCGGTCCGGCTGTTCCCGCCCTGGCCGAAGACAGGCCATCGACGTAAGACCCTGACACAATTGCAGAATATGGCTTGGATTCGATTTATAGCCTCGGTGCGCCGGAGACGCTGGTTTGCCGTCATTCCAAGCGGCGGCCGGTGCCTGTCCGCCAACCTTCTACGAGGCCGAGCCGCCCTCACCGCGATCACTTGGTCATACCTGACGGTAGCGACGGAATTGCCGTAGTTTCACCAGGTACGAACGTCACTTCGAAGATTGAGGCGGCCGCGGCGTGCGGCTCGATCAATCCCTTGACGGCAGCGGCTGCCATCGCCGCCACCGGCTGGTGGATCGTCGTCAGGCGCGGGCGCACCAGCGATGCGGCGACGCCGCCGTCAAAGCCTGCTACCGATAGGTCGGTCGGGATTGCCAGTCCAGCTGCGCGCACTTCCCACATGAAGCCGATCGCGATCGCGTCATTGAAGGCGAACACGGCTGTCGGCCTGTCCTCCAGCGCAAGGAATCGTCGCGCTGCCGCAGCCCCGACATCCACGAATGATTGAGGGACAGCCGGGCCGTCGCGATCGGATGCATCGAAGGCATCGCCATAATCGCTCCACTCGATGGCCCTGATCCGGGCAGGATTGCCGCCCGCCGCGGCCCAGCCCTGTTCGAAGCCATCGCGACGTAACATCGCCGCACGATGCAACGGTATGCCGAGCAAAATGGCTGCGCACTCGTGGCCGAGCGAGCGGAAATGCCGACCGATCATGGCAGCACCGTCGAACTCGTGGCACGCAACCTCGCTGGCTGATCCAAGCGGCGTTGCGGGTGACATGCGACAAATGGTGATGTCGCGCGCCTGAAGGGCGGCCAGCAAGGTCGTATCATCGCTTACCGGTGGAAGGGTCAGGACGCCGTCGACCGGATTGCTATCCAGATCACCCAGAATACGCCCGAGATCATCCGCCTGATAATCCTCGACGATCAGTTGAAAGCCGCCGAGGCGGCATGCGGCAAGTGCGCCCTGAATTGCGGCGGCGGAATAAAGCGAATCGATCCGGTTCGTTATCAACATGATCGTTCGGCTGGAATTGATCTTGAGCGCGCGAGCGGCATGATTCGGCCGAAACCCGAGACGGTCGATCGTCTGCCTGATCGCGGCTCGAAGCGGTTCGGCTACCCCCGGTTCGTTGTTGACGACGCGAGAGACGGTCTTTGCGGACACGCCCGCTTCCCGCGCGATATCAATGAGGCGGATGCGTGTCCTGTCCTTCAAACTCGATCCCTCCGCCCGATCACCAAAGCCCCCCTTAACACCCACGATGCACGCTAACTACGTCAACGTTGTCTATCATTGTTGACAACGTTGACGTTGATCTACATCAGAGTGTCAGCTTCGGTTGGAGCAAGATGCTGCGATCTATCAAGAGCCCGAACGGGCCGGCGATCGACAAGAGGGGGAGGATGGTATGAAGCGGTCTCTACTGGCACTCGGCGTTTCGATTTCCGCGCTGACTTCGGCGCCTGCCTGGTCGCAGAGCACCACTGCGGCACCGCCCATCGCCGCCGATGGGGTCGCCGCATCTTCTGCCGAGGCAATCGCTCAGGACAACGGCGAGGCGCCCGAGGGCGACATCGTGGTGACCGCAAATCGCGAGACATCCCTTTTGTCGCGCACCCCCGCTGCGCTGACCGCGTTGACGGGCGACACGCTGATCCAGGCCGGCATCACCAGCCCGACCGCTCTGGCCGATCTTACGCCCAACGTCGCCATACAGCGCGACAATGCGCCGGCTGCCGGCGGCGGCCTGCAGATCACGATCCGTGGCGTGACCAGCACGGATGCCACCGAGAAGGGGGATCTCTCCGCAGCCTTCCTGCGCGATGGCATCTATATCGCACGTCCGCAGGCGCAGGACGTTTCGTTCTTCGACCTTGCGCGCGTCGAGGTGCTGCGCGGCCCGCAAGGCACGTTATACGGCCGGAATACGACGGCAGGCGTCGTTAACGTCATCTCCGCCCGACCCGCCCAACGCTTCGAAGTGTCTGGCCTGGTCGGCTATGGCAGCTTCGGCAGCCTTCAGGCGACCGGCGTCGTCAATCTGCCTTTATCCGATTGGCTCGCCGTCCGGGCTGCGGTCAATCTGGAACGGCGTGACAACGTCGTCGAGACATCCGTCAGCCGGATCGATATCGATCCGTCGCGAAACAATCGGTCGATCCGTCTCTCGGCGCTGGCCGACCTGGCGTCCAACGTCTCCTTGTACCTGCAAGCCGATTATTCGGTAATCAAGGGATCACCATTTGCGGTGGTGCCGGTGACCAACTTCTTCCGCGGTCCGTTCACCGCCGATACGACACCGATCTATTTCGACTCCTCGACACGGGCGCAGCGCACGACCAGCCGGATCATCCCCTGGCGGGAATATCGCGACAATCGCGATCGCGGTGTCATGGCCGAATTCAACTGGGATTTCGGCCCGGCCAAGCTGACATGGCTCGCATCCTATCGCGAATTCGAACGCGACGAGCGGCGGCACGCAGGCCCGACGGCGTCGTTCCGCAGCACGTTCGACGGCACGTACCGGCAGCATTCCGAAGAGGCGCGGCTCGCCTTCGGCGGCAGCGGGTGGTGGCGCGCTCAAGTGGGCGCCTTCTACTTCCGGGAAACATCGAAGATCGACACGACCGTGATCGAAGCCAACCGTCGGTTCGTCCAGAATCCCACGGTGTCGGAGAGCAAGGCCGCGTTCGGACAGACCACGCTGACCCTTGCCGAAGGACTGAACCTGACCGGCGGCGTCCGCTACTCTCACGACGACAAATCCCGCACGGGCGCGATCACGGCCGATACCCCCGTCAGAACGATTGTTCAGGTCAATGATGCGAAACGATCGTTCAGCCGGGTGACGTGGCGCGGCGGCGTCGACTATGATGTTCGTGATCTGGGCCTCGTCTACGGCAGCATGTCCACCGGGTACAAGGCGGGCGGCTTCAACGACGGCTGTCAGGTTGGCTCAGGCCCCACCTGCACGCTGTCGGAACAGCAGCTTTACTACGAGCCCGAAACGCTGACGGCCTATGAAGTGGGTTTCAAATGGCGGCTGGGCGGTCGTGCCCTTCGGCTGAATGGTGCGGCGTTCCATTACGATTACAACAACCTGCAGCTCAGTCAGGCGAGCTTTTGCGCAGGAATCAACTGTTCGATCACATCCAATGCCGCCCGCGCCAAGATCGATGGCGTCGAACTCGAGGCAATCATCCGACCAGCCGATGCGCATCAGGTCGATCTGGGTCTCAACTGGCTCGATGCCCGGTATGCCGACTTCATGCCGACCGCCACCGTCAGCTTCGCCGGACAGGCGTTGTCGCGTGCCCCACGCTGGTCATGGTTCGCCGGCTATACATACACGCGGGTGCTTGGAGGCGGACAGCAACTCTCGGCCAATGTCCGCACACGCTTTTCCGATCGGTATGACCTGACGGATCTGGCGACACGGATTCACTTCTATCAGCCGAGCTTCACCAAGACCGACGCGACGATCACGTTCGCGCCCGCGGACGAAGCGTGGAACCTGCAACTGTTCGCCAAGAATCTGGAGAACGCGATGGTGCTCACCTTCGCCCGCAACTCGGCGGGAGCCGAGGCGGCGTTCGAGGATCCGCGCACGCTTGGCGTGCGCGCGACGTTCAAGTTCTGATCGGGGCCATGCGCGGCGTGGTGACGTCGAACGCTGGTGGAGAGGCGAGATGATCCGGGAAACTGTCGGCGCTGCGTTGCTGCTGGCCACGACGGGCGCCAGCGCGGCGGCCGACAGGCGTGGCGACGACTGGCCGCGCGCGACCGAAGCCGCCATGACGGACGCAGAGCGCGTCGTCCTGACGAGCAGCATGATGCCGCTGCCCGATGGTCCGCTCGGCGACCAGATTCCGGAAGGCGCGGTGAAGGGCGCCGGCTATGTCGCGCCTATTCCCCGTCTGGGTATCCCCGCGCTGACCATCAGCGACGCCAGCCTGGGCGTGTCATGGGCACTGGGCGCCCGTGGATCGCAGGGTGCGACGCCGCTGCCCTCCGGCACCGCAATGGCCGCAACCTGGAATGCCGTCCTCGTCCGCAAGGCCGGTGCGATGATCGGTGCGGAGGCGCGTGCGAAAGGATTCAACGTACTGCTGGCAGGGGGCATCAATCTGATACGCGATCCACGCGGTGGCAGGAGCTTCGAGTATCTGAGCGAGGATCCGCTGCTGTCGGGCGTTCTGGGCGGTGAGGCGATCGCCGGCGTCCAGTCGAACGCGATCATGTCCACGGTCAAGCACTTCGCCTTCAACAATCAGGAAACCGGGCGTCACTTCGCGAACGTACGGATCAGCGAGGCCGCAGCGCGCGAAAGCGAATTGCTCGCATTTCAGATCGCGATCGAGCGCGGCAAGCCGGGCGCCGTCATGTGCGCCTATAACCGGGTCAACGGGCCATATGCCTGCGGAAGCGACTGGCTGCTCAACACGGTGCTGAAGCAGGACTGGAAATATCCCGGCTTCGTCATGTCCGACTGGAATGCGGTCCATTCGGTGGAATATGCCATGCATGGTCTGGATCAGCAGTCGGCTGGCGAGCTCGACGCCCAACGCTACTTTCAAACGCCGTTGCAACAGGCGGCCGCACGGGATGCTGCCTATCGCGCGCGGCTCGCGGACATGAACCGTCGCGTGCTTTACGCGATCGACGCGAATGGCCTGCGCAGCCGGCCCGTACGACCCGGCGGTTCCATCGACAAGGCCGCCAATGCGGCGATCGCGGAGGAGGTGGAGCGTCAGGCGATCGTCCTGCTGCGCAACCGCGGGCATGTGTTGCCGCTGGCGTCGAAAGTGGCGTCGATCGCGGTCATCGGCGGCTATGCGGACGTCGGCGTGCTCTCGGGCGGGGGGTCGAGTCAGGTTCACGTCGATGGCGGTCCAGCCGCAGCTCTCCCCGGTGGCGGCAAGGGCCTGTTCAACGGTTATGAACAATATCAGCGCGTAACCCCGCCGTTGGCGGCAATTCGAAGCCGGGCGGGAGAGAAGGTGTCGGTGACCTTCCGCACCGGCGCGTATGTCGGCCAGGCAGTCGCCGCTGCGCGCAAGGCCGACGTCGCGATCGTGTTCGCCAATCAATGGCAGACGGAAGGGTTCGACCAGCCCGATCTGTCATTGCCCCGCGGTCAGGACGCTCTCATCGAGGCTGTCGCTGCCGCCAATCCCAACACCATCGTCGTGCTCCAGACCGGCAGCGCCGTGGCCATGCCCTGGCTGGATCGCACGGCGGCGGTGATCGAGGCCTGGTATCCCGGCGCTCGCGGAGGCGAGGCTATCGTCGCCGTATTGTTCGGCGATGTGAACCCCTCCGGACGATTGCCCGTGACCTTCCCGGCAGACACGGCGCAGCTGGCACGCCCGCTGATCGACGGCAGCGATACGCTCGAACCGCTCGACGCCGGCAAGCCGCAGCCCGGCAAGTCCATGACCATCGACTATAGCGTCGATGGCGCCGATGTCGGTTATCGCTGGTTTGCGCGCATGGGCCACAAGCCCTTGTTCCCCTTCGGGTTCGGCCTGTCCTACACCGGCTTTTCGACATCGCGGACGGTCGTTCGGAACGAGACCGCGGAAGTCACCGTTCGGAACACGGGCTCCCGGTCCGGCGCTACCGTCGTGCAACTCTATCTCATCCGTCGCGCCGGTGTGCCGATGCGCCGGCTGATCGGCTTCCAGCGCGTGAATCTCAAGCCCGACGAGCAACGTCGCGTCGTCGTGCCGCTGGATCGCCGCGTCATGGCGGATTGGCGGCAGGGCGCATGGCACTTGCCGGCGGGCCGCTACGAAATCGCGGCGGGTGATAATGCCGAGGCGCTGGGCGACAGATACACGCTCGATCTTCCTGCGCGATCATGGTCGGTCGGCCATTGAAGAGCTGAACTGGCTTGAACATGCCGGGGGCGTGAGGCGGTGGAGTGCCTTGCTGAAGTTGAGATATAGGTGTCGACGTAGCGGATTTGCGCCTTGTTAGCCTAGGGTCCGGACTTATCGGTTATAGCCAGACGACGACGGTGGCTGCGAGCGCGACGATGGCTAGGCAATGCCGAACGCCAGGAGATCGGACGCTTGGCCAACAATCGGTGGAGAATTCTCATCTGCCGTTCTGACGACGAGAGCGGTCGATGCTTCGCTTCAGACAATTGAAGACGCTACAGAAGTTCGCCTTCGTACACGCCAACATCCACAATAACTTCAGTCTGAAGCGCCGTCTCACCGATCGACAGGCCTGCGGGAAACGACGCCCCGCGGCTTGGCGGCGTGGCAGATCCTTGCGAGCCAGGCCGCCAGCGTCAAGGAACCAAGTGCATCATGTGGAGAGTGGTTCGTGTTGGACTGACAGCATTTTACCGAGGACAGGCGATCGTTGGCCAACGCCGCGTCGTCAGAGACAGGCAGACAGCGCCGTCACTGCATCTCCGCTGGTCGTGGTAACATTGAAACGCATATAGGACTGCGCGTTCTGCAAAGGCGTGAAATGCTTCGCCGGTGCCGTGAGAAACCCTCGCACTGACATGCGCGTGCCCACGGCGGCCGCTTCGACGTTTTCCCCGAGCGGGAGCCACAGGAACATGCCTGGCCGGCTGGGGGGGAGGGGCAGCCCGATCGACGCGATATGCTGCCGCAGCGCGACCATCTGGCACGCCAGGCTAGCCCGGATGCGCTCGCACCGCCGTCGATACGACCCCTCGTTTAACAAGCGATACACGGTCCGTTCGGCGACGATCATGTTACCCAGGCCCGCTACGGGGCGATAGGCACGGATATAGCGCATGTGCGCCTCGCCAGCGACGACATATCCGGAGCCGATCGCCGGTGAGACGGTGCGCGAAAAACCAGTGATGTGGATTACCCAGCGCAGCCGATCGAGCAGGATCAACGGCACCATCGACTGGTTTTCAGTTCGGGGCAGCAAGTCGGCGTAGCTGCAGTCGTCAATGAGCACCATTCCGAATTCGGCGGCCATCTCGATCAGCGTCTGTGCTTTATGCAACGTGATCGTGGTGCCAGTAGGATTGTGCAGCAGCGAACTCAGGACGAACAGCTTTGGACGGTATCGTTCGCACAGTTCGCGCAGGACATCCATGTCCGGTCCATCCACGAGCCGGGGTACGCGGCGGATCTCTGCGCCTTGTGCCATCAGCGTGTTCATGTGGATGAACGAACAGGGGTCTTCGACCAGTGCTACACTCCCTGCCCGTAACAGCGCCCGTACTACCAGACTGATCCCGGCAGTAGCGCCGGGAACGGTGACGATATTGTCGATCGCAAAATCGACGCCGCCTTGTCGTAGCGCGCTCTGGAGCTGTTGGCGCAGAGGCAGATAGCCCAGCGGATCGCCATAGCCGCTATCGAGGCCAAAACCATTAGCCACGACACTGCGCAGCACACGGGCGACCTCCACCTGTGCAGCGCCTCCATGACGAAGGATGCCGCTGCCCGGTTGATGATCGAGCGAGAATTCCGAGTGCAGGAGCCACGTCGGATCCTGGGGATGCCGCTCGTCGATCGATCCAATGGAGGATGGGGACGGATCCAGTTCCGCCACGAAATACCCCGACCCCCGAACCACATGCGCACGCCCGCTGGACACAAGCCGGTCATAGGCACGAAGAACGGTATCGCGACTGACACTACGGCGCTGTGCCATATCGCGAACCGACGGCAGTCGCTGACCGACCGCGAACGAACCGTCGATGATCATCCCCGCCACATCCCTGTAAAGACGGTCGGACAGAGTCATTGTCGTATTGTTGCGCAATAGACCGTTCAAACAACTGTCAGGCTCAGTAGAGTGGAACGGGTCGGTCATATTATTGCAAATTGTACTGGCGCCTTTGTGATAGCAATAGGTCATGAGATCATCATGACGGTTCGATGGCGCCTATTATTCACTGTCTCGATGCTGATCGGATCGGCTGCGGCTCCTGCATGGTCGCAGCAGACCCGGCCGGCTTTGAACGGTGGAAACGCCGGCATCATTCCCGTCGGAGTGCAACGCGCGACGACCTTCACCCTGCTCAATGGGTTGAAGGTCGTCGTCCAGCCCGACCGTCGGCTGCCCATCGTCACCGCGATCGTGATTTACGACGTCGGAGCGAAGGACGAGAAGCCCGGCCAGTACGGCTATGCCCATCTGTTCGAACACCTCATGCTCGGCGGCAGCCGACATTGGGATGAGGATGCGGTGCGTGCGCTGACCGGCTTGGGTGCGTCGGAACTGAACGCCACGACGACAGAGGACCGGACGATCTTCTACGAAACCGTGCCGCGTGCCGCGCTGGAACGGACGCTGTTCCTGGAAGCCGACCGCATGGGCTATCTGGCCGCGGCGCTGACCCCGGCCAAGGTGGCGCGCGAAGTGAATGTCGTGCTGAACGAGAAGCGGCAGCGCGGGGGTGCTCCTTATGGCACCGACTGGATCGCGATCGCGGCGGATATGTATCCGGTAGACCATCCGTATCACCACGGCGTGATCGGCAGCGAGGCCGATCTGCGCGCGATTACGGTGAAGGACGCGAGCGACTGGTTCGACGTCTATTACGGCCCTGCCAACGCATCCCTGATCCTGACCGGCGACATCGCGCCGGACGAAGCCCGTGCGCTGGTCGAGAGATATTTCGGCAGCCTGTCGCCGCGCGCGCCGCTGAATCGCGTGCTGACGCGCGTCTCACCCTTGCCGGGCGCATTGCGCCGAGAGACGTTCGAGGCGGTGCCGGGGGCCAGGATCTATGCGACCTATGCCGCACCGCCCGCCGGCACGCCCGATATCGCGAACCTCGACCTTATCGCGCAGATCATGGCCAATGGTGCGACATCGCGATTGAACCATCGGCTGGTCGACGAGCTGGGCATCGCAACGGTTGCGATGGTCACGTTCGACGAACGGCGGCTGTCGAGTCAGATGGGTTTCGTCGTCGAGGTGAAATCGCCCGACCAAGTCCGGCGCGCGGAGGCCGAACTCGAATCCGCAATCGCCCGGTTCGTCGCCGACGGCCCGACGCTCGAGGAACTGACGCGGGCCCGCGATGCGCGGATCGGCTATGTCCGCCGGTCGCAGGACAGCACGTTCGGCAAGGCATTCCTGCTGATGCGCGGCGCGTCGATGACCGACGATCCCGATTATGCAGCCACCTATGTGCGCCAGTTGCGCGCGGCAACGCCGGAGAGCGTGCGACGGACGGCGGCGGCGGTCTATGGGCGGCCGGGTCACCGCCTGATCGTCCGGCCGCTGCCGGGTTGGAAGGCGACGGCCGGCGGCTACGACCTGGCGCAGGGCCCACCGGCGATGGGTCCGATGGTGCCGATCGCCTTCCCGAAGGTGGAACGCGCCCGGCTATCGAATGGGCTTGAGGTCGTGCTCGTGCCGCGACCCGGCACCGCGATGGCGGAAATGTTGCTGCGGTTCGATGCCGGTGCGGCGAGCGCGCCGGGTCCGGTGGACCGCATGGCCATGGCGATGTTGGCGGACGCCACCGGACCGCTGGCACCACGGGTCGAGGCGCTGGGTGGTAACCTGCGTACCAACGTTCGGCTCGACGACTCCGACGTGTCGCTGTCGATGGATACGGCGAAACTGGCGTCGGGTGTCGCGCTTTTGGGAGATATCGCTCGCCAGCCGAGCCTGACTGCCACCGCGCTGGCCAGGGTCCGGGACACTGCGCTGGCTGAGGCCCGCGCGGAAATGCTCGGTAGGCCATCGGCCCAGCGGATGGTGCGCAACGCCATCTACGGAGCGGCGCATCCCTATGGCGCGAACGCTGACGCCGCGGCTGACATTCCGGCGATCACGGCGGTCGATCTGTCGGCGGTCCACGGTTGGCTGCGCGGGCATGTGCGACCCGATCGGGCCCGGCTGTATATCGCGGGTGATACCAGCATGGCCGTACTGCGCCCTTTACTGGAAACGGCACTGGGTGGGTGGACAGGCGTCGGGCTCGCAGCGACCGACCCGCCGATCCCGACGGCGGTCGCGACGGTAGCGCCCCGCCTGATCGTCATCGACAAGCCTGGCGCCGTCCAGTCCTACATTCAGGTCGCACGGACGATCTCGCCGACGTCGGCCGACGACGATCTGGCGCTCGATGGTGCGAACGAAGTCTATGGCGGCACGTCCAGCGCGCGGATCGGCACGACGCTGCGCCAGGACAAGGGCTGGACCTATGGCATCGGGTCGGGGACCGGCGACGCGCGGGGGCAGCGGATCTGGGAGATTGCCGGGTCGGTAGACCGCGACCACACCGGCGAAACGATCGCCGAGCTGATCCGCGAGATGCGCGCAATGACCGGCGACGCACCGCCCACCCAGGCTGAGCTCGACCGTATCGCCAATGCCAGCATCAACCGCATCGCCGCGCGCCTGGAAGGCAATGCCGACGTGCTGACGGCGATGGCAGACAGCGAAACCTATGGCCGGCCCCATGACGCGATCATCCGCGATCCGATGAAATTGCGCGCGCTGACCGTCGCGGGCGTGCGCCAAGCCGCGGTCGACCTGCTCGATCCGGGCAGCATGCACTGGGTGGTGGTGGGCGACTGGGACCGGATCAAGGGGCAGTTTGGCGGGCTGGGATTGGGAGAACCACTCGTCCGTCGCGCACCGGACTAGCCCGGAATTCGATGTTCAAGATTTAAAAGGGGGAACGACAACCATGAACTACCGGGTTTCACCACTGGTGCACGCCGCGGCTATCGCCTTGACGTCGTCGGCGGCAGCGTTCGCATCGCCGGGCGTCGTGCAGGCGCAGACCGCCGCGCTCTCGCTGCCCGCCATGCCGCTCGACCAGGCGCTGCAACGGATCACTTCCTGGTCGGGGCAGTCGCTCAACATCGATCCCGACGCCGTGCGGACCCTGACGTCCAAGCCGGTCGTGGATGCGAAGTCCGCCGAGGATGCCGTCCGCCAAGCGACCGACGGGCTGCCGATCGCACGGCAGCGTGGGGACGACGGCAGCCTGACGATCGCCAACGACATCGTCGTCATCGCCTCTCGTGACGAAGCAGAAACGAACGTCCTCGTTCGCGGGGCCACCACCTCATCGCGGCTGGGCCAGTCGCTGCGCGATCAGGCACGCAATACCCAGGTCATCTCGTCCAAGCTGCTCGAACAGCAGCAGGCGCGAACCCTATCGGAAGCGCTCGCCAACGCCGGCGGCGTCACCGTCAATGCGACGACGATCCAGAGCGGCGTCAGCTATACGATCCGCGGCTTCAGCTCGAATGGATCAGTCAACGGCTTGCCAACCCCGTCGGGCAGCAGCTTTGCCGCCGGCACGAGCCAGCCAATGGCCAATATCGAGCGGCTGGAGGTGCTGAAGGGGCCGGATGCGATCCTGCTCGGTGGCGACAATCTGGGCGGCACCGTCAACATCGTCACGAAGCGTCCGAGTGCGGACGAGCGGCTGTACGTGTCCGCTGAAACCGGATCGTTCGGGATGGTGCGTGGCACAGTGGACGCCAATCGCGCGATCAGCGCTGACAAGCGCTGGAGCGCGCGCATCGTCGCGACCGCCGCGACGGCCAGCCGCAATTTCGGGGGCTATCGCGGCAACGAGGATTATCTGTTCGCCCCGTCGCTGCGCTTCAAGAACGGCGACACCGATGCGGTCGTGTCGGCGACGATCGGCAACCAGATCTTCGGTTCCGTGCCCTACGCCATCATCAATCCTGCGACGAAGCGGCCGTTTGCCCTGCCGACCGGTCGGCCCGTCATCGGCCCGAAGAACCAGTTCGTCCAGATCGAAGCGACACAGTTCAGTGGCGAGGTGACGCAGAATGTAACCGACTGGCTGACCGTCGTAGTCCGCGGGCAGCACCAGGAAACCAGTTTCGGCCTGACGCAATATTCGCCGTTCGTGTTGCTGGCCCCGACCGGCCTGTTGCTGGTGTCGTCGCAGGGCGTGCGTCAGAAATCAAATGTCGACGCGATAGACGCGTACGCGCGTGCAACGTTTCAGACGGGGCCGCTGTCGCACAAGATCGTCGCGGGCCATTCTCGAATGTATGAAAATATCGTGGCGCAGAACGGCCAGAACGGCGGCTTCCGTCCGTACAACCTGTTTACCGGCGCGCCACCGTTACCCACGCTGGCGAGCGTCTACAGCTTCTCCAACGCGCTCGATAACGAACGAATGGGATATTACGCCCAGTATCTGCTCGGCTTCGGGCGGCTGCACCTGCTGGCCGGTGTCCGGCACAACCGGACTCGTATCAGGTCGGAAGTTTTCCGTGCCGGCAAGACCGACGATCGCTCCAATGCCACGACACCCAATTACGGCGCGGTGGTCGACGTGACGAAGACCCTGTCGGTGTTCGGGACGCTGGCCTACGGCTTCCTGCCGACGTTCAACCTCGACCGGGCGGGCAATCGCCTGCCCGATGTCAAGACACGCAATGCCGAGGCGGGCATCAAATGGGATCTGTTCGGCGAGCGCGCATTGCTCAACGCGTCGTGGTTCAACATCCGCGAAAGCAACCGCATCGTGTCCGATCCGACCAACCAGCAATTCCAGATCGCACTGCCGGGCCAGCAGGGTCGCGGCATCGACATCAACCTGAGCGGCGAGCCGTTGCGCGGGCTGTCGGTCGTCGCCGCCTATACCCGGACCAATTATCGCTATCTCCGCCCGGTCGCCACGCTAGGCAATATCGTCAACGGCCAGCCGCGCGACGTCTACAGCCTCTATACCTCGTATCGGCAAACGCTGGCGCCGGAGGTTACCGCAGGTCTGGGCGCCGGGGTCAGCGGTCGGTCGCGATCGGCGATCGACCGAAGCGGCATCCTCTACGTCCCGGCATCGGTCCAGGCCGACCTTAATGCCTTCGCGACGGCGGGCAAGTTCGACATCAACCTGGGCGTGCGGAACCTGTTCGACCGCAACAACCTGTTGCCGACGATCGCCAGTTCCTTCGTGCCGATCGGCGAGCCGCGCAACTGGCGGTTGACCGTCGGTTACAAGTTCCGCTGACGGCACGGCCTGGTCGACAGATGATTCCGCAACCCACCCAAAGCGGGGAGGTCCGCCGCGAGGCGGGCCTCGCCGACCCGCAGCCGGCGGGCCTGCGCTGGCGTCACGCCTGGCGGCTGGCCAGCAGCTACTGGGCGTCGAAGGACTGGAAGTTTGCCTGGTTCGCGCTGCTGACGCTGCTCGTCCTCCAGTTCGGCACCGCCTATATCCTGGTCTCGGCCAACAGGTGGGAGCGGAGTTTCTTCGACAGCATCGAACAGCGCAATGTCGCGGTGTTCGGGTCGCTGATCTTCGTGTTTTTGGGCATCCTGGCGATGCAGGTCGGCCTGATCCTGGTGGAGGGGTTCGTCGAGCGGCTGCTGTCGATCCGCTGGCGCACCTATCTGACCGAACGTTACGTCGATCGCTGGATGGCCCATAACCGCTATGCCGAGATCGAGCGGCTGCGGATCATCGACAACCCCGACCAGCGTATCGCCGACGATCTGGAGCGGATCACCAGTTCCTCGGCCGGCGTGCTCAGCATCTCGCTGCGCATGGTCGGATCGATCGTGACCGGCATCAGCTTCGCGATGATCCTGCTGGAGACCGCTGCACCAATCCGGTTCACCGCATTCGGTATCGCGGTGGCGATCCCCGGCAGCACGGTCTGGTACGCTGTCACCTTCGTGCTGATCAGCTCATGGCTGACCGCCAAGATCGGATCGCCCTTCATCCGGGCATCGATGCGGCAACAGCACCGTGAGGCGGATTTTCGATCCGGCCTGATCCACGTCCGGCGGAACGCGCCTCAGATCGGGCTGGCCGGCGCGGTGTCGGTCGAACGCGAATCGCTGCGCCAGTCGTTCGATGCGGTGCGGCGCAACTTCCGGACCGTGATCTATACCTCGCTGGGCATCACCGCGACGCAGAGCGTGTACGAGCGGCTGGTTACCGTCCTGCCGCTGTTCCTGCTGTTGCCGCGCTATTTCGCCGGTGCATTCAGTTTCGGTCAGCTGATGGGCGCGCGCGATGCGTTCCAGCGGCTGGCATTCGCGCTGGGATACTTCATCCAGGCGTTCGAACGGATCGGCCTGCAGGTCAGTTATTTCAACCGCGTCAAGGGCTTGGACGACGCGATCGAGACCGAGCGGCCTGCCGGCATCACTGTCGGCATCGGTTCGGCAGCGGGCGTCGCGGTCGCCGCGACCGGCCTTATCCTGCGCCGGCCGCACGGCGAACATCTGGTCGAGGTCGGCGACTGGACCGCGCGCACCGGTGAACGTTGGGCGCTGCGCGGCGTGTCGGGTGCGGGCAAATCGATCCTCGTCCGCGCGCTCGCCGGCTTATGGCCCGATGGCCACGGTCACGTGGCCGTGGCAGGGAACACCCAGGCGATGTTCGTGCCGCAGCGGCTGTACCTGCCGCTCGGCGCGCTGAAGGCCGCGATCTGTTTCCCCGACCGGTCCGAGGCGCACGGCGACGCCGCGATCCTCGCACTGCTCGATCGCGTGCGGCTCGAACATCTGGCCGACGACCTCCACGCCGTGCGGATGTGGCAGGAGGAATTGTCGCCGGGCGAACAGCAACGAGTGGCGCTGGCCCGCATCCTGCTGCACCGACCGGCGTTGCTGGTGCTCGACGAGGCGACGAGCGCGCTCGATGGCGACAACGCCCGTCACTTCTACGACTGCATCCGCGAAACGCTGCCCGATGCGACGATCCTCAGCGTGATCCATGATGCGACGTTGATCGATCGTCACACCCACGTGCTGACCATCGCCGAAGGAGTCGCCGTGGCGGCCGTGGTTTCCGGAGATCGGCCAAACCGCTGATCGTCGCCTTGCCCCCAACTTCGAAGATACAGGACGGGCAGCGCCGCATGCCCGCGAGAGAGGACGTGCCATGACGAAAATCACCGATGTGACCGCCGCGACGTTCGATACAGCGGTCGCCGCCCGGGCCGGGCTGGTTCTGATCGACCTGTGGTCGCCGGGATGCGTACCCTGCCGGGCGCTGGCCCCGATCGTCGACGATCTGGCCGCGGACTTCGTCGGCCAGGTCGCGGTGTGCAAGATCGACGTCGATGCCGAACCGTCCCTGTCCGAGCGGCTGGCCGTCCGCGGCGTGCCGACGCTGGCGCTCTATCGCGACGGCAGGGAAATCGATCGCGTGCTGGGCATCCGTACGCGTTCGCATCTGTCGCAGTGGATCGAGGAGCATCTGTGATCCGCGCCTTTCATGGCGACCCGGCGATCCGGTCCGACGTGATCGCCCGGCTGGAACGGCATGCCGATGCGGGGACGCTGTCGTTCGGTGCCAGCCACTGGGACGGCACATCCGGCACCCCCCTGGGCGTCGCGGCGGAAAGCGCTGCGACCGAGGATTATGCCGCGCGGTTTGGCTATCCGCTGGCGCTGGCCGGGCTGCTCGACCCGATCGCTGCAAGCGTTCCTGCCTCCGCCTGCGACACCGCGATTGCGTGGCACCGCTGCGTAAGGCCGGGGACCGATCTGTCAGATGTCCCGCTGCGCATCCTGATTGATTTGCTGGAGCGGCTCGGCGCACCCGATCTGGCGCCGCGCCGCTTCGCCGTGGTGGTCGCCCAGCACCGTCGCGAGGCAGCCGGCTATATCGCGGATCGCGCCACCTGGACGCCGCTGCGCACCGCGATCGAGACTGAGGAAGCCGCCGCCGATGACGCTATTCGGGCGGCATTGCGAGCCTGCGCGCTGGCCTGTTGGCCGTTGGCGACCAGTCGTTCGGTTCTGGTCGGTCTGATCCACGACTGGGCGACCGCCATCCCCGTAGTGCCGGACCCCGATTTCGACGCTGTCCAGAAACAGGCGGCCGATGCGGCCCTCCACGCGCTGTGGGAGGAAACCCAGCCGCAGCGCGACTCTGGCGATGCAGTCCACCTTCCCGACCTGTTCCGCACCCGCCATCCCGAGCTGGCCCGGCGGTTCGAGGCTAATCTGTCATCGACCAACGCCGCCTATGCGGCGCGCGCCACCCAGCTGCCGACCATGATCCTGGCACACCTCGCCGCCGCCAGCGCGGCCTGATACAGCAATCCGCGTCTTCGAAGGACCATCATGACAGACCTGCTCTGCGACGTCACACGGTTGCCGCCCTTTGCCGCCATCGTGCCCGATGCGATTGCGCCCGCGCTCGACGCCGTGCTGCGCGCGCATGAGGCGACGGTCGCCCGGCTCAAACAGGCGCAGCCCACCGCCTTTGCCGACGCATGGCTGCCGCTGGAGCGCAGCACTACCGCGATCCAGGCGTTATGGTCGTCGGTCTCGCACCTCCACGCCGTCGCCGACACCGCCGAGCTGCGCGCTGCCCATGCCGCGGGAGAGGCGCGGCTGGTCGCGGCGACAATGGCCGTGCAGCAGGATCGCGCGCTATACGACGTACTCGCCGTACTGGCCGCCAGCGCCGATTTCGCGACACTTCCGCTTGCCGACCGCGGAGCGGTGGAGCACGCGATCCGTGACTTCACTCTCTCGGGGGTCGCGCTGGAACCGGATGCGCGTGCACGCTTCTCCACTATCTCGGTCGAGCTGTCCGAATTGTCGAACGGCTTTGCCAGCGCGGTGCTCGACGCGACGGAGGCCTGGACCGAGCACGTCACCGACGCGGGGCTGCTCGCCGGCCTGTCCGAGGCCGACCGCGCGATGCTGGCCGCCGCTGCCCGCGCGCGGGGGCTGGACGGCTGGGTCGTGACGCTCCACCAGCCGAGCGTGGCGGCGGTGCTGACCTTCGCCGAGGATCGCGGTTTGCGCGCCCGCGTCTACGAAGCGTTCGGCACGCGCGCGTCGGATCGCGGGCCCGATGCCGGACGGTTCGACAATTCGGATCGGATCGCCCGCATCGTGGCGCTGCGGCGCGAGGCGGCGGGGCTGCTCGGCTTCGCCGACCCGGTCGAATGGTCGCTGGCGACGAAGATGGCCCCCAATGCCGGCGAAGTGCTGGCGTTCCTGCGCAATCTGGCGGGGCGTGCGCGGGCCCCGGCGGAACGCGAAATGGCGGACCTGCGCGCTTTCGCCGCCGCCGATCTGGGCATCGACGACCTCCAGCCCTGGGACGTCGGTTTCGCGTCGGACCGGCTGCGCCGAGCCCGGCACGCGATCGACGAGGCGGAAGTGCGCGGATATTTCCCGGTCGATCGGGTCATGGCCGGCTGGCATAGTCTGCTGGAACGCCTCTACGGCATCCGTTTCGTCGCGCGCGACGACGTGGATCTGTGGCATCCCGATGCCAGATATTTCGACGCGATCGATGCCGACGGCACGGTCTTTGCCGGCCTCTACCTCGATCTCTACGCCCGACCGGGCAAGCGAGGCGGGGCGTGGGTGGCGAACGCGCGCCCGCGGCTGGACGATGGAGCGGCGCAGAGCCTGCCGGTCGCCTATCTGGTGTGCAACTTCGCTCCGCCCAGCGATACGACGCCGGCGCTGCTGTCGCACCGCGAGGTCGTGACGCTACTCCACGAAACCGGTCATTGCCTGCACAATATCTTCACGCGCGTCGATCGGCCGAGCATCGGCGGGATAAACGGCGTCGAATGGGACGCGGTCGAGCTCCCCAGCCAGCTTATGGAGGATTTCGCATGGGATCGCGGTGTCCTGACCGGCATGTCGGGGCATCACCCGACGAGTGCGCCGCTGCCACCCGACCTGTTCGATCGGATGATCGCAGCGCGTCATTTCCAGTCGGGCATGATGCTGCTTCGCCAGGTAGAGTTTGCGCTTTTCGACCTGTTATTTCATCTTGGCACGCTGGGCCACGATCCGATCACCGTGTTGGAAACGGTGCGAGACGAGATCGCTGTCGTCCGCCCTCCGGAATGGCATCGTTTTCCACATGCCTTCACCCATATCTTCGCTGGCGGCTATGCGTCGGGTTATTACAGCTACCTCTGGGCGGAAGTGCTGTCAGCCGATGGTTTTGGCCGGTTCACCGAGGCAGGACTTGTTGATCGCCTCACCGGCGAAGCGTTCCGGGACGAGGTACTGGCTCGCGGTGCGACCCGGTCCTCGGCCGACAATTTTCACGCTTTCCGGCGACGGGGCCCCGATTTGGGTGCCCTGTTGGCGAGGCACGGGCTGGCGTGATGGCGAACGACCGTCTCCATTGCCCGGGCGGGATACGGCGGATCGAGCCCGATTGTACCCGCAGCGCCGACACCCATTCAATGAGATTGCAGCTACCACGGTATCCGGGCACTACCCCCGCACTTGAAGGATAAACGCCTTGATCCGACGAGCAGCCTCAAGCTAGCCTGGCGCGACCGTTCTCTCTGTAAGCATTTCGCAAAACCGCATTGGCTCCGATGCCGTGGTGATCGAGGCGTCATCGGGATCGACGGCGGTGCCGGAGGCATATTTTCCCGGATACCGGGTTTGCGCTTCGTCGCGGTAGTACCGGCTCCCTGCGAGGCCGCAACTCGACGCGATCCGCTCTTATAGTGGCGGCACTCATGTGGCCGACGATCTGCGTACCGTCGAACATGCAGCCGTATGTTTGGCCGATACTGGATGCCTGTCTCTGGCGAATCATCGTGGCAATGTCCGCCGGAGCGGGCGATACACCACGCTCAACGTCGGACGACGCTCAAGCTTGGCCGAAGGCTTGAAACGGGGCTTCGCGGGCAATACTCACAACACAGACGCACCTGCTCATCTTGAGCGCCGCGCATCAAAGATAGTGCAGATCTGAACTGCTACGACTTGCACATCGGCCGCCCGTCGGATGCAAGGCGTGGTGTCATCGCTCCCCTCTGTCGGCGTTCCCATAACAGATACTGGCAACCGGTTCCGGGGTCTCGCCAAACGCGAACTTCCTCGCCGCCGGCTCTTTCGCCGCGAACCTTGCCCTCAACGGTGGTCGCGTTGATCGGCGCCGACTCCAACCTGTCACATGCGGCCACGCCAACCGCACCGAGGATACAGAATGCCAGCGCTGATCTCTGCACGTCCAAGGCTCCCATCGACTTGATCCGGGTGAGCCTAAGATACACGTCCCATTATGCAAGCGCTACGCTCTTCCGCCGATCCGCACGTGGTGATGACGATTGTTGTCCACCAGCTTTCCGGCAGGGCATAGGCCGTTTCGAGCGTCAGCTTGAAAGTCTTCGCATCGCGGCTGACGGGGCGACGAACGCTCAATTCGCGCGTTGGCCCATCGGCTCGCCCAGGCGTACGGTCCGTTCTGGCGCCCAGTCTTCGTCGAACGCGATGGCCCCCTGTTTCCACAGCATCACGATCGTCGAGCCGAGCAGAAATCGGCCCATTTCCTCCCCCTTCTTCAGCACGATATTCCGGTCGGCATAGGTCCACTCCGACGTCCTGTTGGTGCGCTTCGGATTGACCACACCGTGCCATACGGTCGCCATGCTTCCGACGATGGTGGCGCCGACCAGCACCATGACGAACGGGCCATGCTCCACCGAGTCGAAGGCGCAAATTACGCGTTCGTTGCGCGCAAACAGGTTCGGCACACCGCGCGCCGTGACAGGGTTCACCGAGAAGAGCGTCCCCGGCACATAGATCATGCGCGTGAGCTTGCCATCACAGGGCATGTGCAGGCGGTGGTAATCCCTGGGGGAGAGGTACAGGTTTGCGAAGCTGCCGTGGCGAAACTGATCGGCCAGTGCAGCGTCGCCGCCAACGAGCTGCGTCGTGGTGAAACGATGCCCCTTCGCTTGCAGGATGTGATGATCATCGATCGAGCCGAACTGGCTGATCGCGCCGTCGACCGGACAGACGAAGTCGGCAGCCGCGACCGCGCGCGAACCCGCTTTGAGGGGACGGGTGAAGAAGTCGTTGAAGCTCTTGTAGCTGCCGATGTCGGCATCCGCGGCTTCGCTCATGTCGACGGAATATTTGCCGACGAACCAGCGGATGAGCTGCGTTGTCATCGCACCCCCATGCGCCCTCGCGACGCGACCTGCGAACGTGGTGAGAAGCTGCTTGGGCAGCATATATTGAAGCAGGACCGGCAGGCGATCGGACATTGGAACCTCGAGACGTCGATACCATCCCTTTAGGGCATGAACCGTCAGGTCGACCTATGGAATGCGTGCTGGATGATGACGGGCGATCGATTGGGGGTCTTCGCGACGCGTATTGCGCCGACAAGCGTCGGTGTGCGGGAAGCAGCGCGTATGTCAGCCTAACGTGCCGCCCACCGAATAGCGTTGGTGAGAATGAGCCGGTAATTCGGGTCTTTATACGCATCCGATGTGTGGCCGAGCGCCGAATACAAGACGCGGCCTTTGGTTGATGGATTGGCCCAGACGATCGGATGCACGCCCATCGTCAGTTTCACGCCGGGACGGTAACTTGCCTCGTCGATCCTCGCGAGAACGGTCATTCCACGAGCTGCGGGATTCACATCGAACGAATACCACTCGTCTACGGGCGACCAGGGCAGCGTCACGCCAGCCATGACAGGATGATCGGGTTGTTCGACGACGATCCGGGCCGGCTGCAGCTGATCGGTGCCGCCGGGATGGCCGATGAACGTGGTGCCGATCACCGTGTTCTTGTACCAGGACGCGGTGTGACTGTTGTCGCCGGCCGCGTGTAACGCCACGACGCCACCGCCCCGCGCGACGAAGCGGGCGAATGCGGCGCGCTGATCGTCCGTAAGGAAGTCGCCACTGGCGCTATTGAGGACAACAACGGAAAAGCGGCGCAGTTGATCGTCGTTGAAGATCGCGGCGTTTTCGGTGGTGTAGCTCGCGCGGCCCAGACGTTTTGCGATATCGGCAAGTATGGCGCTCGAACTCGGGATATGCTCGATGTGCCGCCAGCCATTGGTCTTCGACACGATCAAAACCGCACCACGCAAGCCCTTCGGGAGCTCGGGTACAGCGGTATCGTACGTGGCCGTCGGCCGATGGGGATCAGGCGCTGCCTGAGCCATGGTCAACAGGGCCACCAACGCCAGCATTTTGTACATCACACGATCTCCCGCGCCGAAAGATGGCCGTTGCATCAGCGCCGCGAGCATACACCTGCGAAGTTGATCAATTAAAAGCAAAATCGGAAGCGGCAGAACCGCCGCGTGAACCGGCGGCCGGTGGCGATAATGCGGAAACCTGTGGTGAATGATCGGTAGGGGGTCGATCGTCACGGACGTGGTTGGACGGGTCGACCTTGACGTTGGGCGTGCAGCTCTTGCCATGTCAGATCGAATTGCTGCAGATACTTGTGCAGGCGATCGGCATCGTTGGACGACACGCGCTTTGGCCAGTGACGCTGCGAACAGCGAGCGGCTGCAGCGGCAGGTATTCACGATCTGGGAGAATTGGACGCGGTCGAACAGGTCAAGCGCGGCGACGCGGTCCGGCGGCACGAGGCCGCCAGCCGTCGTCCGCCGCCGGTCCTGCGTCGGTGAGCTCGCTTTGCTTGTGCCCGGGACGGAGGCACTTGCCCTAATCTGCCGCATGGGTGGACCACCGGAGGCGCGGCAAGGCGCTGTTATGGTGGTCTGGATGTCACGTGAGCGGCGATCGATCCTGCCGCGGCCTGCGTGGCGAGAAGCCCCTATCGAGCAGCGTGCAACGTCGGCGCGTGACTGGAAGGTGGCGCCTGGACCGGCAGGTTGCCGATGATCCGCGCCGCCATCGCGCGACCGTTGTCCGAGAACCACACCGCCGGGTCCTCCTGGCTCACCGCCTGATCGTCGCTCAGTCGGTCGCTGAGGATCACATCCTCATAGTCGACGAAATGCGATCCGACGGTGGCGTAGAAGGCGCGCACGACTGGCAGGCGGTCGGCGTGCGCGGACGGCAAAACGATGGCGAGGCGGTTGGAGCGCAGGCGCAGCAGCTTGCCGGGTGGAAACACCGCGATGCTGCGCATGAACCGGAACAGCAGGTCCTGATCGAAATGCCCATCCAGACCGGCCATCTCGGTGATCGCATCGATCGGCGACATGCCTTTCTTGTATGGGCGGTCCGAGGTCATCGCATCATAGACGTCGCAGATCGCCGCCATTCTGGCAGCGGGCGTGATCTGGTCGCCGGAAAGCCCGAAGGGATAGCCCGAGCCATCGACCCGTTCGTGATGATGCAGGCAGATATCGAGCGCGACGGCGGGCAGGCCGGTTTCCGCCGACAGGATCGCGTGGCCGAGTTCGGGATGCAGGGCGATGTGCGCACGTTCCGCATCGGTCAGGGGGCCTACCTTTTGCAGGACGGCATCGTCGATCTGCAGCTTGCCGATATCGTGCAGCAGGCCTGCGATACCATAATCCTGCACCGCTTCCGGCGATGCTCCAATCTCCCGCGCCAGGCTGATGAGCAGCGCACAGACGGCAACGGAATGCGTGTAGGTGCCATCGTCCTTTGCCTTCAACCGGGTGACGCTGGCGAAGGCTGCGCTGTTCTGTTCGAGCGTATCGGCGATGTCGCGGACGACGCCGATGATCTGGGGCGCCGCGATCTCCCGGCCCAGGCGGCAATCCTCGAACAGTGCCTTCACCACCTTCGTCGATCGCTGCGCCAGCGCCGCTGCCCGCGCCTTGTCGGCCTTGCCGAAAGCGGCCGGCGGGACGATGCGCCTTGGCGCGGGTCGCGGTGGCAGGGGCTTCGTCGGCACGGAAGAGATGTCGTGCCATCGCGAAGACGTTTTGGGGCCGATCGTGGCTACGGCCTGCCGCCTATCAAGTGCCTGGTCGCCGGCGATGACCGGGGTCAAACCGCGTGCGGGATCGATCACGATACTGGCGCGACTGTGTCGTATCTTCACCAGTTCGTCCTGCGTGGTGACGACGAAATTCGCGCGCCAGAACGGGTGGGACAGCCAGTTCCCTTCAAAGCCGCACACGTACATTCCCAGGCAGGCGTCTTCAGGCTTTACGATCATATGCAGGCCCACTCAATTTCCTCGACCGGCACGCTTCCTGCCGGCTCATGAAACCGTTATGGACATAAATTGCTAACATAAGTTGCATCCAATGTGGCTTTTTTTCAAAGCTTTCTCCGATGATGAGGCGACCATGCTGCCTTGCTCCGGTATCGCTGCTCTTACGAAGACAGCGCCCACGCCTTCAGGTTTGCGTGAGAGTTTCAGCAAATCCATTCCGCCTGGATGAGCAGCGGGAATACATTGCCAGAATGATCTGGCTCACCCGGTTACGGCGCCATAACTCCTTGTAACCGGGTGGGACTATAGAAGAGCTTATCCGTCGCAAAGTTTCACTACAGTATATCGCCATGATCGGTGTTACCGCGCCGGCGGTGGATGACGATCACTATCGTGTCGGAATCCCTGGCTAGCGTGACTGGCCGACGATATGGACGCCGAGGAGATCACCACAATTACGAAGGGCTGAGCAGGCGGGTGGCTGATTCGGGTAAGGTAAAGCCGACTGATCGACTCGCCGAGCTGGTACGCAATCATCGATCGCTGCTGGCGCGTTTTTTCGCGCGTCATGCTCCGGATCAAAGCGAAGTGCCCGACCTCGTTCAGGATGTTTTCCTGAAGCTGAGCAAGTCCGTCGTTCCCGCAACCCTCGAAAGCCCCAAAGGATATGTGATTTCGGTCGCCCGGTCGGTGTTGATCGATCATCATCGGCGTCGCGGCGTACGGCACGTCTCCGATCATGCCGATCTGGACGATATCGAATTGGAAAGCACAGAATTATCGGTAGACCGGGTGCTCGACAGCAAGGCCATGGCCGCGCGGATGGAAGAGGCGCTGCTCCAACTGCCGGAACGCACGCGGGACGTGTTCGCGTTGAAGACTCTGCGAGGAATGAAGATGGCCGAAGTCGCCCGGACGATGCAGATATCGCTGAGTTCGGTAGAGAAGCATCATGCGCGCGCGTTGAGCCATCTTGCCACCCGGCTCGCGGAGTTCCGTTGATGACCCGGGAGCAACTGGAGCAAGCCGCGTGGTGGCACGCCCGATTGAACGATGTGGCCGACGGCCCCGCCCGCGCGGCCGCGGATGCCGGATTCGGGGCGTGGTACAGCGCTGGCGACGCCCATCAGCAGGCCTATGCCGCGATCGTCGAGGCAGACGGCATCGCCCGAGCCTGTTCCGCGGAACAGGTGTCGCAGGATCTGGGCGATGCCGCGCTTTGGCGTGCCGCCAACCGTCGCCGTCGTCGCCGTCACGTCGCGATCGCCGGACTGTGCGGTGCGATCGTGGTGATGCCCGTCGCGGCACTGACGATACGTCACTTCACGCAGCCGGCACCCGTAGTAGTCGCCGCACCGCCGCGCGTGTTCTCGACCGCAACAGGCGAGCGCAAAACGTTCGCCATCGACGCGCCTGTGGATGTGATGCTGGATACGGCGAGCCGGGTCACGGTCGAGGGAACGACGTTGACGATCCAGGGGCAAGCGTATGTCAGCACGACGGGCAAGCCGATCCGGCTAAGGGTTCCGGGTGGCGTCATCCGGCTGCGGTCGGGCGGGCTGAATGTGAGGAAGACGGCAACCGGGGTCACGGTCTTTGCCGATGACGCCTCTCTGAACGCCGACTATGATCCGGACACGGCGGCTTCCGTACGACTGCAACCCGGTCGTTTGCTGACGCTGGCGAACGATCGGGTGCGCATCACCGTGCCTGCGGATGCCGGGGCGATCGTCGGATGGCGCGATGGCTGGCTGTTGTTCGACGACGTTCCGCTCGCCCGCGCGGTCGCCGAGGTCAATCGCTATCGGCGGGTTCCGATCCGCATCTCGCCCGATGTAAGCGACTGGCGGATCAGCGGATCGTTCCGCGCAGACCAGAGCGCCAGCTTCCTCGACGCCGTCGCCAGTTCCCTGCCCGCGGCGCTCGTCCGACCGGGCGATGCGCCGTCGATTTCGGTCCGTCACACAAAACACTAAAATAAGTTAGTCCTACTATTACGGGTTTCAGCGCCCGCCACGTCTTCACTCATACTCGGCTCGGCACAGATCGGAGCGGAGCATGGGAGCAGGGAGGGTGACGCGCCTGATGGGCAAGCTGCTGGGCATGACGGGTCTACTGACGGTCGCGGCCGTCGATAAGGCAACGGCCCAGCGTGCGTCGCAGGCCTTGCCGCAGCCGTCCTCACGCGTCCGGCAGCTTCCGCGGTTGCTCCGCATTCCGCAAACGAACCTGGTCGATGCCTTGCGGACGTTCTCGCGCCAGACCGGGCGCTCGGTCGGCTTTGCCCCGAAACTGGTTCGCAACAAGCTGGGAACGGCACTCGACGGCCGGTTCGATCCCGATCTGGGCCTTGCCCGCCTGCTGACGGGCACCGGGCTGACATTCCGGGCGATCGACGGGGGCTATGTGCTGGCCGCGGCGTCCGCGGACAGGCCGGTGCCGATCGTCGCACGCGCGCTGGTCGCGCACAACGACACCGTCGATATCGTCATTGTCGGGACGCGCCTCGACCAGGGCGAGGCGACCGAGGTCAAGCGCCGGTCGCTGCAATCGGTCAGCGGCCTCAGCGACGCAGACATTCGCAAGGTCGCCGACACGTCGCTGGCCGACGTGTTGCGGCGCGTCCCAGGGGTGCAATCGTCCGTGCGTGCCGCGGGCGCTCTGATCACGGTCAGGGGTCTGAGCCAGACGGAATATCGTCTCAACGGCCGCAATCTGACGAGCACGTTGTTCCGCGGCTTCGACATCGCGGCCCTGCCATCCGACATCGTCTCCAGCATCGATGTCTACAAGACGCCATCTGCCAGCCAGATCGAGGGCGGGATCGGCGGCGTTGTCGATTTCCACACGCGTCGCCCGTTCGACGCCGCGACGCCGGAGGCGACGGCGACCGTCAAGGGCGTGTACGGCGATCTGGACGGCCGGGTCCGCCCCTATGTTTCGGGACATGTCAGCGGGCGGTGGACAACGAGCGCGGGCGAGATCGGTCTGTTGATCGGTGCCAGCCACCAGTCCCAGGATGTCGCGGGCGACATCTTCCGCATCGACACCAACGCGTTGCGGCCGATCGAAACCGGTCAAATCGTCGATGCGCCGGTCGACGCGATCAAGCGATATCTCCGCGGCACGAAGACCCTGGATGCAGTCTATGCGTCGGCGCAATGGCGACCGGCGACGACATTCGAGATCACCGGCGACGTTCTCTACAATCGCAGCACGCTGGACTTCACGACGACATCGCTGCTGGCGTCGCTGGTTGATGGCGTGGCGAGCGGCCCCTTCGATCTGCATCCCGATACGATGGCGGTGCGGAGCGGCCGCTGGACTGCAGTGCCGCTGGAGTCGAGTACGACCTATGGGCAAGGTTATTTCGAAACCCGCCAATATGGCCTGAGCGGGCGCTACGAACACGGTCCGCTCAGCCTGCTGGTCAATGTTGCGAACACGGCGACCCGCTTTCGATATCGCGCGCCCACCGCCACGCTGGGCGCCTCGGCGCCGCAGCTCGACTATGGCATCGATCGCGACCTGCCGCGATTCACGGTGTCGGGTATCGATCCGACCGCGACCGACACCTGGCGCCTCGCCGCCTACAGCGAATTCGATGTTGGTGACAATAATCGGGAAACGAACGTTCGGCTGGACGGCGTCCACGCGTTCGACGGGACGATGAAGGCGCTGAAATTCGGCGGACGCTTCGCCCGGCGGAACGTCGATCGTAATTCAGGCCTGACGCTGGCGGACGTATCCGGCGGTACGGTTACGATGGCCGGCGACAATTTCACCGGGACCGGGCTCGATCGATTGTTCACGTCGGCCTATCCGCAGGCGCAGTGGATCGCCCCCACCAGGCAGGCACTTGCGGTCGAACGGCTGGGCACATTGCGCAGCGTGTTCGGGCTTCAGTCCGGCGCGCCAGCGTTCGATCCCGAATCGGGCTTTCGGGCGCGGGAGACGATCACCAACGCCTATGTCGAGGCGACCTTCGGCATGGCTGCGGGAGGCATGCCGATCGATGGCAATGCGGGGCTTCGCTATGCCGCCACGCATCTGTCGATCGGCAGCCCACCGATGGTGTCGGGCGCCATCCGGGACTTCGATCGCTCGTATGACCATTGGTTACCCAGCATCAACCTGCGGGCGGAGCTCGATCGCCGCCTTTATTTGCGTCTGGCGTGGTCGCGGCAGATCACGCGCCCGTCGTTCACGCTGCTGTCGCCGACTGTAATACTCGACTTCGTGAATGCCGTCGGAGACGCCGGTAATCCGCGCCTCGATGCACTGCGCGCATCGCAATATGACGCGGCGCTGGAATGGTATTCCGCCAACGGCGGCAACGTGTACGCCGCAGCCTTCTACAAGCAGGTGCAGGGCTTCATTCGCACGCAGGCGGCAGCGGAGCAGATCGACGGACGATCATTCCTCATCAGCCGGCCCGTGAACTTGGATAGCGGCTGGATCGGCGGCGTCGAGCTTGGTTTTACGCAAGCCTTGCGCTTCATGCCCGGGCTGCTGGCCGGACTGGGATTACAGGCGGGCTATACCCGCATCGGCAGCTTCACGCAGGACAATGGCGCAGGCTTTCGCGTGCCGCTGGAGCAGATGTCGCGCCACAATCACATGATCGGCGTGACTTACGATCGCGCTGGCGTTTCGGCCGGCGTGACCTGGATCTGGCGCAGTCGCATCGTGGAGCTGTCGCGCGGCGATGCGCTCGGCCGGCCACTTTTCCGCAACCCTTACGGGCAGCTGGACGCCACCTTCGCCGTGCCCGTGACGGCGCGGATCAGCCTGACCGCGAGCGCACTCAACGTGCTGCAACGACGGACGCAGGAGTATTTCCAGGATCGCCGGTTCATCAATCAGACGTTCGACGAAAGCCGACGATTTTTCGTCGGTGCCAGCGTCGGGTTGGGAAAGCGACGATGACCGCCATGCGCCATGATCGCGAGCCACATCCTGCCTGAGCGGCGGGGGGGGGCGATCACCGCCAGATACGAAGAACATAACACGATGCGCAGCATCGAAGGGGAGGGCTTTATGAAAACGAATCGCTATAATCACTGGCTTTACAATGGCCTGATGATGTCCGCCGCCGGTCTGGCCGCTATCGGCAGCGCGCAGGCGCAAACGACCGGCGCGGAGAAGAAGGACGAGCCGGTCGCACAGAGCGAACCGGCGGTTCCCGCGGAATCGGACGTCGCGGATATCGTCGTCACCGGCCAGCGACTGGGCTTCAGCACGACCAGCCAGATCAAGCGCGATGCGCCACAGTCCGTCAGCGTGCTGACGACGAGCGACCTGCGCAACATTCCCGATACCATTCTGATCGACATCGTCCGGCGTGTACCGGGCATGCAGGTGTCACAGGGCGGCGGCGGCGGCATCGTATCGATCCGCGGTCTCAGCCAGACGGAAAATCGCCTGAACGGCCGCAATTTTCCGAGCGGTATCGGTCGTAATTTCGATATCGCCACCCTTCCCGGTGATCTGGTGTCCGGCGTCGCGGTCTACAAGACGCCGACGGCCGATCAGATCGAGGGCGGCATCGCCGGCATCGTCGACTTCCGCAGCCGCCGTCCGTTCGACTTCGACGGGTTCGCCGCATCCGCTACGGTCAAGGGCGTTCATACCAATCTGGACGGCAAGATCGATCCGATCGTGTCGGGCTATGCGTCCAATCGCTGGGATACCGGCATGGGCGACATCGGCATCCTGGTCGGCGGCAGTTTCCAGCGGCAGCGCAATGCGCTCGATCTGCTGACCACCAACGGCAACAGGCTCCAGACCGGCCCGGGCGGCACCAACATCGATGCGCCCACATCGGTCTACAAGCGATACTTCTTCAATAACAAGGAGCTGGCGACGGGGTACGGTTCGCTGCAGTGGCGGCCGAACGATGCGCTCGAAATGGTGGTCGACGTGTTGTACAATAGCACGTCGAACGTCGGCGGTTTGCAGAACCTCAGCGTCGCGCTGACGCAGCCGACCCGCGATCCGGTAACCGGGGTCACCCCGGCGGGTGCAACGGCAACGGGACCGTTCAGCCTCTATCCCAACAGCAACATCTTCCGTTCCGGCAACTATCGCGACGTACCGATCGAGTCGGGGCTCGACCTGTTCGGTGGCAAGCTGGCTGCGTTCCAGGCAGGCTATAACGCCACGTACAAGCAGGAGGCTGCAACGATCAGCTTCGATGCGGCCTATACCCGTTCCACGTTCAGGGGGCCGGGCGGCGGCATTGCGATGACCTCCACTGCGCCGACCGTGGCATATAACGCCGACGTGACATATCCGTCCTTCGTGATCGGTGGTGTCGATCAGGCCAACCAGAACAGCTACAAGTTCTCGAACTTCTTCGAGTACATCAACCGTGACGAGAGCGACGACATCGCGCTGCGGCTCGACGGCAAGTACGATTTCGACGGAACGCTGCGCAATATTCAGGTCGGTCTGCGCTACGACAGCCGGACCATCGGTCACAGCGGCGGTTCGCGCAACGGACTTGTCCCGGCAACGATCGGCAGCGTGGCATCAAGCCAGCTGAGCGAATTGACCGCCAACGACCTGTACGACAACACCCCGGTCACCCAGCGTCAATGGGCCAGTTTCGGCCCACGTGTGCTGACACGCTATGTCGACCGGACCCGTGGTTTCTTCGGAGTCAGCGGAGACGTTCCCGACAGCCCTGCATCGGCATACAGCGGCAAGGAAAAGGTGATCTCCGCTTACGGCATGGCATCGTTCGCGGTGCCGATCCTGGGCATTCCGGTGGACGGCAACGTCGGCCTTCGCGTGACGCAGACCGATTTCACGCTGAACGGCACGCAGGCGAACACCACGCTGATCGGCGGTGTGCCGACGACCACGCTGGTGCCGCAGACGTCCGGCAGCAACTACGTCAACGTCCTGCCCAGCGCCAACATGCGCCTGACGCTGGCCCAAAATCTGTTCCTGCGTCTCAGCTATTCCAAGCAGGTATCGCGGCCCGGATTCGCGCAGCTGGCCCCGGTAACCACGCTCAACTTCCAGGATCGTATCGGCTCGTCGGGCAATCCCAACCTGAAGCCGCTGCGCGCCGATCAGCTGGATGCGTCGCTGGAATATTATTTCGGATCGGACAACAGCGTCTACGCCGCCGGCTTCTACAAGGACGTGAGCGGCTTTATCCGGAACGAGACGATCGGCACCGCGGTCGCAGGCTTTCAGGTTACCCGACCGGCCAACGCGATCGATGGATACGTGGCTGGCGCGGAAGTCGGCTACCGGCAAAGCTTCAGCTTCCTGCCGGGACCGTTGTCGGGCCTCGGCGTGCAGGGAAGCTATACATATGTCGATGGCTCCAGGTCGCCGAACGACGCCGGTTACATCGTGCCGTACGAGCAGATCACGCGGCACAATTACCAATTGTCCGGCACCTATCGGAAGTACGGGATCAGCGCGAACGTCAACTGGGTCTGGCGCAGCCTGCTGCTGGAAGCGACCAGCAACGATCCGCGCGGCCGGCCTGATTACCGGACGCCGTTCGGCCAGCTCGATGCCAACCTGACCTATGCATTGACCCCGCGGGTCAACCTGATCGTCAGCGGCGTCAACCTGACGCAGTCGCTGATCCGCCGTTCGTTCGAGGACGACCGCTTCTTCGCGCAGGATGCTCTGGAGAACCGCCGCATCTACGCCGGCTTCCAGATCAAGCTGGGCGGCGGCCTCTAACCGCCGGGGCCACCCGGTCGTTCGCGTCCGGGTGGCCATTTGAAGGACTAGACAGGAATGCGCATGACCGACGACAGCATTGTTTCGCGCCGAACCCTGTTGGCGGGCGCTGCGGCGGCGGGTGGTACAGCGGTGCTGGCCCCCGGGGCGGCTGCAGCGCAGGCATCTGGCGCCAATCCCGCGGGGCTGCGCCTGCTGACATCCGTCGACGGGATCAACACACCGCCGCGCGGGCCGGGGGTGATGAAGTTCAGCTTTGCCAACCCGGAGCCGTCCGTGGCGTTCGGCAATCTGCTGTTCGGCTTTGAAATCATCACGTTCGAGAACAATTACGGCATCGATCCGACGAGGGTGTCGGTCGAGCGAAGCAGCGATACGCTGCGCCTGACCGCGACGGGCCTGACATGGGCCGGGGGACAGCGACGCCGCGAGGGAAAGCTCGTCGCCGCATTGACCCGCGCCGCCGACGGCGCGATCGAATGGACCGTATCCGCCGGCATGGATATTCCGATCAAGGCGGTGAAGACGATCGTGCGTGGATTGCCGCGCGGGCGCGTATCCATGACCGCGGACGACTGGCAGGATCTCGGCGAGGCCGAGCGGGTGTTCGAATATCCCATGCTGACGGGGGGAATGGCGACGCCCTTCATGGCGATCGAGGGCCGCGATGGCCGGGTCTGGGGCTTGTCCGCACTCCAGAAAGAGGTGCGGCCGGCGCGTTTTGCGTTCCTGCCGGGTGCCGACGGGTACAAGATCGAACTGTTGTACGAACAGGCCGGCTGGGACCGGCGCGGAGACGTCACCACTTGCGGCTGGCGTATCGCGCCGGATGCCGACATCGCGACCGCGGCACGGCGACATTTCACCTCGGTCGAACAAGCGTGGTCGATCCCCGATCTTGCGAGCAGAACCGATGCGCCCGACTGGATGAAACACATCGCCTGTGTCATCGCGCTGCACGGCGAACACTGGACCGGCTACGTCTTCAACGACTTTGCGCAGCAGCTCGAAATCCTCCGGTGGATCGCGCGCCAGATCGATCCCGCAACCGTGATGGTCTTCCTGACCGGCTGGGATGCCCGATATTACTGGGACTATCCCGCCTTTGCGACCGGTGCGAAGCCCGGTGGGCAGGCCGGACTGGACCGGCTGGTCACGGAAGGGCGCAAGCTCGGGTTCCGCTTCGCGCTCATGTTCGGCTCGAACGTCGCCAATCCTGCATCGCCGTCCTTCGCCGCGGTTGCCGATGCCCGGCTGGACGATGTCTACGGCGCACCGTTCCCGGCGAATTACGTGGATTGGGACGGCGATCGCAAGGGTGACGGGTCCATGGTCTTCATGAACCTCGCGGTGAAAAGCTGGCGCGACCATCTGGCAGGCCGCATTTCGACGATGATCGACCGGCTGAAGGTCGACGCGTATTTCCTCGATATCTGCGGCTTGTGGGAAAACAATACGCAGGGCGACATGCTGGTCGGCACGCGCGATCTGGTGGATCAGCTCGCCCATCGCCATCCCGGCATCCCCGCCGTCGCCGAGATGCAATATGATGCGCTGATGGGATTCATCCCGATGAACCACGTCGCTCGTTACGCACTCTACCCCCGCGCCAACGATGACAAGGTCGCATCCTTCCATCATCTCAGCTGGCCGGCAGCGGGCCGTGGATCGACGGGCGTCCACGAATATGGCTTCAACACCTATCGTCCGGTGACCATCGAGCAGCGGCAGATTCCCACCATCACCTTCGTCGACGACACGTTCGCGACGCAGCGCGATGCCGTGGCGAAGGACATCGCCACCGCGCGTGCCAGATACGCCAGGCGAGGCAATCGAACGTGACGGTGAGGCAGCCTACCACAGTCGGCGATGACGACCTCGCGCCGGATGGCGCCGAGGCCGGCGACCCGGCAGTCATCCCCGAAGCACGCGGCACGGGACGGCGGTTACGCGGAGCCGTCGCCTATCATCTGGGTACCGCGATCGTGTCGGGCGATCATGCCCCGGGCGATGTGCTGATGAGCGAGGCGGACGGATCGGTAGCCCTGAACGTGTCGCGCGGGGTCTATCGGGAGGCGATCCGGACGCTGGTCGCGAAAGGGCTGGTCGCAAGCCGCCCGCGCACCGGAACGGTGGTGCAGCCGCGCCATCGCTGGAACCTGCTCGATCCGGATGTCCTCACCTGGACCTTTTCCGGTCAGCCCGACATGGCGGTCGTGCGCAGCCTGTTCGAATTGCGGGTCATGGTGGAACCATGGGCGGCATCGATGGCGGCGGAGCGCCGCACGCGTGCCGACATCAAGGCGATGCGGACGGCCCTTGCGGCCATGGCCCGCCACGGGCTCGATCATCTCGCCGGGCAGGCAGCGGATTGCGCGTTCCACGACGCGATCCTGCGGGCGACGGGCAACGATTACCTCGCCGTGCTGACTACCAGCATCGGCACGGCGGTGACCATGACGACACAGTTCAAGCAGCGATCGCGCGCATTGCCGCGCGATCCGATCCCCGAACATCGCCGCGTGCTCGATGCGATCGTCGCAGGGGATGGCGTCGCAGCGGCGGCGGCAATGCACGTTCTGGTCGACAAGGCATTGGAAGACACACGACAGGCGATGGAATGACGGCGATCCCCGGCGGGGGACTGCCCGCCGATCGAGAATATTGGTGCAAACAGCCAAAGGCCGGACATCCGGCAGGAGAGAATGCGATGAGCGATTATCACGACAGCACCACCTGCAGCCATCACTGCGACCCTGCCGCCCAGACCGGGCCGAGCCGTCGCAACCTGCTGCTCGGCGGGGCAGGGGTGGGCGCCCTCGCACTCATTCCCGGGCGTGCCATCGCCGGGAGCGGTGCCATCGATCTCGCGCCCGTCGCGGTGCCCACCGCGTCGACAGTGGGCGAGGACCCGCGCCTGCTGACGCTGTTCGACACCCGGCTGCCCTCCGCCTCCACGGACACGTTGAAGGGTGCGTGGAGCAGCTGGCCGCATCGCGATATGCAGTGGATCGACCTGCGCTGGTCCGAACCGGTCACCGCGTCCCGGGTCGAGGTGTACTGGGCTATCGACGGAAGCGAGGTGTTGTTGCCGCGTAGCGCCAGATTGCTGCGCTGGGACGGCGGCAAGTATGTTCCCGTCACGCTGCGTACGTCGCCGACGCTGGGCAAGGACATGTTCGACGGGTTCGACTTCGCGCCCCTCAGCACCGACCGCCTCCGGCTGGAGGTCGAGCCCGCGGCGGGCAAGTCCGCCGGCGTGTTGCGCTGGCGGGTGCTGAGCGCCGGCGCGTTGCCGTCGCTGGCTCCCGCGATCGCCGCGGGGATCGACCGCAGCGTGATCGTCGGTGGCAAGACCTATCTTACCGCCGACGCGCGCTGGGTAAGCCGGGCGCCGGGCGACAGCCTGCGCTGGACCAAGGCGAGCGGGCCGGGCACCGTCAGCTTCGCCGATCCCACCGCATCGGACACGCTGGCGGGGTTTTCGGCGCCGGGCGACTATGTGTTGCGGCTGACCGGTAATGCGGGTGCCAAGAACGGTGCATCGACGCTGCACGTCCGCGCCGTCGCGCCGCCGCCTGCCCAGCGTCTCGACGTCGTCTACACCACGCCATGGTCGGTCGATAATCCGATGTGGAACGCGCGGGTGAAGTCGCTGATCGTCAACTGGATCCCCCATTGCGTCGCCTATTGCGAGCGGACCGACCTGCCGACGGGGCAGGGCGGGATCGACAATTTCATCGAGGCGGCCAAGGCACTGCGCGGCGAAGCGCACGGTACGCACAAGGGCTATGTCTTCTCCAACGCATGGATTTACCAGACCGTCGAGTCGATGTGCCTCGCGCTGATGGTGGATGCGGCCGGCGATAAGGAGATCACACAGGCGCAGGACAAGATGCGCGCGACGCTGGATCGCTGGATCCCGATCATCCTCGCCGCGCAGGAGAGCGATGGTTATCTCCAGACCGCATTCACGCTTGCCGATCGCAAGGAATGGCCACGCCGCTGGTCGCCCGCGCAGCGCGGCAATCACGAAGGTTATGTGGCCGGTTACTTCCTGGAATCGGCGATCAATCACCACACGCTGACGGGCGGCAAGGACCTGCGGCTGTATAATGCCGCCAAGAAGCTGGCGGATTGCTGGGTGGCACATATCGGACCGGACAAGCAGGCCTGGTTCGACGGGCATCAGGAGATGGAGCAGGCGCTGGTCCGCTTTGGCCGGTTCGTCAACGATGTCGAGGGCGGCAAGCGCGGCGACGCCTATGTCCGCCTAGCGCGCTTTCTGCTCGACTCTCGGGAGGGCGGGTCGGAGTACGACCAGAGCCACGTGCCGCCGGTTCGCCAGTATGAAGCGGTCGGCCACGCGGTGCGTGCCGTGTATTTCTATTCCGGCATGGCGGACGTCGCCGCCGAGACCGGCGACATCGATTACCAGAGCGCGGTGATGTCGCTCTGGGACAATATGGTGAACCGCAAATATTACGTCACCGGCGGCGTCGGCAGCGGCGACACCGCGGAAGGGTTCGGGGTCGATTACGCGCTGAAGAACGATGCCTATTGCGAGTCATGCTCCAGCTGCGGCCTCATCTTCTTCCAGTACAAGATGAACCTCGCCTATCACGACGCCAAATACGCCGATCTTCTCGAAGAGACGATGTACAACGCGCTGCTCGGATCGGTCGACATCACGGGCAAGAGCTTCTGCTACACCAATCCGCTCGACGGGACGGAGCGGGCGAAGTGGCATTCGTGCCCGTGCTGCGTCGGCAACATCCCCCGCACGCTGCTGATGGCGCCGACCTGGGCCTACGCCAAGGCCAGCGACGCCCTGTTCGTGAACCTGTTCATCGGCAGCCGCGTCAATGTCGGCAAGGTGGCGGGCACCGAGGTCGAGATGGTGCAGCAGACGGATTATCCGTGGAAGGAAGCCGTGGCGATCACCGTCAACCCGGCGGTACCCAGCCGTTTCGCCGTGCACGTCCGCGTGCCGGACCGCGCGACCAGCACCCTGTACGCGGCGAGCCCGGCCGTGGCCGGCATCAAGCGGCTGTTGGTGAACGGTCAGTCGACCCCGATCCTGATGGAGAATGGCTATGCGGTCATCCGTCGGGAGTGGAAGGCAGGCGATCGCATCAGCTTCGATGTCCCGCTGGCGGTGCAACGCATCGTGGCAAGCGACAAGATCGCGGTCACCCGCGGGCATGAGGCGTTCCGATACGGTCCGCTCGTCTATGCCGTCGAAAGCATCGACCAGCCCAATATCGATCGACCCGTCGCCGGCTTACCGGTGCCATCATGGCAGCCCGGCCTGTTGGGTGGCATCGTTACGCTGGACGGCAAATGGCAGGATGGCAGCAAGCTGCGCGCCGTGCCCTATTATCAACGGGCCAACCGCAACGGTGGTCCCATCCCCGAATTCCCGCTGGCGGATGGCTCGGTAAGCTATGCGCCGGGTGGATCGTCGCTGGTCGCCACGTCGGTCGTCACCGACGCCCCTGCGCAGACATCGCGCGTGTGGATAACGTCACGACAGAAAACCTGAGCGTAGACGTCGTTGCCGGATGGCCGTCGAACCCATGTGGCAAGCAGCATGCCTTGGGGAGACGTGCCATTCGGATACCGCAGTCGAAACACGATCCGCCGCCGGTTTCAGTCGATCCGACCGCTTCCCCGATGCAGCGCGCGGATCGGCCTCGTGCTGGTCATGACCGCATCAGCACGATCGATGGGGTTGTCGCAGGCGCAATCACGCGTGCGACGACAGGATGACCTGCATGTCATCCCTATCCTGCGCCCCGTGTCCTGTGCCCCGTGTCCTGCGCCCCGTGTCCTGCGCCCCGTGTCCTGCGCCCCGTGTCCTGCGGACGTGGCGGCGGGACAAGGCGGCGACATCGTTGATCCCCGCCAGTGTCAGGGTCCGCTCGAATTCCGTGCGCAACAGTGTCAGGAGATGATCGACGCCGGGCTCGCCGCCTGCGGCCAGGCCATACAGATAGGGTCGTCCGATCGAGCAGGCGGTGGCGCCCAGGGCGATGGCCTTCACGACGTCCGAGCCGCGTCTGATGCCACCGTCGCAGATCACATCCGGTGCATCGCCGACGGCATTCCGTACCGCTTCGATCTGGTCGATAGGGGCGGGGGCACCGTCCAGCTGACGGCCGCCATGGTTGGAGATCATGACGCCGGTCGCTCCGGATGCGATCGAGCGGCGTGCGTCCTCGGGGGTCATCACGCCCTTGATCGCGAGCGGGCCGTTCCATTCGCGCGCGAGCCATTCGACGTCGCGCCAACCGACCGACCGATCGAACTGACCGCCGATATAATCGAACAGGCTCATCGGCCCCGATGCCAGCGCGTCGATCCTGTGGCTGACGTTGGCAAGATCGAACCTGGAGCCGGTCAACGCCGGCAGCGACCATGAGGGATGGAGCGCGAAGCTGAGCAGCGACCGCAGCGTCAGCTTCGGCGGCAGGGACAGGCCGCTGACCCTGTCGCGTTCGCGATTGCCGGCCACGGGCGTGTCGACCGTCAGCGCAAGGCCATGATACCCTGACTCCCGACAGCGTGCCACGAACTCGGCGGTAAGGCCGCGATCCTTGAAGATGTAGATCTGGAACACCTTCGGGCCGGCAAATGCCTGCGCCAGATCCTCCAGCCGCGTCGTACCCATGGTCGACAGGCTGTAGAGCAGCCCGTGCCGCGCCGCCGCGCGGGCGACGGCGAGTTCGGCCTGTCCGTGGAACATCCGCGTGAGGCCGGTCGGCGACAGCATGAGCGGCCAGCGCGACGACTGCCCGAAGATCCTGGTCTCTGTCTTGATGTGCGACACGTCGTTGAGGACGTCGGGAACGATCTCGTAGTCCGCGAATGCGGTGACGTTCCGACGCAGCGACACCTCGTCGTCGGCGCCGCCATCGATATAGTCGAAGATCGGTCGCGGCAGCCGGCGGCGCGCGATCAGGCGCAGGTCGGCAACGTTGTTCGCACGGCCCAGTGGCGTCATGTCGAAGTCCGGCTCCCCGCCTCGACCGCACTTAGCGGTCCGCATTCTCGTAGAACATGTCGCTGATCGTCTGATCGAAATGCGCATCCATCAATCGCGCCGCGGCGGCGGGATCGCGATCGGCGATGGCATTGGCGAGATCGCGATGCACCGCGATCACGGCATCGCGCTGGACCGATGTTTCCCGCGTATGCCACGCGCTCGGCACCGCCACCCGCATCAGCTGTTCGAAGGATCGCACGATCTGGTGGAACAGGACGTTGCCACCGGCATGGGCGATCGCCTGATGAAAGGCGATGTCGTGGCCGATGAGGGTGCCGAGGTCGTTCTGATGCGTCGCCATGCCTTGTGCGTGGTTCAGGATGACGCGGGCGTCCCCATCGCTGCGATGGTCGGCCGCGAGCGCCGCGGTGCGCAATTCCAGCGTGCGACGGACGTCCCAGACCTGTGCCGTTGTGATTTGCGCGGTGGCGACGGCGTGATCGATCGAGGCGGCCATCACCGATCCGTCGATCGCGCCCACGCGCGCCTTGCGGCCGTTGCCGACGTCGATCACCCGCAGTGCGGCCAGCGCGCCGAACGCCTCGCGCATCACCGCGCGGCTGACGCCCATCTGGGTAGCGAAATGTCCTTCGCCGGGCAGGGTGTCGCCGACCTTCAGGTCCGAATCGCGGATATGGTCGCGGATGCGTCGTACGGCGTGATCGACCAGCGAGCCGGAAATCTGGCCGGATAGAGGAGCGGTCATGCCGCGATCTGCCGGCTGCGAAATTGCGTCGGCGCCTGACCGAAGCGGCGTGAGAAGGCGCGGGTGAAGCTGGCGTTGTTGAGATAGCCGCAGCGATAGCCGATTGACGATACCGGCAGATCGGTCGCCAGCAGCAGATCGCGCGCGCCGCCCAGCCGGCGGTCGGCGATCGCGTCGGCGACGCTCATGGCGAACACCGAACGGAACCCGCGGGTCAGCTTGGCGCGATTGAGGCCGCAGGCACGCGAGATCGAATCGAGCGTCAGCTTTTCGTGCCAGCGTTCGTCGATCAGACGGCGGGCGTCGGCGATCCGCTGCGCCTCGGCCGCGGACAAGGCGCCGGCGCCGTCGGCGGGGATCAGGGTGGCGTCGCCGAGCCGCTCGAAGGTCACGCAGAGCAATTCGATGCATTTGGCGACGCGCAGGGTCGTGGCGGCGTTGCCCGGGAGGCGCGCCTGCTGGATCGCCAGCGCGATGGCGCGCAGATCGCTGGGAAGATGCCACGCACCGGCATGGTCGGGCGCACCGCCGAAGATACGCCCGCACGCCTGCGCGGTGACGACGAAGACGATGTCGGCCGGGACCAGTTCCACAGTCCGCGGTTCGGGATGAAAGGCGAAGGTCGCCGGTGCGAAGCGATAGCCGAAGGCGACCGCATCGGCTGGCCATTCCCCAGCGGGTAACGGACCGTCACCGGTGAAGGCCAGCATTTCCGGCGATACGTCGATCCGCGCTTTCATCCGTCCTCACCTTTATATCGTTGCAGGCAAGATGAACCTGTCCGATAGCTTATGCAAGAGCTTTCAGATAGGTTCTGCCAGAGCGGATGACGGCGCGCGGCGCATCGCGAAGAAGAAGGCGATCAACGAGAGTGCGCTGGTGACGGCCCCGACCGTGGCAAGCCCCTGATCAAGGTGCGATTCGCCGCCGAACAGGCTGCTCGCCGCGGCGACCAGGGTCGGCGCGAGGCCGAAGCCGATCAGCCCGGCGATGGCGATGAACGCGCCGATGCACAGCCCGCGAAGCTCGTTGGGGATCAGCACGGTGAGCGCGACCGAGGTGACGACACCGGTGATCGAGCCGCAAAGAATCAGCGTGCCGAGCGCGACGGCGAAGACCGGCACCGATGGCGCGATCGGGAACAGCGCGGCGGGGATGCCGATCGCGGCGGCGACCACCGCGCCGATCAGCAGGCCGCCCTGACGACCGCTCTTCTGCCCCCAATCGGCGGAGAAGCCACCGACGATCGCGCCGAGCAGGCCGGCGACGAAGATCAGCGGTCCCATCCAGCCGGCGAATTGATCGGGCTGCAATCCGAAGCTGCGCGACAGCACCGGCGCGGCCCAGATCGCTGCGGCGGCATCGGCCATGACCACGCTGACCTGGCCCATGAACAGCGGGATCAGGAAGGCGCGTCGTGCCCAGAGTTCGGCGGTGACGATGCGGAAAGGTGCATGTGTGCTTGCCGCGACTTCGCGGCGGGCGGGTTCGCGAAGAAGGAAAAGCGGGATCACGAATATTGCACCGAGGATCGCGAGCGCGAGGTGGGCGCTGCGCCACGGTGTCGCCTGCCAGAACCAGTCGGGCGCGCCGCCATGCACGAAGATGCCGAACAACGCGCCGGTGAGGCCGAAGGCGAGCGCCTGACCCAGCGACTTGCCGAGGTTGACGATCAGCAACGCCCGTCCGCGCTGCGCCGGCGCGCACAGGTCGGCGCAGAGTGAGAGGGCGGCGGTGAGCGCGCCAGTGGTGCCGATCCCGGTCAGCATGCGCGCGACGAACAGCAGCAAGACGCTTTGCGCAAATGCGGTGAGCAATGTGCCGAGGACGAACGTCGCGACCAGCAGCAGCATGATGCGGACGCGATTGTGGCGATCGACCCAGATGCCAATCGGGATCGAAAATAGCGCGAGCGGCAAGGCGGCGCTGAGGCCCTGGATCAAGCTGAGGGTATAGTCGCTGAGGTGCAGTTCGGCCTTCGCGCCTTCCTGCACGGTGCCGAACGACGCCATCATGGTGAAGCCGATCGCCATCGCCAGCGCGAGCGCGAGCAGCGGCGGGAGCGAGCGGGCGAAGGGACGGGTGTCGGACATGATGGTTCCTCGTGGGGGAGGGGGGCGGAAAGATCGCGTGTCGTCCTCACCCTCCCGCGGCTACGCCGCTCCTTCCCTCTCCCGACGGGAGAGGGAGAGACGCCGAAGGCGGCGAAGGGTGAGGGCAGGGCAGGCCGGCGTTACAGGCTGAAGATCTTGCCGGGGTTGAACAGGTCTTTCGGGTCCATCGCCCGCTTCAGCGTGCGCATCACGTCGACGGCGTCGCCGAGTTCCTCGACCAGCCATTCCTGCTTACCAATACCGATCCCGTGTTCGCCGGTGCAGGTGCCGTCCATCGCCAGCGCACGGGCGACGAGGCGGCGGTTGATCGCCTGTACCTCCGCTAGTTCGTCCGCCGAGGCCGGGTCCATCGCGAAGATGACGTGGAAATTGCCGTCGCCGACATGGCCGAGGATCGTCGCGGGGACGCTCGCGGTCGCAAGGTCCGCCTTGGTCGCGGTGATGCATTCGGGTAGGCGGCTGATCGGCACGCAGACGTCGGTCGCCCAGCCGACCGCACCGGGGCGCAACGCGACGGCGGCATAATAGGCCTCATGCCGCGCCTTCCACAGCTTGGCGCGCTCTTCGGGCCGGTTGGACCAATCGAAGGTGCCGCCGCCGTTCTCTGCGGCCAGCATGCTGACCATCTCGACCTGTTCGGCGACGCTGCCGGGTGATCCGTGAAATTCGAAAAACAGCGTCGTCACCTCCGGCAGCGCGAGCTTCGACCATGCGTTCACGGCCCGGATCTGCATGTCGTCGAGGATTTCCACGCGCGCGAGCGGCACGCCCGACTGGATCGACTGGACGACGGTGTTGACCGCGCCTTCCAGTGTTTCGAACCCGCAGACGGCCGCGGAGATCGTCTCGGGGATCGGATGCAGCCGCAGCGTCACTTCGGTGATGATGCCGAGCGTCCCCTCGCTGCCGACGTAGAGGCGGGTCAGGTCGTAGCCCGCCGCCGATTTGCGCGCGCGGCGGGCGGTGGTGATGACGGTGCCGTCGGGGGTGACGACCTTCAGGCTCAGCACCGCCTCGCGCATCGTACCGTAACGGACCGCGTTGGTGCCGCTGGCGCGGGTCGAGGCCATGCCGCCGATCGTCGCGTTGGCGCCGGGATCGATCGGAAAGAACAGGCCGGTGTCGCGCAGATGCTCGTTCAGTTGCTCGCGCCGGCACCCGGCCTGAACGACGCAGTCGAAATCCTCCGGGTTGACCGCGACGATCTGGTCCATCTGGCCGAGGTTGACGCTGACCCCGCCGCGCACCGGCACCGCGTTGCCCTCGATCGAGGTGCCGGCGCCGAAGGGTACGATCGGCACGTTGGCGGCGACGCACAGCTTCACGAGATCGACGACGTCCTCCGTCGACCGTGCGAACACGACCGCGTCGGGCAGCACGACGTCGAAATGCGCCTCGTTCGACCCGTGCTGTTCCAGCATCGATGCCGACATGTTGAGGCTGGCGCCGAACCGTTCGCGAAGCCGTCCGACGAACGCCGGGTCCAGTTCCGCACGGATGAAGGACGTCTCGATATGCATGGGATCAGAACCTGAAGCCGAGGCGGGCGCCGATGCGGCGCCGATCGCCGATGATGCCGAGGTCGGACGCGGGCAGCCCGGCGAGCTGCAACGTCGTCTTTTCGATGTAAGCGTCGAAATAATCCTTCTGGAGCAGGTTGTTGGCGAAGATCGCCAGCTCCAGCGGGCCGCTGCGGTACGTGATCGCGGTGTTGACCAGCGCATAGCCTTTCAGGATCGTCGGCGTCGTCTCGTTGAGCGTGCCGGCAAGGCGGCTGCCCTTGAAGGTGACGCCGCCGGTCAGCATCAGGCTGTCGGTGTTGCCGATCGGGATGGTGTAATCGCTGTACAGATTGCCGGACCAGTCGGGCTGGAAGGTCAGCCGATCCGACGACAGCCGGCGTCCCGTCACCAGCGTGTAGGGCGAGGAATCGGTCAGGCGGGCGTGGACGTAGGTGACGCTGCCGTTGATCGACCAGTTGCTGACCGGGCGGAGCGTCGCTTCCAGTTCGGCGCCATAGCTTTCGACATCGCCGGAATTGAGGTCGACGGTGACGAGGCCGCCACCCGCTGCGGGAGCGATCGAGTTGAGGCCGATATAGTCGCTATAATCGTTGTAGAAGACGTCGCCTGACAGGCTGAACTTGCGATCGGGCGAGACGTATTTGCTGCCGACCTCGTACGTCCAGGCACTGTCGCCCTTGTACTGGCGGATCGGTGCGGTCGGCGCGTTGAAGCCGCCGCCGCGATAGCCGCGCGCGACCGAGGCATAGGTCATCAGCTGGCTCGACCAGTGCCGGGTGACCGACAGGCGGGGCTGGACCTGATCGGACTTCAGCTGCGCGGTGGTGACGGTGGTCGGCAGCGACGCCGCGCCGACGCTGATCGAAACGTTGCCGTTGGCGCGGCGATCCTCGTGATCGTACCGCAGGCCCAGCGCGACCTCCCATGCGGTGCTCGGCTTCCAGAACAGCGTGCCGAACGCGGCATATGTGTCCGCCTTGGTCGCATTGTTGGTCAACCGCGTCAGGTTGGCGGGAAGAATGCGGGTGCGATCGAACGCGCCGGTTTCCTCGCGGCTGTAGAACAGGCCGATCAGCGAGCTGAGCGTGGTGCCGATCTCGGTATCGAGCCGGGTCTCGACGGTCTTGGTGCGGAGCATGTCGGTGCCGTTCGCGCGCGCGAGATCAACGGGGCCGAAGTCGGCGTCGGTGTTGGGCGACACCCCGTTGCGCGCGTCATACGACCCGACGAGCGTGAACTTGGAGTTGATCGCGTCGATCGGTGTTTCCAGCCGGGCGTTGACGCCGCGATAGCGATATTCGACGCGGCTTGGCACGTTGAACTGGACGCTGCGCGAATAATTGGTCGGCCCGGTGACGCGGGCATAGGGCGTGTTCGCGCCCTTCACCCAGTCGTAATAGCCGTTGATCGTCAGCACGACATCGCCGGTCGGCACGAAGCGGATCGTGCCGTTCAGGGAGTCGGTCTTGAACGGGCTGGCGTCGATGCCGAGCAGGGTGTTGCGGAGGAACCCGTCCTGCTGACGGTGGCCGGCGGCGAGGCGGACCTGAAGCACGTCCTTGATGATCGGACCGCTGACCGAGGCGGAGGCGAGGAAGCTGTCGTCCGGGCCGGCGAAGCTGAAGTTGCCGCGCGCCTCGACCTCGTTCGAGGGCTGGCGAGTGATGACGTTGATCGCACCGCCCAGGGTATTCTTGCCATAGAGCGTACCCTGCGGCCCGCGCAGGACCTCGATCCGGTCGATGTCGAGCAGCGGGTTGTTCAAATAGGACGTGTTCGGCTGGTAGATGCCGTTGATGAACAGGCCGACGCCGGGCTGCACCGACTGGACCAACGTGACGCCGACGCCGCGGATCGAGACGAAGGCGCGGCCCGACCCGTCGCTGGTAATATTGAGGCCGGGCGTGAGGGTGGCGGCTTCGCGTACCGAATTGATGCCGCGCTCGGTCAGCGTATTGCCGCTGATTGCGGTGGCGGCGATCGGCACGTCGAGCAGGGTTTCGGCGCGCTTGCGGGCGGTGACGACGATCTCCTGATCGCCGGTCTGCGGGGCGGGGCCGGTGGCCTTGCCGGGTGCGGTATCGGTGGCGTCGGGGGCTTCGGCGACCTGCGCATGGGTAACGGCAGGCAGGGCCAAAGCCAGCGCGGTGGAGGCGGCAAACAGGGTACGAAGGCGCATCTTTAATCCTCTCTACAGCCGGTGAGTCTTCGCCCACCTGTCAGAAAGGTTGTGCGCCCCTTTGAACCTATCGGAAAGGTTCGGCGGCTGTGCCGATCGGCATTTCGAGTGTACCGATCACCAGCAGGTATAGCCGCCGTCCGCGAGTACGATGCTGCCGGTCATCAGGCTGGCCGCGTCGGAGCTGAGGAAGTGGACGATCGACGCGACCTCTTCGGGTTCACCGAGCCGGCCCTGCGGGGTGCCATCGATCCAGCGCCTGTACATCTCGCCGCTCTTGTCGGCGAAGGCGTTGAGTGGGGTGCCGATATAGGTCGGCGCGACGGCGTTGACGCGCACGCCGCGCGGTGCCCATTCGGCGGCGAGGCTTCTGGTCAACTGGTGCACCGCGGCCTTGCTGGCGTTGTAATAGCTCTGTGGCTGCGGGCGGTTGACGATGACGCCGGACATGGAACCGATGTTGACGATGCTGCCTCGGCCGCGCGCGAGCATGTGACGGCCGAAGGCGCGGGCGCACCAGAAGGTGCCGTTCAGATTGACGTCGAGGACGTTGAGCCAATGCTCGTCCGCGATATCCTCGGCCGCGGTTTCGCTGCGCGCGATGCCGGCGTTATTAACCAATATGTCGACCACGCCGGCGGCATCTGCAACCTGCGTCACGCGGGCGCTGTCGGTGACGTCGAGGATGACGCCATCGACGTGATGCCCCTTCACCTTCAGCGATTCCATCGCCTGGCCGATCGCGTCGGAATCACGGTCGGCGATGGTGACGTGCGCGCCGGCCTCGGCCAGTGCATCGGCGCAGGCATATCCGATGCCCTGCGCGCCGCCGGTGACGAAGGCGGTGCGCCCGTCGAGACGCAGGCGGTCGAAATACATAGTCGGTTCCGATTCAGGGAAGGAAGGCGGCGGCAGGCATCTTCGGTTCGGCCACCGCTTCGCCGGCGGCAAGCCTGTAGACGGTGCGCGTCTCGCGATCGAACGGCGCCCATGGCAGCGATCCGTCGCGGGCGAACTGCACCCAGATCGCGTGGATGCGGGTGGCGAGCTCCTGCGGCGGGGCGGTGCCGCACAGGCCCTCTTCGCCTGTACAGGTGGCGAGGCTGTCGAAGACGAACGGCAGCTCCATGCCGTGCGACGCGCCGAGTTGGCCATCGTAGCGCGGCGATCGCCATTCGAATTCGTACATATGCGTGCGGCCGCGATGTTCCTCGGCGAAGCGGCGGGCGGGCCAGCGGAAGACGAGGTCGGACATCGCATCGGTCAGCGCCTGACCCGCGCTTTTGCCGCGACCCATGCCATATGCCTTGAGCACTGCCCATGCCCGCGGCTGCGATTTGCGGAGCACGAACCACGCGAGCAGCTTGCCCAGCTTGTCGCGCACACCGCTGGGGATGAGGTAGAGGTTCATCTCCTCGGCATTGCTGCCGATCAGCAGTTGCACCTCGGCGCCGGCTCCCTGTTTCAGCGCCTCGAGCGGTTCCAGCGGCAGCACGTCGTCGCCGTGCACGGGGACGAAACGGCTGATCCCGAATACCGGTTCGCGGCCGTCGGCCCCGCGCAGGTCGAGCCGCGTGGTGGGGAGCGACACCTGTTCCACCGCATCCAGCAAGGCATCGCCCGGCAGCACGCTGTCGTAGCCGGCGCGGTCGGGGGTGATATCGAGCAGCTTGGCGAGTTTGCGGACGAGCCGCTGCGCGACGCCTACGTCGCGCGTCATGCCGCCATGGCCGCTCTGGACGATAGCCCGCGCGAACAGGCCCTTTGCAAGCGGCGAGGCGATCAGGTCCGCGATCGCCATTGCGCCTGCGCTTTCGCCGAAGACGGTGACGTTGCGGGGATCGCCGCCGAATGCCGCGATCTCGTCGCGCACCCATTGCAGCCCCGCGATCATGTCGCGCAGGCCGAGGTTGGTCGGCACGCCGGGGATCGGCAGAAAGCCGTCGACGCCCATGCGATAGTTGATTGCGACATACAGGATGCCGTCGCGGGCAAAGGTCGCGCCGTCCTGCACCGCTGCGTTCTTGCTGCCGACGACGAAACCGCCGCCGTGGATGAAGACCATCACCGGCAATCCGGTCCGTTCGCCTGCCGGTTGCCAGATGTCCAGTGCGAGATAGTCGTCACCCTTCGCCCAGCCGCGGCCGATCAGTGGTGCGGCATCGAGGCCGGGTACGACCCGCGTGCGCTGCGGCACATTCGGCCCCGGCTCGACCGCTTCCCGGATCCCGTCCCACGATTCGGCCGGCGCAGGCGCGGCGAAACGCCGTCGGCCGACCGGGGCCGCGGCATAGGGAATGCCCCGATAGACGGTGAGATCACCGACCCTGTGCCCCCGCAGCCTGCCTGCCCGGACTGCGACCAATTCCGATTGCGACGATTCCATGCGGTATCATTGCTGATGTCGGGTGCGACCGTAACCGGTCACGCTTTGCCCGGCGGATCACATGCCATGCCGATGGCGCATCGCGCGGTCCGGTCACGTCGACCGGCAATCCGCCGCCGGCCACCCGAAATCGTGGTTGGTGCCGTCGATCGAGATCCGTCAATACCGCACGTGCGCTCGCAAATTCCGGTCATCGGTTAGGACTGGATCACAGTGTGCACTGCCCTTTATGCAGGGGGCATGAAAACCGAGGCCGCCGGGATAGTATGACTGCGCCGGATATCGCTGTCCGGCGGATCGGTCGCGAGGGCCAGCCGATCGCGATCATCGACGCGTTCCACCCCGATCCCGACACGCTGAGGCGACTGGCGGCGGCGACGGCGTTCCGGCCGGGCGTCCACCATTATCCGGGGATCCGCGCCGATCTGCCGGCGGATTATCTCACGGATGTCGCGCCGGTGCTGGAGACGGCGCTGGCCGACGCGTTCGGTCACGACGACGGGATGGCGTGGATAGACGCCAGTTATTCGATCGTGACGACGCTGCCCGATCGCCTGACCCTGCCGCAGCGATTGCCGCATATGGATGCGGTCGATCTTCGCCGGATCGCGCTGGTCCATTATCTGTCGCCGGAGGATCGCGACGGCACCGCCTTTTTCCGCCATCGTTCGACCGGGTTCGAAACGGTCGATCAGGCGCGCTCGCCGATCTATTTCGGGCAGCTCAACGCCGAATTGCGTCATGGCGGGGCACCGGACCCCGGCTATGTCGCCGGATCGACGCGATTGTTCGAGGAGATCGACCGGATCGACGCACGCTACAATCGCGCCTTGGTCTATCGTAGCGCGCTGCTGCACAGCGGCGCGATCGCGCCGGATGCGGTGCTGAGCGCCGATCCCGTGCGCGGTCGACTGACGGTGACCGCCTTCCTCTCACTGACGTAGCACCTCACCGACCTTATCCGGCGCTTGCGGGAACGGACGACATCGTTACGTCGATATCCGGGAAGAAAATGCCGGGAGAGCAAGAGGATGGCATATCCATCGCACGACATGCAGCCGGATCGCCGCACGGTGTTGGGCGGACTGGCGGCGGCGACCGTGGGACTGGCCGGGATCGGTGAGGCGGACGCCGCGACGGCATCGGAACCCGATCTGGGACCCAATGTGCTGGTGTTCGATCCTGCGATGTCCGCCGCCGCGATCCAGGCGAAGCTCGACACGGTGTTCCGTGCACAGGAGCGTGCGCATTTCACCGACGCACGCCATGCCATCCTGTTCAAGCCCGGCCGCTATGCCGTCGACGTCAACGTCGGCTTCTTCACGCAGGTCGCGGGCCTTGGCATCCGTCCCGACGACGTGACGATTGAGGGCCATATCCATGCCGAGGCGGATTGGGCGGACGGCATGGCGCTGGTCAACTTCTGGCGCAGCGTCGAGAATTGCGCGGTCCGGCCGCCCGACGGGCGCGATCGCTGGGCGGTGTCGCAGGCCGCGCCATATCGCCGCATGCACCTGTACGGCGACCTCGCACTCGACGACGGCGGCTGGTCGAGCGGCGGGTTCATGGCCGACTGCCGGATCGATGGCACCGTACGGTCGGGCAGCCAGCAGCAATGGTTCACCCGCAACAGCCATCTGGGGGCATGGGTGGGATCGAACTGGAACATGATGTTCATGGGTGTCGCGGGTGCGCCGCCATCGCGCTTTCCGGAACCGCCGCACACGACACTGCCGACCGTGCCGTTGATCCGCGAGAAGCCGTTCCTCGCGATCGACGCGGCGGGATCGTGGCAGGTCATGGTCCCCCGGCTGCGCCACGATGCGACCGGGGTAAGCTGGGACGCATCCGATGGCACGCCGGACGCCGTGCCGCTGTCGCGTTTCCTGATCGCGCGGGCCGGCATGCCAACCGCGACGATCAACGCCGCGCTCGCCGCCGGCCGGCACGTGCTGTTCACCCCGGGCATCTACCGGCTTCGCGAGCCGATCCGTGTCGTTCGTCCCGGCACGATCCTGCTCGGCCTTGGCCTCGCGACGCTGCTGGCCGAAGGGGGTACGCAGGCGATCCGGGTCGCCGACGTCGGCGGGGTCACGATCGCCGGCCTGCTGATCGACGCGGGTCCGACAATGTCGCCGGTGCTGGTCGAGATCGGCCCGCGCGGATCGGCGCGCGATCACCGCGTCGCGCCGACATTGCTCGCCGACCTGTTCTTCCGCGTCGGTGGCGCTTCCGTGGGCAATGCCGACACCTGTCTGGAGATCAACAGCCACCATGTCATTGGCGACCACCTGTGGATCTGGCGTGCGGACCACGGCGATCGGGCGGGCGGGCGCGTTCACGTCGGCTGGTCGGAGAGCGTCGGCAACCAGGGACTGGTGGTGAACGGCAGCGACGTTACACTCTACGGCCTGTTCGTCGAGCATTTCCGCCGGTACCAGACGATATGGAACGGCGAGCGGGGGCGCACCTATTTCTACCAGAACGAACTCCCCTACGATCCGCCCAATCAGGCCGCCTATATGGCCGGCAGAACGCGCGGCTGGGCGGCGTACAAGGTGGCCGACACGGTACGGACGCATCAGGCGACGGGGATGGGCATCTACGCCAATTTCACGGCCGACCCGGGCATCGTGCTGGAGAGCGCGGTCGAGGTGCCCCATACGCCCGGCGTACGGATCGCGAATGTCACCACCATCTCGCTCGGCGGCGGCAAGGGGACCATCGCGCATCTGGTCAATGACGCGGGTGCCGCGGCGCGACCGGGCGCGATCCGCCAGACGCTGACGCATTATCCTGCCACCACGCAGGCGCCGTGATGCTGCTGTTCGCCCTTGCCGCGCAGTTGGCGCAGCCCGCGCCGCAGACACTCGGCGCGTCCGACCATCACGTCGACGTGCCGATGACGCAACCCGCCGTGCGTCCGAGCTTTGCGGACGAGTTCGACGGCGTGCGCGTCGACCGCTCGCAATGGACGTTCGACCGATCGCGTAACGCAGCAGGCTGGTACAATCACGAGCGGCAATATTACGGGCCGGACAACGCGAGGGTCGCCGGCGGATCGCTGGTGATCGAGGCGCGCAAGGAAACCCTGTCGAGGGCGCGCGCGGCGGATTGGAGCGGCCAGAGCTATACCTCGGCCAAGCTCGTCAGCCGCAAGGCCTTCGGCTACGGTTTCTACGCGATCCGTGCGCGCCTGCCCTGTGGGCGCGGGACATGGCCGGCGATCTGGCTGCTGCCGTCCAGCGGTGTATGGCCTGCGGCGGGCGAGATCGACATCATGGAGATGGTCGGATGGGACCCGAACGTCGTCCATGCGACGCTGCACAGCGAAGCCTACAATCACGCCAAGGGCACGCAGCGCGGTGCGCAGGTGAGGGTGTCGACGGCCTGTACCGCCTTCCACACCTATCAGCTCGACTGGCGGCGCGATGCGATCCTGATCGGCGTCGACGGACGCGGCTACATGCGTGTGGTCAACGATCGGCCGGGTGGCACCGCGGCATGGCCTTTCAACCGGCCGTACCAGCTGATCCTCAACCTCGCCGTGGGCGGCGACTGGGGTGGGGCGGAGGGTATCGACGACGCGGTTCTGCCGCAGCGGATGAGCGTCGACTACGTCCGCTACTGGGCTAGCGCCACGCCCTGACGCACAGCATCCCCAGGCCACCGCCCAGCGTCAGCACGGCCAGCGTCAGCAGCACCGCGCTGAAATCATGCGGCGTCGCCAGCATCCACGTCAGCGGCGGCCCGAGCAGCGACGGCAGCGTATTGGCGAGATTGAGCAGGCCCAGATCGCGGCCGCGGTGCGCCGGGCTGGGCAGCAATTGCATCGCGAAGGCGGCGTGGAGCGCGACGAACACCGACGATCCGATCGCGTAGACGACGAAGCCGGCGGCACCGCTGGCCCAATCGGTCGCGCCCGCCATGCCGATCAGCCCGGCCGACGCCACGCCGGCGGCGATCAGCAGGAACGGTTTGCGCCGCCGCGTCAGGTCCGACAGTCGGCCGAGCACCAGCGCTATTGGCAGCGGCAGCAGGAATGCCAGCGTCAGCAGATGGCCGATCCGCGCGGGCAGATCGGCCCGCGACCCGTCCGTCGGGATGCTTTCGAAATAATACAGCAGATAGGCCTGCGTCACCACGCCCGCGATCTGCACGAGCAATCGCGACATGCCGGCCACGGCGAGATCGCGGCGAGGAAGCGGCCGGCTGGTGGCCTCGCCGTCATCGGGGCAGGGGGAGTGGACCACAAGGTGCCGGCGGCTGACCAGCAGCGGACACAGGCAGGCGGCCACTGCGACGGGGATCAGCGCGAACCGTGCCGCCTCCGGCAGCATCGCCTGTCCGACCAGCAAGGCCGATACGCCCGAGGCGACCGGGCTGCCGAGCGACAGCAGGCCGCCCGCGACCCCCTTTTGTGCGTCCGGTATCTCTTCGGACATGATCGCCATCATCGGCGCGAGCAGCGCGTTTACCGCCAGCTGGAACGCGACCACCGCCAGTACGATCTGCACCGGAGTTGTCGCCAGCGCGACCAGCGCATAGCTGGCGGCGGTCGCGATCAGGCCGGCCGTGATCCAGCCACGTCGACCGATGCCGCCGTGCATCGACCGGTCCGACAGCCAGCCGAACAGGATGCCCGATCCGCTGGCGGCGATCGCCCCGGCGGTGACGCAGGCGGTGAAGACGCCGATCCGCGCGGGTCCGCTCAGCAGCTCGATCTTCAGCGGCAGCAGCAGCGTCAGCAGCGGCAGGTATGCGATGACGCCGCCGACGTTCGCCAGCGCGAACACGAGCAGGAAGACGGGTGATCGGCGCGGTGGAGACGGCAAGGTCATCGGCCCGCGACCCTGCCCGCGTTGTGCCGTCGCGGCAACTGCTGCTCCGGCGGAGTGAACCCCGTCAGGGTTTCATCGTCGCGGCCTCCACCGTGGCGGCGGACACCATCGTCCGGTCGGCGGCGTTGCGACCCAGCGCGACGCGATAGCGGCCGGCATCGATCCGCCAGCCGGGCAGCTTCACGTCGTAATCGGCGACGATGCGCGGTTCCGCGGTCAGCGTCACGCGCCGCGTCTCGCCGGGTTTCAGCGTGACGCGGGTGAACGCCGCCAGTCGCATCGGTGCGCCGCCTGCCTCTTTCGCGACGTACATCTGCGGCACGTCGGCACCCGCACGCGCGCCGGTGTTGATCACGTCGAAGGTCACGCTGAGCGTCCGGCCGCCGGTGACGACCGGGTTGCGATAGGCGAAGCTGGTATAGGTGAGGCCGTGACCGAACGGGAACAGCGGCGTCATCCGCTTCCGGTCGTACCAGCGATAGCCGACATCGGCCCCCTCGACGTAATCGACCGGGAAGCTTTCTAGCACATGCGTCGATGCGGCACCCGGATCGGCCGCGGCGGCGGCGTCCAGCCCGGTCAGGCGATCGAGGCCGACCGGACGGGGGCGCACCGGCTGCGATGCATCGGCGGGAAAGGTGATCGGCAGACGGCCCGACGGATTGACCTTGCCGGTCAGGATATTGGCGATCGCCTCGCCTCCGCGCTGGCCGGGATACCACGCCTCCACGACCGCCGGGACCTTGTCGATCCACGGCATCAGTACCGGCCCGCCCGTCTCCAGCACCGCGACCGTGCGGGGCTGCACCGCGACAATGGCGGCGATCAGCGCGTCCTGATGGTCGGGCAGGCGCAGGTTGGGCACGTCGTCCGCCTCGCTCGTCCATTGCGTGGCGAAGACGATCGCCATGTCGGCGCCCCTGGCGGCATCGACGGTCGCGTTGAAGTTGCGGCCGTCCATCCACGTCACCTGTGCGCCGGGCAATGCCTTGCGCAACGCGGCGAGCGGCGAGGAGGCATGATAGGTGATGCGCGCGAACGATGCCGATCCGCCATAGGCGAGCGGGGTCTCGACGGGTGCACCGCCGACCGAGCGGACCTGCGACGATCCGCCGCCAGACAATACGCCGACATCGGCATTGCCGCCGATCACCACGACCCGTTTTGCGGTGCGTGCGATCGGCAGCACGTTGCCCTGATTCTTCAGAAGCACGATTCCGGCCTCTGCGGCGCGCTGCGCGACCTCGGCGTTGCGGGCGTAGAGCGGTGTCACTGCGACGGCGGGCATCGGCGCGTCATAGGCCCCGGTCTGGATCAGCCCGGTGAGATAGCGGGCGACCATGTCGTCGAGACGACGCTGCGACACATTGCCCTTTGCCACCGCGGCCTTCAGCGGCGCATCGAAATAGGGTGCCTTGTCCAGTTCCTGTCCCGATTGCTGGTCGAGTCCGGCATTCGCCGCCTTCACGGTGGAATGCACCGCGCCCCAGTCGCTCATGACCCAGCCGGGATAGCCCCAGTCGCGCTTCAGCACATCGTTCAACAGGTGGGCGTTCTCGCACGCCCAGTCGCCGTTGACCTTGTTGTAGGCGCACATGACCGATCCGGGCTGGCCGCGCTCGATCGCGATCTCGAACGCCAGCAGGTCGCTCATCCGCAGCGCGGCCTCGCCGATCCGCGCATCGACGACCATACGTCCGGTCTCCTGCGCGTTGAGGGCGAGGTGTTTGACCGTAGAGACGATGCGATTGCTCTGCACGCCGGCGATATGCGCGCCCGCGAGCGTACCCGCCAGCAGCGGGTCCTCGCCCAGATACTCGAAGTTGCGCCCGTTCCAGGGGTCGCGCGTCAGGTTGACGCCACCCGCCAGCAATACGTTGAACCGTTTGTCCCGCGCCTCCGATCCGATCATCGCGCCACCGGCCCGCGCCACTGCAGGATCGAAGCTCGCCGCGGTGGCAAGGCTGGACGGCAGCGCGGTCGCTACATCGCCCTTCCGCTGTTCTACCTGATTGGCGACCCCGAGCGAGGCGTCGCTTTCACGGACCAGTGGCACGCCGAGGCGCGGAATGCCGTCGATGTGGCCGGCAGAGGGAATCAGTTCGTTACGGCTCTTACCCGCCGCCATCGGCGGGAACAGGCCGTGGACCAGCAGCAGTTTTTCGTCCTGCGTCATCCGCGCGACGATCGTATCGGCGCGGGCGCGGGCCTCGGCCGCAGAAACGGTGGACGGCGACGTCGCGGTTTGCGCGCCCGCGCCGGTGTGGATCAACGCCATCGTGGCGGCACCCGCCAGGGCGACTTGCAGCAGTCTGGACATCGTCTCTCCTCTCGATCCCGATCGCCGGGTTTGCCGGCAGTCGAGCGGTGCAGATTTGTCACACCGTTCCATCATCAACAGCATATCCGGTGAACGTTCACAATAGCAGCGACATCCGCTTGACAAATTTCGGCAAAGAATGAAGTGAACGTTCACAGGAGCAGGCACGAGCTATGCGTGCCGCAAAGGGAGGATACAGGATGCGTGGCTTCACGGCTCGCTCGCTTTCGCGTTTGATCATCGGCACCTCGGTCGTCGCCCTCGCCGGCGTACCCGCTGCCGCTTTGGCACAGGACGCTGCCGCAACGGTCGGCAACACCGGTCCTTCGGAAATCGCTCCGCAGCCTGCCCAGGCCGCCACCGATCCGGCGGAATCGGATGACATCGTCGTCACCGGCATCCGCGCCTCGCTGCGTGCCTCCGCCGACATCAAGCGCGACGCGCAGGGTATCGTCGATGCGATCTCGGCCGAGGACATCGGCAAGTTCCCCGACACCAACCTCGCTGAATCGCTCCAGCGCATCACCGGCGTGTCGATCGACCGGTCCAACGGCGAAGGCTCGTTCGTCACCGTCCGCGGCCTCGGGCCGGAATACAACCTGGTAGTGCTCAACGGTCGCCAGCTGCCGACCTCAGTCATCGGCGACGGCAACGGCGCGCCGGGTTCGCGCGCGTTCGACTTCGCCAATCTGGCATCGGAAGGCATCGCGGCGCTGGAGGTCTACAAGTCCGGTCGTGCCTCGGTGCCGTCGGGCGGCATTGGCGCGACGATCAATATCCGCACGCCGCGCCCGCTCGACAAGGTCGGCACGCGCGGCTCGATCGCGGCACGCGGCGTGATCGACACCTCGCAGAACGGCAAGAACGACATCACGCCGGAAGTGTCCGGCATCTTCTCGACCACCTTCGCCGACGATCGTATCGGCATCCTGGTGAACGGCGTATACCAGAAGCGGCGTGCCTCGGTGAACCAGGCGAACGTCGGCTGGCGCGACGGTTATCTGGGGTCGGAGAACAATTGGGGTTCGCTGGCGCAGCCGGGCGATCCGCGCGCGCGGAACATCACCAATCGGCCCGATCCGACCGACGTCTACGAAGTGCCGCAGAACGCGTCTTACGACGTCAACAACATCAGCCGCGAACGCATCAACGGCCAGCTGGTGTTACAGGCGAAGCCGACCGACGCGCTGACCGCGACCGTAGACTACACCTATTCGCGCAACGAGGTGAAGACGCGCAACGCCAACGTCGGCATCTGGTTCAACCACAACGACACGTCGTCCGCATGGACCGATGGCCCTGTCGCCGGCCCGCTGTTCTACACCGAGCGGTTCACCGCGGCGGAAGCCAAGGATCTGTCCTATTCCAGCGCGCTGACCGCCTATCGCACCGAGAACAAGTCGCTCGGCGGCAACTTGACGTGGGAGGCGCCGGGCGGCGTCACGATCACGCTTGATGCGCATCATTCGACCGCGGAATCGAAGCCGACCAACAAATACGGCAACAGCAACTCGCTCGGCGCCGCCGTGTTCGGTGTCGCCAACCAGACGATCAATTTCGAGAACGACCTGCCGGTCATCTCGTACCAGATGCAGCCGGGGATCGACCCGCTCAACGCGGCGCTGATCGTGCCGACGGGCAATGCGTTCCGCAATGCCTACTTCCGCGACCGGATCAATCAGGTCCAGTTGAAGGGCCATTACGATCACGACGGCAGCTTCCTCGACTCGCTCGACTGGGGCTTCACCTTCACCGACAACAAGGTGCGCTCGGCCTATGGCGTGCTCCAGAACGATACCTGGGGCGGCACCGGCGGTGACAGCGCAGCGCAGCGTGCGGCGGCGGCGGCGCTGCTGCCCGACGATATCTTCAAGGCGATCGATATCCCCGGCAAGTTCAAGGGCGTCAGCGGCGTCGGCAGCGCGGATATCGCCAAGACGTTCTACGGCTACAGCTTCGAACAGGTCGTCGGTCTGCTCGACCAGACGTACAAGATCTGCGGCGGGGACGGGAATTGCCTGACTCCCTACACCACCGATCGCCGTATCCGTGAAAAGACGGTGGCGCCGTATCTGCAGATCAACAACACGTTCGATCTGTTCGACAATCCGGCACACCTGATCGCCGGCCTGCGCTACGAGAACACGACGGTGAAATCGTCGGCGCTGGTGCCGATCCCGACCGGCACGCGCCAGAATTCGCAGAACGAATTCAACATCGTCTATTCGGGCAACAGCGACTTCACGACCTTCTCGGGCAGCTATGACGAATGGTTGCCGTCGGTCGACTTCGACGTCCAGCCGATCCGCAACGTCAAGCTGCGCGCATCGTACAGCCACACCATCACGCGCGCCGATTACGGTTCGCTGCAGGGCGGTCTGACGCTCGACCAGCTGTTCCGCGTCGGCGGCGGCACGGGCGCGCAGGGCAACCCTAATCTTGTGCCCTACAAGTCCAAGAACATCGATCTGTCGGCGGAATGGTATTACACCCCCGAAAGCTACATGTCGGTCGGCTATTTCCGCAAGAACGTCTCGAACTACATCGGCAGCACGCAGGTCAACGGCCCGGCATTCGGCCTGACCAATCCGGCGAACGGTCCGCGGTACCGGGCGGCGCTGGCGGCACTGGGTGCGGGGGCGACCTTCGCGCAGATCCGCGACTATATCGGCGCGAACTTTCCGGGCAGCGTCGTCAACGGCACCATCCTCGGTCGAGCCGACGATGCCCCGGTCAATTTCGTGATCTCGACACCGTTCAACAGCGACGAGACCGCGACGATCAACGGCTTCGAATTCGCGATCCAGCACAGCTTCTGGAACACCGGGTTCGGTACGCAGCTGAACTACACGCTCGTCAACGGCAACCGCGACTATAACAATGCGCTGCCTGCCAGCGTGTCGCAATTCGCGGTCAACGGCCTGTCCGACAGCGCCAATGCCAGCGCCTATTACGACAAGAACGGTATCCAGGCGCGCGTGTCGTACAACTGGCGCGCCGAATTCCTCGCCGGGGGCGGCATCAACCCATTCTACACCGAGGATTACGGGCAAGTCGATGCGAGTGCCAGTGTCGAGGTGGTGCCGGGCCTGACCGTCTTTGCCGAGGCGATCAACCTGCTGGGTGCTGACCGCCGCGGTCATCGCCGGTCGGATCGCAACGTGACGTTCGTGGTGAAGCAGGACGCGCGGTATTCGGGCGGCGTCCGGTTCAGCTTCTGATTCCGTCCGCCGCGGCGGACGAAAGGAGCCATGGTTTCCGAACGCATGGCGCTTTTCGTCTTGCCGCGGCGGTGACAAGGGATAGGTCTGCCCGCGCGGCATGGCCGTGTCCGCGTGGGACAGGCGGGCCAACGACGACTGGATAGGAACGACATGCCGGACCACGCCATTCTGACCGCTGCGATGCACGGCGAGACGCGTGTCCGGCACGATCGCGGCGCCGCCTTCGGCGATGCGATCATGAGCTGCCTGATCGTTCCCGACGAATTCCGACGCGTGCAGAGCGATTACCTGATCCTGTTCCGCCGCAATATCGAAGATGGCTCGACCGTCGCCCTCGCGTTGTTCGGGTTCGAGAATGGCGAGAACCTGTATCTTTCCGCCGACGGCTGGAACGCGCGCTATATTCCGCTGGCGATCGAGATCCAGCCGCTGCTGATCGGCGGCTCGCCATCGGGCGGCGAAGGCGCGCAGGTGCATATCGACATGGCCAGCCCGCGGATCGGCACGAGCGAGGGATCGCGACTGTTCGAAGACGATGGCGCCCCCTCCGCCTTCCTCGAAGACCGGATCGAAAAACTGGGCGCGCTCGATACGGGCTACCGGGGCAGCGCCGCGTTCTTCGCCGCGCTCGATCGGCACGACCTGCTCGAACCGCTGATGCTCGAAGTGCCACTGGACGACGGGTCGATCAACAACCTCGTCGGCTTTCACGTCATCGACGAGGATCGGCTGCGCGGGCTCGATGCCAGCGCGCTGGACGACCTGCATCGGGGCGGGCATCTGATGCCGATCTTCATGGCGCTGGCATCGCAGGGCAATCTGCCGGGGCTGATCGCGCGCAAGAACCAGATGCTGGGCAGTGACTGACCGGAACACCGATATTTTCGCAGGCTTGCCCCACGTTCCCGAACGCGTGGTGGCGGATGCCGCGGATCTCGATGCGGCGCTGCGGACCGCCGACCGCCCGTTCGTCGTCCGCGGGCTGGCCGCCGACTGGCCGCTGGTGCAGGCCGGGCGGCGATCCGCAGCGGAGGCGCGCCGCTACCTCCTCGATCACCGCCGCGATGTGCCGTTCACCGTCTCCGTGGGCGCGAGCGGCAGCGACGGCCGACTATTCTACGACGAGGCGATGGCGATGAACTTCGCCACCTTCAAGACGAAGCTGGACGAGGTGTTCGCGCATATCGACGCGAGCGAGCAGAGCGGCGACCCCCGGCCGATCTATCTCGCCTCGATCGATATGCAGGGCTATTTCTACGGGCTGCAAGAGGCGAACCATATCGATCTCGGCGACCGCGCGCCGCTCGCCAGCATCTGGATGGGCACGCGGACGCGGATCGCCGCGCACAACGACGTGCCCGATAACCTCGCCTGCGTCGCGGTCGGCCGGCGGCGCTTCACGCTCTTCCCGCGCGAACAGTTCCGCAACCTGTATCTGGGGCCGATCGACAACACGCCGGCTGGGCGTGCGGTGAGTATGGTTGATTTCCACGCGCCCGACTTCACCGCCCACCCGAAGTTCCACGATGCGCTGGCCCACGCGCAGGTCGCCGAACTGGAGGCGGGGGACGCACTCTATATTCCGGCGATGTGGTGGCATCACGTCGAGGGGCAGGCGACGTTCAACGTGCTGGTGAATTACTGGTGGCGGACGACGCCGCGCTGGCTGGGGCAACCGCAGGACGCGCTCAACCACGCGATCCTCGCGGTGCGCGACCTGCCGGAGGATCAGAAGAGGCATTGGCGCGAGATGTTCGACTATTACGTGTTCGACAATGATGCGGCAGCAGTCGCGCATATTCCCGAACAGGCGCGGAGCATCCTGTCGACGCTCACCGCCGAAAGCGCAGGCCGGCTGCGCGCCTTCCTGTTGCGGGCGCTCAGCCGATGAGCGGCGCGGCACCCGCCCGTCGCATCGTCATCGCCGGCGGCGGCACCGCCGGCTGGATGGCGGCCGCGGCGATCGCCCGGACGATGGGGCGCACCGTCGATCTGACGTTGGTGGAATCCGACGCGATCGGGACCGTCGGCGTGGGCGAATCGACCATTCCGCCGCTCGTCACCTACAACCGCCTGCTCGGCATCAACGAAGCCGATTTCATGCGGGCGACGCAGGCGACGTTCAAGCTCGGCATCATGTTCGACGGCTGGAAGACCGCGGGCGAGAGCTATTTCCATTCCTTCGGCCTGACCGGCAAGGATCATTGGTCGGCGGGGTTCCAGCACTTCTGGCTCCATGGCCGGGAGAAGGGGCATACCGAGCCCTACGACGATTATTGCCTCGAACTGCTGGCGGCGGCGGAAGGGCGGTTCGCGCACCTGCCCGACGAGGGCATGAACTATGCCTATCAGCTGGACTCCACGTTATACGGCCAGTTCCTGCGCAAGATGGCGGAAGCGGACGGGACGCGCCGGGTCGAGGGTCGGATCGCCCGCGTCGAGCTGCACGGCGAGAGCGGCGACATCGCAGCGCTGGTGCTCGATTCCGGCACGCGGATCGAGGGCGACCTGTTCCTCGACTGCACCGGCTTCCGCGCGTTGCTGATCGAACAGGCGCTGCACACCGGTTTCGACGACTGGACGCACTATCTGCCCTGCGACGCCGCGATCGCGGTGCAGACCGAGAATGCCGGGCCGCCGCCGCCCTTCACCCGCGCGATGGCGCACGATGCGGGCTGGCAGTGGCGTATCCCGTTGCAGCATCGCACCGGCAACGGCATCGTCTATTGCAGCCGCTACCTCGATCACGACGCGGCGCTGGAACGCCTGCTCGGCAATTTGACCGGCCCGGTGCTGACCCAGCCCAACAAATTGCGTTTCGTCACCGGCGCGCGGCGCAAGCAATGGCATCGCAATTGTATCGCCATCGGCCTGTCCGGCGGGTTCATGGAGCCGCTGGAATCGACCAGCATCCATCTGATCCAGCGCGCGATCCTGCGGTTGATCCGGATGATGCCGGCGGGTCCGGTGTCGCCGCGCGACATCGCCGAATTCAACGACCAGCAGCATCAGGACATGCTGCAGATCCGCGACTTCCTGATCCTGCATTACAAGGTAACCGAACGCCGCGACAGCCCGTTCTGGCGGCAATGCGCGGCGATGGAGATCCCGGACACGCTGGCGCAGAAGATCGAGCTGTTCCGCGACACGGGCCGCGTCTTTCGCCGCAACGAGGAACTGTTCGCCGAAAACAGCTGGGTGCAGGTGATGATGGGGCAGGGAATCATGCCGCAGAGCTGGCACCCGATCGCCGGCAAGCTGCGCGACGACGAGCTGGCGACGTTGTTGCAGACGCTGCGCGACACGGCGCGGCGAACGGTGGCGAGGCTGCCCGGACACGGCGCCTATGTCGCGCGCTATTGCGGCGCGTCGCGCTAGCCGATGGTCGTATCGAAACGGCGGCAGTCGGTCACCATCAAGCACGTCGCCGCCGATGCGGGCGTGTCGTTGCAGACGGTCAGCCGCGTCGTCAACAAGGCGCCGAACGTCCGGCCGGAAATGGCGCTCCGGGTACAGGAATCGATCGATCGTCTGGGCTATGTGCCGTCGCTGGCGGCGCAGCGGATGGCCGGTGCGCATTCCTATTTCATTCTCGCACTCAACGACCGCGAACGCACGATCGCCGACTGGCGGCTGCGGCAGGGCACCGACTGGGTCGACCAGATGCTGTTGGGCGGCATGCTGACCTGCGCCGAGCACGGCTATCGCATGATCATCGAACTGGTCGACACGCATAGCGACCAGCTGGAACGCGAACTGCTCGCCGCGATCGCCGCCGTGCAGCCGGACGGCATCGTCCTGACCCCGCCGCATTCGGGCAATCGCCAGATCGTCGATCTGCTGGCGACGCAGGGGATCAGCTTCGCGCGGATCGGCTCGGTGCGGCCCGGCGGCGGCATCAAGCTGACGATGGACGACGAACGCGCGGCAAGGATCGCGACCGAACATCTGATCGAACTGGGGCATCGCCGGATCGGCTTCGTCGCCGGTCCCGCCGATTACGAGCTGAGCGGCTGGCGGATCGACGGCTGGCGTGCGGCGATGGAACGTGCGGGGCTGCGCACGGACGATCTGCTCGCCACCGGCGACTTCAGTCATGCATCGGGCCGGTCCGCCGCAGAACATCTGCTCGCGCTGAAGGACCGCGTGACGGCGCTGGTGGTGAGCAACGACCAGATGACGCTCGGCACATTGCTCGTCGCCGAAGAGCGCGGCCTGTGCGTGCCGGCGGACCTGTCGCTCATCAGCTTCGACGATACCCCGTCCATGCGGTACGCCAATCCGCCGGTGACGGCGATCGTCCAGCCGATCGCGGCCGTCACCGCCCGCGCGGTGCAGCTCATCATCGAACAGCGGCGCACCGGCGATGCTCCCGCCGCGCCGGTGGTGGTGCCTGCCGAACTCGTGTTGCGGAAGACCACTGGACCGGCGCCCGCGCCGCATTGATCGCGTCGCTCCCGGCGTCCGCAGGCCGGGGCCGACGCGTCATGCGAACTGCCGTCGCTCCGCTGCACGATCCGTGTCATGGTCCGGGCAGGGCCAACTGTTCGCGCTGGAGTTTGCATGAGCGAGACCGAGACCGACACGCCGGCCCCACCGCGGTTTCCGCTTCACTTCCAGATGCTCGCGGGCTTTGCCATCGGTCTTGTCGGCGGCCTCGTCGTCAACCTGACGGCGGGGGACGCGACATGGGTGAAGACGATTACTACCTATGTCACCGGCCCGGCGGGGCAGGTGTTCCTGCGCCTGCTGTTCATGCTGGTGATACCCCTGTTGTTCTCGGCTCTGGTTACCGGCGTCGCCGAAATGGGGGATATCGCCTCGCTCAAGCGGGTGGGGCTGCGCACGCTCGCATTCACGCTCGTCCTGTCCACGATCTCGGTGATCGTCGCGCTGGTGCTGGTCAACGTGATCCGGCCGGGCGGCGGGGTCGACCCCGCGCTGGCCCGGGCCATGCTGGCGCAGGCCGGCAACGGCGCCGGTGCGATCGTCGGGTCGAGCCGTAATCAGCCGGGCGGGGTCGAGGCCGTGCTCGGCATCATCCCGTCGAATGCCGTCAAGGCCGCGGCGGACGACGACATTCTCGCGCTGATGGTGTTCGCACTCGCGATCGGCATCGGGCTGGTGCTCGTCCGCACCGACAAGACGCATGTCTTCCAGAATGCGGTGGAAGGCTTGCTGGAGGTGGCCATGGCGTTGATCGGCCTCGTCATCCGGCTGGCCCCGATCGCCGTGGCCTGCTTCATGTTCAACCTCGCCGCGCTGTTTGGCTTCGACATCCTCATCCGGCTGAGCTGGTATGTGGCGACCGTGCTCGCCGCGATCACCTTCCAGCTGGTGATCGTCTATGGTGCCGGGGTGTGGTTCGCGGCGGGCATGAGTCCGCGAACCTTTTTCGGCGGCGCGCGCGAGGCGATGGTGATGGCGTTCTCGACCGCAAGTTCGAACGCCACTCTGCCCACGTCGCTGAGCATCGCCGAGACCGAACTCAAGCTGCCGCGCAAGATCGCACGCTTCGTGCTGACGATCGGCGCCACCGCCAACCAGAACGGCACGGCGATCTTCGAGGGCGTCACCGTGATCTTCCTCGCGCAATTCTTCGGTGTGGAGCTTTCGCTCGGCCAGCAGGGAATGGTGATGCTGGTGTGCATCCTGGGCGGAATCGGCACCGCCGGGGTTCCGGCAGGCTCGCTGCCGGTGATCGCGTTGATCCTCGGCATGGTCGGTGTGCCGCCGGCCGCGATCGGGATCGTGCTCGGCGTCGATCGTCTGCTGGATATGTGCCGCACGATGCTCAACGTCACCGGCGATCTCGCGATCGCGACCATGGTCAACGGGCGTGTGCGCAGCGGGGCGTCTACGGGGTAATCCGGCATCGCTTCCCCCTCACGCCAGCCGCTCCCGATCGACCGGCGTGTAGCGCGGGATCAGCAGATGAACGACCAGCAGGGCGGCGAAATAGGCGCAGCCCGCCACCGCGAATATCGGACCATAGCTGCCGACCCCGGCAAGGATCGTACCGGCGAACTTCGCCATCAGCATGCCGCCGATCGCTCCGGCAAGCCCGCCGAGACCGATGACCGATCCGCCCATCCCGCGTGGAAACAGATCGCCGGGAATGGCGTAGACGTTGGCGGAGAAACCCTGGTGACAGGCGCAGGCCATGCCGATCGCCACGACCGCCCACCACAGGCCGGGCGCCTGCGCGGCAAAGATGATCGGCAAGGCGAACACCGCGCATGCCGCCATTGCGGTCTTGCGCGCCCGGTTGGCGCTGGCACCGCGCGCCAGCAGACGCGACGATCCCCAGCCACCTGCGATCGATCCGACATCGGCCAGCACATAGACCGCGACGAGGGGCGGCCCGAAATCCAGCATTCGGACGCCATATTGGCGATTGAAGAAATCCGGCAGCCAGAACAGGAAGGTCCACCAGATCGGATCGATCATGAACCGCGCGAGCATATAGGCCCAGGTCTGCCTCAGCCGCAGCAGCGTCCGCCAGCGCACGGGCTGCGCCGCCGGGACCGGGTCGCTCTCGATCCACGCCAGTTCTTCCGGCGTCACACGGGGGTGCCGCCGTGGGCTGCGATAGAAGATCAGCCACGCCGCCAGCCACAGCGCGGTGAGCGCGCCCGTCGCCACGAACGCCATCCGCCAGCCGAAGGCGACGGCGATCGCCGGCACGATCAGCGGGGTCAGGATCGCGCCGACGTTGGACCCGGCGTTGAAGATGCCGATCGCCAGCGCGCGCTCGCGCTGCGGGAACCATTCGTTCGCCGCCGCCAGCGCCGCCGGAAACGCTCCCGCTTCGCCGATCGCCAGCGGCAGCCTTGCCCAGATCATTCCGCTCGCGCTGGTGAACAACACATGCGCGACATGCCCGATCGTCCAGATCGTCACCGCCACCGCATAACCAATTTTCGCACCGAACCGGTCGACGAACCGGCCGAACAGCACGTACGCAATGCCGTACGCCGCCTGGAATGCGATCGCCAGGTCGGCGTAGCCCTGTTCGCTCCACCGGTATCGCGCCTGCAGCTCGGGCTTGAGCGTCGGCAGCACCAGCCGATCGATGTAGCTCAGCGCGACTGCCGCGAACAGCAGCGCACAGACGATCCAGCGGGTACGACCGCGCGGCCTTGCGGCATCCCCGGCGGGCAGGGTCGTCATCCCTACCAGCTCCACATCGTGCCGTCCTGCAGACGGTTCACCGGCAGATAGGCGCGGCTATAGGGATATTCCCCAGCCAGTGCCTCGTCGATGTCCACGCCCAGACCCGGCGCATCGCCCGGATGCATGAGGCCGTCGGCGAAGCGATAGGCGTGCGGGAAGACGGCATCGGTCTCTGCGGTATGCGGCATGTGTTCCTGTATGCCGAAATTGGGCACCGACAGGCCGAAATGGAGCGCCGCCGCCATCGCGACCGGACTGAGGTCGGTCGCGCCGTGGCAGCCGGTGCGGATCTGGTACAGATCGGCCAGCGCCGCGATCCGGCGCAGGTGGGTGATGCCGCCTGCATGCACCACGGTCGCGCGGATGTAATCGATCAGCTGGTTCTCGATCAGCGCCTTGCAGTCCCAGATCGAATTGAACACCTCGCCGGCGGCGAGCGGGGTGGTGGTGTGGTGACGGACGAGACGGAAGGCGTCCTGATCCTCGGCCGGCGTGGGATCTTCCAGCCAGAAGGGGCGACAGGGTTCCAGATCGCGGCCCAGCCGCCCCGCCTCGATCGGGGTCAGGCGGTGGTGGATGTCGTGCAGCAGGTGGACGTCCCAGCCCAATTCCTCACGCGCGGCCCGGAACAGCTCCGGCACGATGCGCAGATATTGCGGCGTCGACCAGACGCTCTCGGTCGGCAACGCGCCATCGGCCGGCTCGTAGCGCTCGCCGGGCCTGGCGACGCCATAGGTCGACGGCAGTCCCGGGACGCCGCATTGCAGCCGTACCGCGCGATAGCCGTCGCCGATCGCGGTTTTGGCGGCGGCGATCGTGTCCCCGATCGTCACGCCGCTGGCATGGGCGTAGACGAGACAGCCGTCGCGCGATGCGCCGCCCAGCAACTGATAGACCGGCAGGCCGGCGATCTTGCCCTTGATGTCCCACAATGCGGTATCGACCGCGGCGATCGCGGTCATGGTCACGGGGCCGCGCCGCCAATAGGCACCCTTGTAGAGATACTGCCAGACATCCTCGATCCGGTGCGCGTCGCGGCCGATCAGGCACGGCACGGCATGTTCGGTCAGGTAGCTGACGACGGCCATCTCGCGGCCGTTGAGCGTCGCATCGCCGAGGCCGGTCGTGCCGTCGTCGCAGGTGATCTTCAGCGTGACGAAATTGCGGCCGGGTCCGGTGACGATGACGCTGGCGTCGGTGATGCGTGGCATCAGCGCGGCTCCGCCTTGACGCAGGGCGTGAACGAGACTGACGTCATACGGGACCATGTCCTCTCATCGGATTTCATCGGGTCAGCGGCGCGCCATAGGAGTCGGGTGCGCCATCCAGCCTGAGGTCGATGCGGTCGAGCAGGAAGCCGGGGTCGAGCGCATACAGGCGCAGTTGATGCCTGCCGGGCGCCAGCGTCGCGAGGCGCAGCGACCGGACCGCGCTGTTCGACAGGACGTTCCGTTTCCACTCCTCGCTCCGTCCGTGCGTTTCGTAGTCGAGCACCTGCAATGCCCCGTCGTCCACGCGCACGCCGATGCGCAGCCGGGTGTCCGACGTGAGCGGGTGCACCGGCAACCCGACGATCCGCAATTCGGCATCCGCTTCCGCACCGGTCGTGAAGCTGTAGCGCAGCGGCGTGCGGGTATCGTCGGGCCCGGCCGACGTCAGCGTCAGTCGCGTGCGCAACGCCGTGCCGCGGGATCCGAGACCGGGGACCTGCTCCCAGCCGCCGGGCACGGGTCCGTCCGCATCGGTCGGCGCGAGCGAGATGACGCGCTGGTAGGCGACCGGCGCACCCGCCGGAGCGGCGGGCATGAGGCGGGGCGTCAAGCGGTAGGTCTTGCCCTGACAGCGAACGGTCGCAGGTCCGATCGACCCCTTGCCGTCATAGCGGAACATCACCCTCCGCTCGAACCCGTTACCCGCCTCCAGCCGCCCCGAGGAGGCGTCCGCCACCAGCCCGGGGGCGGCGCCGATCGACCAGTCCGCCGGCTGACCGTTGCTCCGGATCGTCGCCGGGTGACTGGCCGCCATTCCGGTGACGAAGACGAGCTCGCTTGCGTCCACGACGCAGCCGGGCGCGGCGGGCAGGTCGATCTTCGGATAGGGCGGTTCGGCGAATACCGGCAGGCGCCGCGGCGCCATGTCCATGATATGCCGCCATTTGCCGTTGCTCTGCTCGTTATAGGCGCGGGTATCCGCGACGATCCCCGCATGCGCCGCGCGCGCCCGATCGGACAGGGCGTTGACGTTCGTCCGGCCCTGCCGGGCGTAGAGCGCGGCAAGATCGAGCGTCAGGTTGCGCGTGTTGAGGTTGGCCGCGGACCGGACCGGATAGAGGACGATCTGGAAGAAGGCGTCGCGCCGGTCGGCGGGTAGCCCCGCGCCAATCGCTTCCGCCCGTGCGACGAGGGCGGCGTAACGATCGATCCGCCGGTACGCTTCCTCGCCACCGCTGCGCGTGTAATCGCCGATTTGGATGGGGGTAACCGGTTCGACCTGGCTGAAGCCCATGAATTCCGGACGGCGCTCGAATGCCAGATCGTAATAATCGGTCATCACCCCGGCGATCGCGTCCGCCTGTGCGGCGCCGAACTGGTCGCGCGCCCAGCCGGCGAGATGCGCACGGGGGGTGTCGGTGAAGGCGCGGTGATCGAACGCGAGATCGAGGAAATATTGCGTCAAATATTCGGCTGGCTTGATATCCCCCACATTGACCACCCACAGCCGACGCGCGTCCGTCTGCCAGGCGCGGTCCAGCTGTTCGCGGATCAGCGCGGGATGGGTCGTCGCCAGCCAGAGATAATCGTGCGGACGGCCCCAGTACGAGATGTGGTAATAAACGCCCGACCCGCCGGACCGGGTGCGTTCCGCCATATTCGGCAGCTGGCTGACATAGCCGTAATTGTCCTCAGGCCAGACGATCGTCACGTCGTCCGGCACCTTCAGCCCGGTCGCATAGACGTCGAGGACTTCCTTGTAGAGCGTCAGGGCCTGAGGCACCTGTTCGGCCGGACGGCGCTGAGCCCTGGCCAGGATGTCGCGCTGCAACCGGATCGCGTCGGCCATCGCGCCGCGTGCGTCCGCGGGTGTGGCGGCACCCTCCATGCCGGAATCGTGCTTGCCGCGCAGGCCGATGGTATAGACGTTCTCGAAATCCTTCACGCCCTCCGCCCGGCGGCGCCAGTATTCGACCATCGCGTCGCGGTTGGAGAAAAAGTTGAATGCGCCGTCGGATGCGTCGTCCCATTCGCGCACATTGTTGCGCATCATCGGTTCGGCGTGCGATGTGCCGACTACGATATCGTGGGCGCGAGCGGCCTCGGCGTTGCCCGGCACCTGATAGAAGGGGCGGGTGCTGTCGTGCATCGCCGGCCAGATCAGATTGGCCTTCAGCCGCCATAGCAGCTCGAAGATACGGCTATAGGTCTTCGGCCCGATGTCGCCGACCGCGGGCTCGTGCGTCTTCGCCGCCCAGGGTTGCAGCCCCCAGTCCTCGTCGTTGAGGAAGATGCCGCGATAGCGGACCGACGGGGCGTTCGACAGACGGCGTGTGCCGTCTACCGCCAGCCGGGCAACCCGGCGCGGTGTCACGTCGGCCCACCATTCCCACGCCGATACGCCGATCTCGCGGGTCAGATCGGTCACGCCCCAGATCGCGCCGCGCCGGTCTGACCCGGCGATCAGCAGGTAGCGGCGCGAGCGCACGCTGCGCGATCGGGTTTCCAGTCGCAGATACCGTTCCCACTGGCCGGCCAGCGCATCCAGTGCGACCCCGCCGTCGTTGGCGACGGCGCGGACCAATGCGGTGTCCGCCGCGCCGACGACCACGCACAGGCGGCGGCATTGCGCCACGTCGGTCAGCACGCGCGGCGTGCGCCCGGTGACCCGGGTCAGATCGCGCGCCAGCATATCGCTGGCGAGCCGTGCGGATTCGTCGGCGGCATGGACGATGTCCGCGACCTCGCGGCCATCGAACAGCGTCGTGCCTTGTGCGCGAGCGGCGGCAGGCATGACGATCAGCGCCGAAGCCGCGAGGACGACCCATCGCATCACCGTGCCGCCCCAAATGCGGTGCGACGGATCGCCAGCGAATATGGCTCGACGCGGCGCCCGCCGAGCAGGAAAGGGCCGGTATCGGCGGGTGCGGCGGGGAAAGGGGCGCAGATCGCAAGCGTGGCGTTCCGGGCCATCGGGCAGTGTATCGGGCAGTGTATCGGGCAGGTCATCGGGCGGTCAGGCGCACGGTCGTGTCGGGTACGCCCGCGGCATGGACGGTCAGCGTAATCGGGCCGCGCTGTCCGGGTTTCGCCCGCACGATGGCGAGCGCCTTGCCATTGAACAGGCGGCGCCGGATCGACGGGAAAGCGGTGAAGTCGGTCGGGTCGCCGTTGTCGGTCGCGACGACCTCTCCCGGACCATCGATGGCGAACTGCAGCTCGCGTTTGTCGGCGGGTACCGGATTGCCGGCGGCATCGTGCAGGGCCACACTGACGAACGACAGGTCCCGACCATCGGCGGCGATAGTCCCGCGATCGGCGAGCGCAGCGATCGTCGCGGCGGTGCCGGCAGTCCGGACGACCTGCTCGGCCCACGTCTTGCCGGCCTTGTACGTCACCACCCGGATGGTGCCGGGCGCATAGCGGACGTAATCCCAGCGAAAGCGATATTGATAGGGCAGCTTCTTTTGCCGGCCCTGCGACACCCCGTTGACGAACAGCTCCGCCTCATCCGCCGAACTGAACGCATGGACCGGTGTCACCTGTCCTTCGCGTCCCGGAAACGTCCAGTGCGGCAGGACGTGGACGAAGCGCTCGTCCGGCCGCCACCGTGCCTTGTAGAGCCAGTAGCGATCCTTCGGAAAACCGGCGAGGTCGACGATGCCGAAATAGGAGCTGCGCGATTCGTAGAACGGCGCCGGTTCGCCTAGATAGTCGAACCCCGTCCAGACGAACTCGCCGGCGACGAAGGGGTTCTGGTCCTGCGCCGACCATGTGCGGTCGGCCGACCCGCCGAAGTCGCTGGCGAAGATCTCATAGGCGCTGATCTGGCGCGTGTCCCAGTCGGCACCGACCCCAGGGCGCACCGGATTGCTGTTCGCGCCGGGGACCGGAAACTGATATTCGCCGCGGCTGCTATAGGCGGCGGCGCTCTCCGAACTGAAGATGACCTTGTCGGGATGCCGCGCGCGGAAGATCGGAAAGGTCGGCGCGCGGGTCCGGACCCCGGCACCCTGGTAATTCAGCGCGACCACATCGAAGGCGGAGGCATAGGCCGAGCCTGCTGCTCCGGTGTTCATCGCGGCGAAGACCGGGCGGGTGGCGTCCTCGTCATGGGCGATGCCGACCAGCCGGCGTGCGATCGCTGCGCCCTTGCCGTCGTCATTCTGTTCGGGAACCTCGTTGCCCACGCCCCACAGGATCACCGACGGGTGATTGGCGTCGCGCCGGATCATCGCACGCAGATCCTGCTCCGACCAGTCGTCGAAGATCAAATGGCTGTCGAGCGGGGTCTTGCGGCGTTGCCAGGCGTCGAAAATCTCGCTGGCGACCAGCATGCCCATCCGGTCGGTCATGTCGAGCAGTTCGGGCGCGACGGGATTGTGGCTGGTGCGGATCGCGTTGACGCCCATCGCCGCGAGGATATCCAGCTGTCGCTGCGCCGCGCGCGCGTTGAACGCGGCACCCAGCGCGCCGAGATCGTGATGCTGGTTGACCCCGTTCAGCATGACGTGTTCGCCGTTGACGATGACGCCGCGATTCGGATCGAAGGTGATCGACCGGACGCCGAAGCGCGTCTCGCAGGTGTCGATCACCCGGCCGTTCCGCTCAAGACTGGTCACCGCGACGTAGCGGTGGGGCCGCTGCATCGGCGGCGGCCCCCACAAGCGCGGGTTCGGCAGTGTCGCGCTGCGTGAGATCGTCTCACGCCCTGCGGGCGCGATCGTCACATCGGCGGCGGGAATCCGTGCGACCGCAGCGCCGATGCGACGATCGTTGCCGTCGATTGCGAAGATGGCGGTGCGTGCGGTGACCTGCGCGGGCGTCGTACCATTGTTCTCGACCGCCACGGCCAGTTCGATGCGGGCGGCCGCGGCGGACACCTGCGGCGTCTTTACCCGGCTGCCCCATTGTGCCACCCTCACGGGGTCGGCGGTGGTCAGCCACACGTTGCGGTAGATCCCGCCGCCCGGATACCAGCGCGAGGATTCCATCGGGTTGTCGAGCCGGATCGCCAGCTGGTTGACCCCGCCGGGTACCACATACGGCGTCAGGTCGACCTGCCAGCTGTTGTACCCATAGGGCCAGCCGCCGGCGAGCTTGCCGTTGATCCAGACCGCCGCGTGCGACATCGCGCCGTCGACCTCCAATATGATGGCCTTGCCGCGCGAGGCGGCGGGGATCGCGAGCGACCGGCGATACCAGCCGACGCCCCAGCTGGTCAGTCGCCCCATGCCGCCGAACGGCCCTTTGCGCAGGAACGGTCCGCCGATCGCCCAGTCGTGTGGCAGGGTGACACGCTGCCACACGCTGTCGTCGAAGCGCGCCGCGACATAGGGGTGGTCGCTGCCCGGATGGCCCGCGGGGCGGACGTGGCGTCGCGCCGGATCGCTCAGGAAGGCGTTGCCGCTGGGCAGGATATAAGGACGCAGGATGCCGGCGCCGCGCGCCTGCTCGCCACCCATGCCACCGGCATCGAAATCCGCGCCATCGGGACGCAACCGAAGCTCCGGCCGCACCTCGTAGCGCAGGTCGACCTTGCTGCCGGCCGGGTCGCCCATGTGGAAATGCCAGCCGTCGTTGATCGACACGCGGCTGCGCTGCGCATGCGCCGGTTGCTGGACGACGATCGCGATCAGCATCGCCAGCGCTGCCCGCGACCACGCATATCCATGACCCGGCCGCGATGCGCGCTCCCGGAGAACGGTGAAAAGCGCATTGGAGATCGTGAGCGTACCGGCGATACCCGGCATCGCTGCGGACGCGTTCCGCAGGATGTTCATTCGCTACACTCCCCCTAGACGGATCATTGGTAGGTTCAATAACGCCGCGATGTTGGACCAATATGCTTGAGGACCCCCCCCCAAGTCAACAGAGCTTGCCTGCAAAGGCAAGCTAATGGCATCAATCGTCGCGAGGCCAGACGATCGCAATTGATCTTTGGCGAATTGGACCTACCAATCTCCGCATAACCGATGCTCACGAATGGGCGTCGTGTCCGGGACGGCGGTGATCATGGCGAGCGGCAACAAACTGTATAAGACGATAGCCCAGCAACTCCTCGCGCAGTTGCAATCGGGGCGTTACGCGGTCGGGCAACGACTGCCGACGGAGCGCGATCTCGCCACCGAATATCAGGTCAGTCGCAACACGGTGCGTGAGGCCCTGATCGTGCTGGAGGCGCGGGGCTGGATCGATATCGCGCATGGCCGGGGCGTAGAAGTGCTGCGAATCACCAGCGAAAATCCGATCGGCTTCCAGGATTCGGAGATCGGATCGTTCAAGCTGATCGAGGCGCGGCGCGTGATCGAGGGCGAGGTCTGTGCGCTGGCCGCGTCGGGAACCACCCCGGGCGATCTCGAACGGCTCGAGGACCTGCTGCAATCGATGACGGATGCCAATCGCGAAACCGCCGAGCGGGCGGATCGCGAGTTCCATCTGACGATCGCCAGGGCGACCGACAACGAGGCCATCGTCGCCATCGTTCAGAGCCTGTGGGACTGGCGTTACTGGTCCGCTTCGGCGAAGCAGCTGCTCGTCGATGTGGCGGACAACGGGATGCAGGACCGCATCGTCGAACATCGTGCCATCGTCGATGCCCTGAAGTCCGCATCTGCCGGGGCGGCGCGAACGGCGATGCGCAACCATCTCGATCGTGTTCGCGACCATCTGCTCGCCTCCATCGAAATGGCCGAGATCAGGAAAATCCAGAGCGCCAGTTCGCAGCGCGGGCTCAGCCTGAAGGAGCGGGCACGCAATATCGACGGCTGACGATTTGCGTCGATATCGAACCGATAGTTCTTGACTGGACGAACTGCATCCTCTTAGTTTGGTCGGACCACGATGATAATGTGGACCAACCAATAAATGTTCAGAAGACAGGGGCGATCGTCAGGTTCGGTTGATGTACCGGAGCAAAGGACCCGACGCGCCATCGTCCCCGTCACCGGCAACGCACACCTGCGGCCGGCCACACCCTGAACGATCAGAACGGGAGAGGGGCGGATGGCGAAGGATAACAGGGGTCGGTGCCGGATGGCGGCGACATCGTCATGGGCGGTGCTGGGTCTGATGCTGGCAAGCAGTGCCGGCGAGGCGGCAGCGGCGCCGCTGCAACAATCGGGCACGATCGACGCGCGAACGTCACCGGGCGTCTCCCGATCCACGCCGAAACCCACGACCGGTTCGGCCGAGCAGGGTGTCGAGATCGACGACATCGTGGTCGTCGGCGCCCGCGCCAGCCAGCAGTCGGCGATCGCACGCAAGCGCAACGCCCGCACCGCGACGGATTCCATCGTCGCCGACGACATCGGCTCCTTCCCGGATCGCAACGTCAACGAAGCGATCTCGCGCATTCCCGGCGTCGCGCTCAGCCGCAACGGGTTCGGTGAGGGTACCGAAGTCGCCGTCCGCGGCAACGGACCTGACCTGACCCGCGTCGAACTGGACGGTCTGGGCGTGCTGGGCACCAATATCCCCGGCGGCAACGGCGGCGCGCGCAGTGCCGATCTTCGCGAACTGCCCGCCGAACTCATCAAGAGCGTGGACGTCGTCAAGGGATCCACCGCCGACATGACCGAAGGATCGCTCGGCGGCACGATCCAGATCAAGACGCGCTCGGGCCTCGACTTCAAGAAGCCGTATTTTTCGGTTCGGGCGGGTGGGCAACGGACCACGCTGGGGGACCGCTGGTCCCCCGACGTCAACGTCGTGGCCACGCGCAAGTTCTTCAACGATCGGCTGGGCGTCATCGGCAGCGTCAACCGCACCGATATCCAGCTTCAACAGCATTTTCAGGAAAACGTCAGCTCGGGTGCCCGTGGCTATCTGCGCCGGTTCGATTTCGACAATTCGCCCGCCAAGACGTTCGCGTTCAACCTCGATACGCTTTCGGCTGACCGGGAGTCGGACACCGTGTTCGGCAACAGCCTCGAAACGCCGCGCACCCTGCTCACCAAATCCGCCGGTGCCACTTCCAAGGCGCAGTGCCTGCAATTGTTTCCGGATCTCGCGCAGGTCGGCAGCAACAACAACCAGCGGATCCAGCGCATCTTGGAGCAGAGAACGTGCCTCAACCAGTGGAACGACTATCTCCCTGAGAATTTTCGTCAGCTGGTGACGAGCAACGACGAGATCCGCACGTCGGTCGATCTGCGTGCCGATTATCAGGTGACGGACGATTTCGTCGTCTACGGCAAGGTGAACCAGAGCAGCCGATCGGGTAACGACCGGCAGCGCGCCTTTTCGTCGGGCGGCATACCCGCCGCACAGGCTGCCGGCACCTTCTCTCCGACCGGCACCTATCCGCAGCTGAATGCGATCAACCCCACCGCACCGGGCGGGCCGGGCGCCTATCTGCTGGTCGATCCGGTGTTCGGCACCACGCAATACAATATCAGCACCACGTCGGTCGCCAATATCGTGCCGCTTCGTGGCGATGTCCTCAACGTCCTGCCCGGCAGCGTCGCGGTCGATTCGATGCACAATGTGACGCGGTTCACGACGACCAACAACAGGGCGGGCGTCGACCAGATCGACAACAATACCGAAATCAGGACCCGCTACGCGCAGCTCGGCGGCGACTATGTCGGCGAGCGGCTTGAGATCAACGCGATGGCCGGCATCTCGCTGGCCGATTCGACGCGGGAGGATTTTCGCACCAGCCGTTCGACGTTCGTGGGCGACGTGACCGCATCGATCACGCCGAGCGGCCTGTGGTCGTTGACACTGCCGGAGGGGGTGGATCTCAACGATCCGCAGCGATACGTGCAAATATCCCCGGCCACCTGTCTGGCGACGCAGCCTGCCGGGTTCCCGCGCACGGCACCGGGCTGCGCCGCGGTGAACCCGGTCGATCCGGCATTCGGGGTCAATGCCAACCCCAATCGCTACACGGTCGGGCAATTGCCGCTGACGTCGGCCAACACCCAGCTCACCTACACGCCGCAGATCCTGGAAACGTCGGAAAGGAACGGCAGGTTCGACGCCGCCTACCGCACTGACGACATCCTGCCGTTCATCAAGCGGGTGAAGGCCGGCTTGCAATATCGCGATCGCCGGATCGAACGGTGGGGCGGCGGTGGATATGAGGCGACGGGACCGCGTGGAACCTTCGGCACCGCCGGCTATGTCGCGCCGGTGCGGGTGCCGACCGCCAACGTCCGTGGCCAGCTGTTCGCCTGCGAAGATACCGCGGGATCGCGTGCTCCGGGCGGGCGGCCCTGCGTGTTCGGCTTCACGCCCTCCGCCGATCCGACAGCCTCCCGTTCGGGTAACGAGGTGGTGACGCCGCAACAGCTGCGCGATCTGTTCGCAGGCTCGGTTGAACCCGCGACCGTCGGCTTCTTCAACGGCTATCCGGGCGCGTCGGTCGGCAGCACCCGCGACGGCGTCCTGCCGCAGAAGATCTTTCAGCAACTCGATGCCTACAAGTTCATGAATCTCGACTGCGTCAAAGTGTGCGCGGGCAGCGACGGCCAGCAGTACGACCAGCCGAAGACCGAGACGATGGAGGTTACCAGGAACGTCTATGTCATGGCGGACGCGGAACAGGACCTGCCGATCGGGCTGCGCTTCACCGGCAACGCCGGCGTGCGCGGCGTTTTCACCGACGTTCGCGGCACCGGCTTTCTCACCTTGCGGGTCCGGACGTATGCGGATCCTGCCACCAATGCGTTTCAGGACGCCGTTTTCCGACAGAACGTGACGTTCAGGAACAGGACGACCGACTGGCTGCCGACGTACAACGCCAATCTGTGGGCGTTCGACGACAAGCTGGTGGTCCGCACCTATGGCGGCAAGACCGTGGCGCGCCCGAACGTCGGCACACTGCTGCCGGCGGGCGAATGCATCCTCGACGAACGCATCCTTCAGGACGATTCGCTCCCGAGCGGATGCACCGGCCGGATCGGCAATCCGGGGCTCAGCCCGTTCACGTCGTGGAACTACAATTACAGCCTAGAATATTATCCCAACCGCGACACGTCGATTTCCTTCGCCTATTTCGTTCAGGACGTGAAGATCGGCAACCCGGTCGCCTCGACGGCGGACCGGGCGGTGTTCGCCGAAAGCGACCAGATCAACCCGATCACCGGTCAGCCGGTCGCCGCCACGGTCTTCAGCATCCCGACCTTCGAGAATGGCCCCGGCTACAAGCGCAAGGGCTGGGAAGTGGCGATTCGCACCGCCTTCACCTTCCTGCCGTGGATCTTGCGCCATACCGGCGCCGACTTCAACATCTCGTCCGCCAAGTCCGATACCGAGATCGGTGGTATCCGCGCACCGCTGACCGGCGCCGTACAATTGCCGACCAACGAATCGAAATACTTCATCAATGCGTCGATCTGGTATGACGACAGCAAGTTCAACGCGCGCCTCGCCTACCAGCGGCGGACGAGCCAGTTCACCTGCATCACACCGTGTGGCGGCAACACGGTCGACTTCAACTATCCCGGCGACGGCTATACCAACGTCCGCAATCCGCTTGCCGGCGACGGCTATAATCCGGGGTCGCCATCCTACACCGACGCCACGACCTATATCGACGCCAAGGTCGCCTATAACTTCACCCGTAATTTCCAGATCTATGCTGAAGGCCGCAACCTGAAGAGGCAGGGGGTGATCAAGGTTCTCGACGCCAGTCAGAACTTTGCGGACGGAACGCCCAAGGTCCAGCGCCTGTCCTATGGCGGTGTCCGCGTGCTGGTCGGCGGCCGGATGCAGTTCGGAAACTAGTGGCCGGCACCGGACGGGCCGCCTGTCATGACAGGCGGCCCGTTGTCGGCCTCTTCCGGCGAAGGCCGACGGCGGAGATGCAGACGAGCGCCACCGCGTTGCTCGCGACGAGACGCCGGAAATCCATGGCGCGGAGCATTTGCTGTACGCGCGGTCCGATGCGACGACCGCCGCCAGGTTGCGGGCCAGACTGGAATGGTGGGAGGACTACACCCGCCGCCACGATGCGGAGATGGACAACAACCCCTCACCGGGCAACAAGGCGGGCGGGCTGACCACCATTCTGGAGAAATCGCTTGGTGCCGTGTCGAAGGGCGGCAGCGCACCGTTGGCCGACGTGATCGGCTATGCGGAGCCGGTGGTGACGCCGGGGCTGGCGTTTATGGACAGTCCGGGGTTCGACCCGTGTTCCGCCACCGGGCAGGTGGCGTCCGGCGCGACGCTGATCGTCTTCACCACGGGGCGCGGATCGGCGTTGGGCTACAAACCCTCGCCGTCGATCAAGCTGGGGTCGAACACCGCATTGTTCGAGCGGACGGCGGAGGACATCGACCTCGATCGCGGCACGATCGTATCCGGCGGTGCGAGTGTCGAGGATATGGGAACGGAGATACTGGACCTGATGCTGCCGTCGCATCCGGGCAACAGACGTGCAGCGAGGCGCTGGGATATGGCGGCGCCGAATTCGTGCCGTGGCAGATCGGAGCGGTGATGTGACGGCGGGCCTGGCCATGACCCGGCCGAGCGGGGCGGCGACGTCCATGCCGTTCGTCACCCGCCATGCCGCGCGCATCGACCTGACCCGGATCGGCTTCGGCGCGGCGCCGATCGGCAACATGGGCCGGCCGATGGCGTATGCGGATGCGATCGCGACCGTTACCACGGCGCTCGACCTCGGGTTACGGCATGTCGACGTCGCGCCGCTCTATGGCCATGGGCTGGCGGAATGCCGGGTCGGCGAGGCGTTGAGCGGGCGGACCGACGTGATGCTGTCGACCAAGGTCGGCGGGCTGCTGATATCGTGCGCATCCGGCGCACAGGACAGCGGCATCTACGTCGACGTGCCGGATGTAAGGGTTGCGTTCGACTATAGCTACGATGGCGTGATGCGGTCGTACGAGGCGAGCCTGAAGCGGCTGGGCCGGGCTGTCGACATCCTTTACGTCCATGACATCGACGCATCCGCGCACGGTGATAGCACGGGCGCGGATGCCCGCATCGCCGAACTGGTCGATGGCGGCGGCTGGCGGGCGCTGACCGAATTGCGCGCCGCCGGCGATGTGCGGGCGATCGGTGCGGGCGTCACGAGGTGCGGGCCTGCCGGCGCCTGCTCGAGGTTGCGGACCCGGATCTGTTCCTGCTCGCCGGGCGCTATACGTTGCTCGACCAGCAGGCGCAGGACGACCTGTTGCCGCGCTGTCTGACGGACGGGGTGGGGATCGTGATCGGCGGACCATTCAACAGCGGTATTCTGGCGACCGGTACGGTTGCCGGCGCATGGTACGATTGCGTCGGCAGGCGAGGCGGTGATGGAGCGCACGCGAAGGCTCGACGCGGTACGCGTCGCCTGTGGCGTGCCGCTCGCCGCGGCGGGGCTCGCCTTTCCGTTGCGGCATCCCGCTGTCGTGTCCGTCATCCCGGCGGATGGACTCCGGATGAGGTCCGCCGCAACGTCGCACTGCTCGATCATCCGATCCCGCCCGCCCTGTGGCGCGATCTGGCCGGAGAAAGACTGATGCACCCGGACGTAACATGCTGATCGGTCTCGATCCCCTGCTGGGTCCCGATCTGCTCGCTGCGCTGCGGGCGATGGGCCATGGCGATGAGATCGCACTGGTCGATGCGAACTTTCCTGCCGCGGCGCGGGCACGGCGGCTGGTGCGCTGCGACGGGCATACGCTGATCCGCATGCTGTCCGCGATCGTCGGCGTGTTGCCGCTGGACGACTTCGACGATGCCGTCTTTTCGATGGCGGTGGTGGGCGATTCCGATCGCATGCCCGAAACGGTGGCCGACATGGCGGATGTGCTGCACGGGTCCGGTTACGACCGGCCGATCGTTCCGCTCGAACGCCATGCCTTTTACGATCGTGCGGCGGAATGCTTCGCGATCGTCGCGACGGGCGAAACGCGGCTGTATGGCAATGTTATCCTGCGCAAGGGCGTCATCCGCACGCCAGGCGCTGCGAAGGGAGTCGATGCATGACCTGTCGATGGCTGGTGATCGCGCTGTTGGCGTTCGCGCCCTCCACGGTTCCGACGGGGGTGGCGGCGATGCAGGCCGGTCCGGTGGCCGACCCCGCCCGGTTCGCGATCCGGACGATGGAGTTCGTCTACGACACCGCACCCTATCCGCAGAGCCATGCATCGACGATCGTGCAGACGCGCGGCGGGACGATCGCCGCGGCGTGGTTCGGCGGCACGTACGAACGTCATCCGGACGTCGAAATCTGGTTCGCGAGGCGTGGCCCGGCCAAATGGGATACGCCCAGGTCCGTCGCAACCGGCATCCAGCCGGACGGTACGCGACTGCCGACGTGGAATCCCGTGCTGTTCCAGGATCCGAAGGGGCCGCTCCACCTGTTCTACAAGGTCGGGCCCAGCCCCCAGCAATGGTGGGGCATGGTCATCAGCTCGATCGACGAGGGTCGCAGCTGGAGCCGCCCGCGCCGCTTGCCCGACGGAGTGTTGGGTCCGATCAAGAACAAGCCGGTGGTTCTCGCCGACGGCGACTGGCTGTCCCCGTCCAGTACGGAGCAGGCGGACGGCGGCGGCTGGTCGCTGCATTTCGAGCGTAGCCGCGATGCCGGCAAGACGTGGACTGCCACGCCGCCGGTCGATCCGGGGTCCAGATTCGACGCGATCCAGCCGAGCGTGCTGATGTTGCGCGATGGCCAGCTTGAGGCGGTTGCGCGTACGCGGCAGGGCGTCGTCGCCGCGACCTTCTCCCGCGACGGCGGGCGGAGCTGGGGGCCGCTGATGCCGGTCGATCTGCCCAACCCCAATTCCGGCACCGATGCGATCACGTTGCGCGATGGACGGCAGCTGATCGTCTACAATCATGCCGCGCATTCGCCCGCGATGCCGGGCAAGGGGGTGCGCTATCCGATCAACATCGGCCTGTCCGATGACGGCGTGCGCTGGCGCAACGTCCTGACGCTGGAGGACAAACCGCTGAAGGACGGCTACGCCTATCCTGCGGTGATCCAGTCGGCGGACAATCTGGTCCACATCACCTACACCTACGATCGGCGACGCATCCGCCATATCGTGATCGACCCCGCCCGGCTGTGACCGTGGTGGCAAACGACCGGCCGGTCATATGCGACAGCCATGTGCATCTATGGTCGCTGGCGTCGCGGTTTCATCAGTGGCCAGGCGCCGATCTGGCGGATATCCATCGTGACTTCGGCCTCGCCGATCTCGCCGCCCTGCCGCTGGACCGCGCCGTGTTGGTGCAGGCACAGCCCGATCCGCGCGAGACGGACTGGCTGCTCGACATCGGCGCGCGGGCGCCGAACGTCGCCGGCATGGTCGGCTGGACCGCACTGGATGCGGCGGACGCTCCCGATGCCATCGCACGCCTTGCCGCACGACCGGGATTACTGGGCTTGCGTCCGATGCTGCAGGACATGCCCGACGCGCGCTGGATCCTGCGCCGCGAACAGGATGCCGCAATCGAGGCCATGGTGACGCACGACCTGTGTTTCGATGCGCTGGTCCGGCCCCGGCATCTGCCCGCGATCCACCTGTTGGCCCGGCGCTGGCCGGACTTGCGTATCGTGATCGATCATGCCGCCAAACCCGATCCGGTGAACGGAGACCTCGATCGATGGCGGCTCGACATGGCGGAACTCGCGGCACTGCCCAACGTGTGGTGCAAGCTGTCCGGGCTGCTGACGGAACTGCCGGCGCCAGCATCGGAAGTCCTGCTATCCGGCTGCATGGACCACGTCATCGGGGTGTTCCCGGACCGGCTGATGTGGGGCAGCGACTGGCCGGTGCTGCTGCTAAGCGGATGGAATTACAGCGACTGGCTGGATCATTCCCTGCGTTTCATACAGGACCGTGTGCCAGAGCGGGTGCAGGGCATATTCCGCTCGTCTGCGGAATCCTTCTACGGATTATGATGATGTCCGGAGTCGGCTTATCCGATTCCGGTGCGGCGCTGGCCGATGGGGCGGATGAAGGTCGCGGCGGCGTCATGCCGCCGCTCGCGACTATTCTCCGTTTGCCGGGATCGCGGTCAGGCCGAAAGCTCTCGCCGCACGATCGCCGCAGCCGCACCCAATGCCCTCAGTTTTCCTCTCGCGACATCGCGAGACAAGGGCGCCATGCCGCAGTTCGTGGCGGGATAGAGCTTGTCCGCATCGACGAAACTGAGTGCTGCGCGCAGGGTATCCGCCACCTGTTCCGGCGTTTCGATCGTATCCGTCGCCACGTCGATGGCACCGACCATCACCTTCTTGCCCCGGACCAGCTCGATCAGGTCCATCGGCACCCGTGAATTCTGACATTCCAGCGAGATGATGTCGATTCGGGACTTTTGCAGGTTGGGAAAGGTTTGCTCATACTGGCGCCACTCCGATCCCAGGGTTTTCTTCCAGTCGGTGTTGGCCTTGATGCCGTAGCCATAGCAGATATGCACGGCGGTCTCGGCCTTGAGTCCCTCGGCCGCCTTTTCCAGCGTAGCGATCCCCCAGTCGTTCGCTTCGTCGAAGAAGACGTTGAACGCGGGCTCGTCGAACTGGATGATGTCGACGCCGGCCGCTTCCAGTTCCCTGGCTTCCGCGTTCAAAATCCTGGCGAACTCCCAGGCCAGCTTCTCGCGGCTCCTGTAATGGCCATCGAAAAGAGTATCGATCATCGTCATCGGACCCGGCAGCGTCCATTTGATCGGCCGGTCGGTCTGCGCGCGCAGGAACTTCGCATCGTCGACGAAGACCGGCTTCGGCCGCGATACGGCACCGACTACCGTCGGCACGCTCGCATCGTAGCGATTGCGAATCCTGACGACCTCGCGCTTGTTGAAATCGACTCCGCTGAGATGTTCGACGAAGGTCGTGACGAAATGCTGGCGCGTCTGTTCGCCGTCTCCGACGATATCGATCCCGGCCTGCCGTTGATCATCGACGGCCAGTCGCAAGGCATCCTGCTTGCCGGCCGCCAGCTCATCACCCTCCAGCTTCCACGGCGACCAGAGCGTCCCGGGCTCCGCAAGCCAGGAAGGTTTGGGCAGACTGCCCGCGGTGGTGGTCGGTAACAACGTCGTCATAATGATTTCGCCTGTATTGTTCGTGGTGTTCAAAGACCGCAGGTCGCCGCCCATCGCGTCAGCATCGCGCCATGCGGCTTGATGAAATGGTCTTCGGCGAACTTGCCCTGCTCGACGGCCAGCCTGCTGCGCTCGTCGCGATCGTAGACGATCCGGGTCAGGGAATAATCCTGGGACCCGAGGCTCGGCTGATAAAGCTCGGCCGCAACCGAATTTGCGTTGTAGATTTCGGGACGATAGATCTTCTGGAACGTTTCCATCGTGGCAATTGTACTGGCGAGCTCGATATCGCCATAGTCACCGGCCAGATCGCCGATGTGGTAGAACGCCAACGGTGCAACGCCATGACGTGGCATGAAATAGCGCACCTTCATCCCCATTTTCGCGAAATACTCGTCGGTCGGGGAAAACTTGCCGTTCGTATATTCGAACCCGAGAACGGAATGTTCGCCGGCGACCCGGCAGTAGGATTCCTTGCTCGAAACGCTCAGACAGATGACCGGCGCTTTGCTGAAGGTGTTTCGATAGGCGCTGGAATGCAGAAAGTGCCTGAACAGGCTGCCGTGCAGATCGCCGAAGTCCTTCGGTGCACCACCGTCAGGATTCCGCCCGAGATGCTCCGGCAGGCGGACGCTGAAGTCGTAATCTCGAATGTAGGATGAAAAGTTGTTGCCGACCATGCCGTCGATGCGTTCGCCGGTGGCTGTGTCGATAACGGTCGTCTGCAGGATTTCGATCAGCGGGAACGTGTCGACGCTGCCCTGCGCACGCATCTGCAAGGCGGCGGAAATGATCGTGAGCGCGACCGAATAACGATCGCCTGCGGGGTTATCCCGATGCATCAAGGAGTTGAAGCGATTGTCGATCATCCTCAACGTGTTGCGTAAATTCGCCCGACGGCTTTCGCCGCGGGCCAGATTCGCGAAGTTGGTGGTGATGCGGGTATTGTCGGCCGGACGATAATCCTCATCGAACGGGATGCTGCTGATCGTGAACGTGAACTCGCTATCCGTCATGCTTCACCTGCATTTGCCGGGCAGGGTCTGAGGAAGAGCGCGCAGGGCCGCACAGGCCCGAATGGCGGAAGCCACGGAACGTGCATCGAGCGCGATCCACCGGAGGAACCCCCGTCCGAGGAACGTTTTGGCGTCGGAGGCAGGTCTCCTGGCTCACGGGTCAATGCGGTGGTTCCGGCCTTCCCGGGCTTTGTGCAAAGCCCAGTGACACGAATTGGAACCGCCGCTCGCCGCTTACAGTTGCGGGGGCAGCGCCGGATTATGTCCGCAGGACATCACCGGCTTCCCGTCTTAGCCTCATCGCCATGCCTGGGATGAGGAACCTCGACGAGCCGGTTCAACACCATCCGCGAGACTCTGTCAATAACGATATAAAGATATCTTTATATCGTTATATCCTGTGACGATCGAAATGCGGGGTGACAAGGGGCCGGGAGCCGGCACGCCAGGCCGTTCGTGGCCGGCAGATGGTCGATTGGTGCCGACCCCGAGCGGCCGATCGAGGATGTGTTGCGTCTGCGGAGGGTGGCCCGATTTGCGCGAGAGCGCGCACCGCATCCGTTCCGGATCCGCGGACCCGACCCGCTGACGCCGCCGATCACGTCATCCTGCCGCCGCGTGCATCAGAGCACCCACCCGCTCGAGCCGCGCTTCCGGATCATCAATGGCTTCGGCAAGCAAGACCCGCCCCTTCTTTTCCGGCAATCCCAGTTTCGCGGCGAGCGCGGCGACGTCGCCACGCGGGGTAAAGGCGATCGCCGCAGGCCCCGCGTCGATCCGCGCGACGTCCGCCACCCGCATGTGCAGGCGCAGCCGCGCGATTGTCAGCAGGCGGCGTGCCTCGACCGGAGCCTCGCCGAAGCGGTCGGTCAGCTCCTCCTCGAACCCGTCGAGTTCGTCGGCCGACACGATCCGCGCCAGTCGCGCATACAGCGCGACCCGCATGTTCACGTCGGGGATCCATTCCGCAGGCAGACGGCCATCAATGCCGAGGTGCAGCACCGGGGTCCATCGTTCGACGCTCTCCCCCCGCGCCTCGCGCAACGCGCCTTCCAGCAGTTGCTGGTACAACTCGACGCCGATCAGGCGCATATGCCCGGCCTGCGTGTCGCCGATCAGGTCGCCGGCACCGCGCAGGTCGAGATCGCGGGCGCTGATCGCGAACCCCGCGCCGAGCCGGTCGAACGCTTCCAGCGTGCGTAGCCGCTTGATCGTGCGGGGCGCGATCGCGTCGTCTGCGTCTGTGAACAGCAATACCTGTCCGCGTCGGCTGCCGCGCCCGACGCGCCCGCGCAACTGATGCAATTGCGCCAGACCGAAGCGGTCGGCATGCATGATGGCCATGGTGTTGGCGCGCGGGACGTCCAGCCCGGCCTCAATGATGTTGGTCGCCAGCAGGACGTCGCCGTCGCCGCGTCCGAACCGCACCATCGATGCATCGATATCCGCCGCCGGCATCTTGCCGTGCGCGGATAGCACGTCCAGCTCGGGCACCAGACGGTCGAGCAAGGCCGCGAGCGGCGCCATGTCGGCAATGCGCGGCACCACCACGAAGCTCTGCCCGCCCCGGCTGTGCTCGCGCAGCAGCGCCGCCCGCAACGTCGCGTCGGCGAACGCACTGACGGCGGTGCGGATCGGCTGACGCCGCGCCGGCGGGGTCGCGATGATCGACAGCTGGCGCAGGCCGACCATCGCGGCCTGTAGCGTCCGCGGGATCGGCGTCGCCGACAGGGTGAGGACATGGCCGCTGGACAGCTGTTGCAGCCGGTTCTTGTCCGCGGCGCCGAAGCGCTGCTCCTCGTCGACGATGACGAGCGCGAGGTCCTTGTAGACGACACCCTTGCCGGCAATCGCGCCGGTGCCGACTACGATGCGGATGGTTCCGTCGGCGAGACCGGCCTTTACGGCCTTGCGTTCGGCCGCGCCGGAGGTGCGGGACAGGCTGGCGACGGTGATGTCCGTATCGGCGAACCGGTTGGTAAAGGTTTCGAAATGCTGCCTCGCCAGCACGGTCGTAGGCGCAGCGATCGCCACCTGACGACCCGACAATGCCGCGACCGCGGCGGCCCGTAGCGCCACTTCGGTCTTGCCGAACCCGACATCGCCGACCACCAGCCGGTCCATCGGCCGTCCGCTGGCAAGGTCGGAACGCACCGCCTCGATCGCCGCCAGCTGGTCCGGCGTTTCCGAAAAGGGGAAGCCGGCCGCGAAACGCTCGTAATCGGCCGGTGCCGCATCCAGCACCGGCGCAGTGTGGTTCGCCCGCTCTTCCGCGAGCGCGGTCAGTGCCTTGGCGGTTTCGGCGATGGCCGCGTCGATCTCGCCGCGGCGCTTGTGCCACGTCGATCCGTCGAGCTTGTCGAGCCGAACCGCATCATCTTCCGCCCCGTAGCGCCAGATGCGATCCGCTTCCGACACCGGCACCAGACGCACCGCCTCGTCGGCATAGGTCAGCGCGATCGCGTCGCCGCCATCGCCTTCATCGACGGGCAGCGCCTGCAAGCCGGTGATCACGGCAAGTCCATGATCCTCGTGGATCACCACATCGTCGACGCGCAGTTCGGTGCCGGCGTCTAACGCGGGCGTGGCGACCGCCACCGCCTGTCCGCTCCGCTCGGCCCGACTGCCGATCAGATCGGCTGCGGTGACCGCGAGCACATCCTCGTGGCGAAACCCGCGATCGGCACAGACCGGTAGCGACAACAGGGTGCCGGGTTTCGCCGCAGCCACTTGCGCCCAGGATCCGACATCCTGCATGTCACGTTTGACGGCATTGGCGAGGCGCGGCGCAAGAAACCGGAGATCGCGTCGGCTGGCAAGCAGGACCACACGCCCGCCCGTGTCGAGCACCTCCCTCGCCAATTGCGCGCAGGCACGCAGCGGCGACGGATTTTCGACGAACCGCGGTGGTGGATCGGCGGCGGGCGCCAACGTCACGACGTCACGCGCCTTCAGCGTCTTGCGCCATGTGGCGTCGTCGATCACATCGCTGGACGTGCGTTTCGACCCGCGCCGCGTCGCATCCTTCACCAGCTTCAGGAAACGCTCGCGACGGTCGTCCGCGGCCGGATCGATCGTCACGCGTGCGCCCGGAAACTGATCGAGCAGCGTCGTCGGCGTGTCGCTGACCGCCGGTTCGGTGACGCGCCCCAAATCGCGGCGATCGATATCCTCGATACTGCGCTGGTCGGCGGCATCGTAACTGCGGATGGCGGCGATCCGGCCGTCGGCGGCCTCGATCCGCAGCGGCAGCGTGGCATCGGCGGGGAAGACGTCCAGCACCTGCCCGCGCAACCCGATTTCACCGGGTTCATCCACGCGCTCGTCCGCGACATAGCCGATCGCCAGCAGGCTTTCCTGGAGCGCGGCGAGATCGACCTCGTCTCCGACCGCAACAGCCGGGGGTTCGGCCGCATAGGTTTCGGGTTTCGGATACGCCCGCGCCGCCGCCTCGCCCGTGCTGATCAGCGCGATTCTGGGGCGCTGCGGTGTCGCCAGCAGCCGTTGCAGCCTGTGCAGGCTCGCAACCCGCTGTCCCACGTTGCCTGGCGAGGGCGGCGCGGCGTCGCCGGGCAGGGCATCGCTGCCGGGGCAGAACAGGATCGTGTTGTCCGGACACAAGGCGGCCAGCGTGTCTGCCAGCCCGGCCGCCGCGACTTCATCCCGCGCGATCGCGATGAGATCGTCGTCGTCGAGCAGGGGGGCAAGGGATGCGGCGTGTTCGGCCGTGCTGCGGTGGACGCTCCTGGACGGCGGGTTTGCTGGCATGGGGAACCTAAAAAGTGAGCTGCGCAAACGTGTTAGCCGATGGGTGCGTTCCAGCGCGTGATGACGATCCCCGCGATTCAGCCGACCGCCCGACCGCACGCCTGCTCACATCGATCCCGATCTGACGAGCATCCACACAGCCATGGCGATCATACCGAGGTTCTCGGTCAGCGACACGAAGCCGAGCGGAACGTTGGCAGAACCCCCGACGCAGGCGCATTTGAGTTCGCGCCGGTCGACATAGACGGCCTTGAAGACCGAGGCGGCGCCGATGATGCCGATAAACAGGGCGATCGGGATCGACAGCCAGTCCAGCACGCCCGCGGTCATCAGGACCCCGGCGAGTGCCTCCGCGAACGGGTAGACGTAGCCGTAGCGCACCCAACGACGGGCGAGCAGGTCGTAGTTGAGGAACATCGTCGAAAACGTCTGGATGTTCTGCAACTTGAGCAGCGCGAGCGTCGCCATGCTGAAGCCGCCGAACCATTGGAGGGCCTGAGGCGTGAACGGCGCGCCGAGGGTGCCAAGGCTCACCGCCATCGCCAGCAGCGCGGTCATCGCGAACAGCGCCGCGACCGGGCGATAGCTGGTGGTGCCGGGTTTGGCGACGCGGCTGCCGAAATGGCGGCGCAGATCGTCATAGCCACCGATGCGTTCGCCGGCGATGAACACCTGCGGCGTCGTCTTCACGCCGTGCCCGGCCTTGAAGGCGTCGGTCCGCGCGCGATCGGTGAGGTGGTGGTCCTCCACCTCGAAGCCCTTGCGCCGCAACAGGTCGAGCGCCTTCAACCCATAGGGACAAACGTGTTCGGGCATGACCATGCGATAGAGTATGGCGACGGGACGGCGGGACATGGGTGCACTCCTGATTGCCTGCGGTGGCACCCTGTCGATATAGGGTCCGGACCATGGTCCGGAGTCAAGCGCCGATGTCGAGAATGACCATAGCAGGGCTGGCGCAAGCCGGCGGCGTGGGCGTGGAGACCGTCCGCTATTACCAGCGGCGGCAGCTGCTGGCCGAACCGGAACGGCCCGATGGCGGGTTCCGAAGCTATGGCGACGACGACGTGCGACGCTTGCGCTTCATCCGGCAGGCGCAGGCGGCGGGGTTCACGCTGGAGGAAATCCGCGAGCTTCTGGCACTCGATGCAACCGAGGATCGCGCCCGCGTCCGGGATCTCGCGCGATCGCGGATCGCAGCGCTCGATGCGAGGATCACGGAGATGCAGCAGGCGAGGGCGGCATTGGCACGGCTTGCCGACGATTGCGGCGCCGGGACCGGCGGCCCGTGCCCCATTCTGCTCGCGTTCGAGCGGTGACATCGGTCCTTCCGTCGCGCCGCCACCGCGCCGACCGATCGATCATCCCGCGGGCCAGGTAACGTTCGCAGACAGGTTGCCCGATGCCAATCCCGTTCGATCCTGCTAGCGGACATCCATGCTCAAAACACGAATGAAGCGCATGGCGACCGAAACGGAGCGCGCGCTCGACCGTCTCGCCGCGGTGGAAGCGTCGGTGGTGGCGCTGGCCGACGAGGACCTGCTCGATCTCGCCGACATTTTCGCCGCGGGCGATCCGACCCCGTTGCGCAATATGGCAGAGGCGGAGATGCGCCGAAGGAACCTCAGCCTGTGAAGCGGTTGCCGTCGCGCTTCCGCCGGCTGGATGGCGCGCTCGCCGATCTGCCCGTCGAGGAGCCGATGCTGCTGACCGAGCTCGACGGGTTTCTCACCGGGCTGGTGATCTGCCCGGATGCGATCCCGCCGGCCGAGTGGATGACCGTGGTCTGGGGAGCCGAGGCCGATGGCATCCCGCCCTTCGATGATCCACTGGATGTGCAATGGTTCGCCAATGCAGTGGCGGCGCGGCGCGACGAGATCGCACGCGATCTCGCCCGCGGCAAGCTTCAGCCGATCCTCGACATCGACGAGCGCGATGGCGAACCCCTGTGGGAATATTGGATCGACGGTTTCGCCGAGATGATCGCGCTGCGTCCGGATGCCTGGGCGATGCTGGCGAACGATCCGGACACGATGGCCTCGCGGTCGCCACTGGACATGCTGATCGCGGTCGCGCGCAACGAAAGCGACCTCGACAGCATGGCGGTCAACGCGCTTCAGGACCGCGCTGTGGCCGAGCTGACGGAGGCCGTCGAGCATCTGTACGCCGCGCGCGCGCAATCCGCCGGACGGATGCCGGTCGCCGCACCCGCCACCATGGCGGCCAAGGTCGGTCGCAACGATCCGTGCCCCTGCGGATCGGGGAAAAAGCACAAGCGCTGCTGTAGCTGAGCGACCGGCGGCTTCTGTCTTCCGTCGCATCTGGCGCGTCGGCGGTTCGCATCGTCCCGACGACGGAGGAGGAAGCAGCGGCATCCTCCCACGGGCTGATGAGCGGCGGGACCGTGGTCCTTTCGCGAACCCCCGTTACGCCTGCCCCTGCAGCCTGTCCTGCGTACGCGTCGTGAAATCGTCCGCGGCATGGCGTTCGTGCAGCTGGCTCGCCAGGTCCCCGGTCACCCGGTTCACCATCCGGCCGCGCCGCACGGCGGGACGATCCGCCAGCTGCTCCGTCCAGCGCCGAAGGTTGCGATAATCCTGCACCTTCAGGAATTCTGCCGCACCATACAATTCGCCCTGCACGAGCTGGCCGTACCATGGCCAGATCGCCATATCCGCGATCGTATAGTCCGGTCCGGCAACGAACGCGCTGTCCGCCAGCCGGCGATCGAGCACGTCGAGCTGCCGCTTCGTCTCCATGGCGTAGCGATCGATCGGATATTCGAACTTCTCGGGCGCATAGGCATAGAAATGGCCGAAACCGCCGCCGAAGAACGGCGCGCTGCCCATCTGCCAGAACAGCCACGACAGGCATTCGGCGCGTGCCGGTCCGGACGGCGGCAGAAACGCACCGAAAGCCTCGGCAAGATAGACCAGGATGGCGCCGGATTCGAACACGCGCACCGGTGTGTCGCCACTATGGTCGACCAGCGCGGGAATCTTGGAATTCGGATTGGCGTCGACGAAGCCGCTGCCGAACTGGTCGCCCTCGCCGATGCGGATCAGCCACGCATCGTATTCGGCACCGGCATGGCCGGCCGCGAGCAGCTCCTCGAGCATGATCGTCACCTTCACGCCGTTCGGCGTTCCCAGCGAATAGAGCTGGAGCGGGTGCTCGCCGACGGGCAGCGGCGCATCATGCGTCGCGCCGGCGACGGGGCGATTGATGCTCGCGAAGCGGCCGCCGCTCTCCTTGTTCCAGGTCCAGACGGCGGGCGGCGTGTAGTGATCGTTGCTCATCGTCGATCTCTCGTAGGGGAAGGGCGCAAGACGCGTGCGATCATAGCTGCCGATCGTCTCTCAGGATGCGGCAGGCTGGCGGAAACAGGCGACCATATGCGCGACATAATCGGCCTTCCCCAGCGCGATGCCTTGCGCCCGCAGGATCGAATAGGCCGTCACGACGTGGAAATAGAATTGCGGCAACGCCCAGTCGCGCGCGTACTGCCCGGCCGTCAGGTCGAGAACCATGCCATTCGGTAGTGCGTGCGCGATCGGCGCGGACGCGTCCATCGTGATCCCGGCCGCGGCAGCCTCGATTACGCCGAGCGTCTCGACGATCCGGGCCCGTGCGTCTGCAAGCGTACCGGGCGCGTCTCCGGCATTGCGCGCTTCGTCGAGCAGGACCTGTAGCGAAGGTGGAAATTCCCGGTCCGACAGTCGAAAGACGCACTCCTGCGCCTGCCGGCAGGCGAAGCGGATCTGCGTCGCCAGCGAAAACATGTCGGGGGCGAGCCGGGCGACCAGCAATGCTTCCGCGCCGCCGTCGGGCTGCTGGGCCTCGGCCTTGTCCAGCCATCGCGACAGCGTCCCCAGCATCTGCACATAGGTCGGCACGACAAGATCTTGCAGCGTCATGGGATAAGGGCTTTCCGTGGCTGATCCGCGAGCCGATCCAAGCCGGGATGGCCGCAGGCGTCAAGCGTGCCGACACCGTGCGTTCGGCTCACCCTGCGCGAATTTGCCTAGCGCCGCGCCCGTGCCGACAGGTCGATCAGCATGATCGGAACCAGCACGGCCATTCCCAATATCGCCGTCACCAGCGCCTGCTGGGCGCGGTCGGGCGAGGAAAGCATGTTCACCGGCAGGAGCCATGGAATATAGACGCCCTGTCTGGCCGATGCGGTGACCACCCCGATCAGGGTGCCGCCGATGCCCAGCACCAGCGGCGGCACGAAGCTGCGTGCGCGCAGGGCGAGCCATAACTGCAGAAGGGCAAGCAATCCGCCGGCGACCCACATGCGCGCGATCAGCGCCGCAAGATGCCCGAGTGGCGCCTCGCCACTCAGCATCTTGCCGCCGGTGATCGCATCGGCGACGGACCCGGCCGCAGCCATCCCGGCGACCATCAGCACGCTCATCGCCGCCAGCAGCAGCAGCAGGATGAGCAGCTTGGCGAGGAAGAAGCGACCGCGCCAGCCGGGCAGGGCGAGAAGATGGTCCCAGCCGCGGGCGGCCTGCTCCACCTGCGCCAGCAGCACCGACAGCGCCGTCGCTGCCATCGGCAGCATCAGATAGGCCCAGATCGCCGCCGTCCCGTCGGCGAACATGCGCCATGGCAGCGACTTGTCGCGATCCATCAGGATCACGAACGCCAGTACGCTGAGGCTCAGCGGCGCCGCGATCACCAGCCCGAGCGTCAGCGACCGTCGCAGGCGCAGCAGTTCGACCGCCAATACCGTGATCATGCCATCGCTCCCTGTACGGTCCGGTCGAACGCGATCCGGTCGAATGCGGTCCGGTCGAAAAGGTGTTCCAGTCGACGTTCGCGCCGTACCAGATGCGAGACGGGGTGACCGGCAGCGATCAGCAGCGCCGCCAGCCGGTCGGCGGCGTCGGTGCGGACGAGCAGCCGGCAACCATCCGCCGTGAAGCCGAAGCCGGCCGCGGCCAGCGTGTCGCCGGCACCGGCGTCGCTTTCCACTTCCACCACCGGATCGACCGATCCGCGGACCTGCGCGATCGGTCCTTCCGCCACCATCCGGCCATGCGCGACCAGGCCGACATGCGTGGCCACGCGTTCGACCTCGTCGAGCAGGTGGCTCGAGACGATCACCGTCACATCGTCTTCGGCGACCAGCCGGGCGAGCAGATGCCGGACGTCCGCGATCCCGTCCGGATCGAGGCCATTGGTCGGCTCGTCCAGCACCAGCAGGCGCGGTCCCCCGATCAGTGCGCGGGCGATGCCGAGCCGCTGGCGCATACCCAGCGAATAACCGCCCGCGCGCCGATCAGCGACGTCGGCGATCCCTGCCACGGCAAGGACGCGATCGACCTCGCCGCGGTCGGCCCCGAGCAGCCGACGGGTGACCTCCAGGTTTTCGCGTCCCGTCAGATTGCCCCAGACGGTAGGCGCTTCGATCAGCGCTCCGACGACCGCGCCGCGCTGCCGCCGGTCGTCGCCGAACAGCGTAAGTCGCCCCGCATCAGGACGCACGAGTCCCAGCACCATGCGCATCGTGGTCGTCTTGCCGGCCCCGTTCCGACCGAGAAAGCCGTATATCGCGCGTCGGGGTACGGTGAGGTTCAGGCCATCCACGACCGGACGGCCGTCATAGCGCTTGACCAGCCCGGTGGCTGAAAGAGCTGTTTCCATCACAGGCGCCTTTAGCTAAGATTTAAATTCAGCCCGTGTTATTTAAGTGAAAGCTAAATGTCTACCATCTCATCACCCGCCCGTGCGGGCGTCATCCGGCAGGCACGCGCCCTGAGCCGCCTGACCGCGATCCTGATCGCGGGGACGTTTCTGTTGCTGGCCTGGCCGCTGGCATTGTCGTTGGCCTTGGGGCGGCCACCCGCGGGCTGGTCCAACCTGACCGAACTCGTGCCGCCGCTGGTGTATCTGCTGGGACTGGTGCAATTGCGCAGCGCGTTCGTGTCGATCGCCGCCGGCGAATTGTTCGGATCGGCGACGCGCCGCGCCTTGTCCCGGCTGGGCGCCGCCATGCTCCTCGGCGCGACGCTTCAGGTGGTCGTCATGCCCAATCTGATCTTCTGGCTGATGGAACGGGGCGAGGGTGGGGGATTGCTGCGGTTCGACGTCGCGGCCTTCAGCGTCGGTGCGATCGGGGCGGGGTTGTTGCTGATCGTCCGCCTGTTCGACGCTGCCGGCGAGATGGAAGCGGAACTGGACGGGATTCTCTGACGTGCCGGTCGAGATCACGTTGGACGCGGTGCTGTCGAAACGCAGGATGACCGGCAAGGAGCTTGCCCGCCGCGTGGGCCTGAGCGAGACGCAATTGTCACTGTTCCGGTCGGGCAAGGTGCGTGGGCTGCGCTTCTCCACTCTGTCGCGCATGTGTGCGGTGCTGGATTGCGCGCCGGGAGAGTTGCTCAGCTACGCGTTCGATCCCGCCGACCTCTCTCCGCTCGCAACCGACGACGAAGTGTAGCGGACGGGCATGAAGGCGCCCGCTACATCCATCTTTTCGGAACCGGTCTCGCTCGTCGGTGACGAGCGTCCGTCTGCGGATCGGATCAGACCAGCATGATCCGATCGCTCGACGTGGTCCGCCGTGCGGCCGGCTGTCCTGCGCCCCTCTCGATGGGCTGGGCCATCGCCTGACCGATCAGCAGCAATGCGGGATCGCGATCGCCGATCGTGCGGACCAGAAACGCCAGCGCATCCAGGCGACCGCGGATCAGTCGTTCGTCGGGAAGCGACACGTTGACCGCCACCATCACGGGCGTGTCCGGCGCTAGTCCGGCCTGTATCAGGTTGCGCGACACGTCACCCGCCGCCGCCCGGCCCATATAGACCGCCAGCGTCGCCTCCGGCCGGGCGAGGGCCGCCCAGTCGAGGTCCAGCGGTTCGTTCGCCCGCGCATGCGCGGTGACCAGCGTCAGCGACCGCGCCAGTCCGCGCAGCGTCAGCGATACCGCCCCCGACGCGGCAGCGGCGCTGGCGGCGGTGATGCCCGGGCACACCTGCACCGTAATGCCGTGCGCGGCGCAGGCGTCGATCTCCTCGGTCGACCTACCGAAGATCGACGGGTCGCCGCCTTTCAGCCGTACGACGCGCCGGCCCGCCAGCGCGGCGGCGACGATCATGTCGTCGATCGTGCCCTGATCCTTCGAATGGCGGCCGGAGCGCTTGCCGACGCCGACGCACTCGACGTTCGCCGGGATCAGGTCGAGTACGCCGGGGCCGACCAAGGCGTCGTAGAACACGACGTCGGCGGCGGCGATGAGGCGTTCGGCCTTGCGGGTGAGCAGGTCGGGATCGCCGGGGCCGGCGCCGACCAGCCAGACGGTGCCGGGGGCGATTGTGTCATGCGGCATGGGTCGATCCTTCGGCGAGGAGTTTGGCGAGCGCCGGCCGGCACGAGCCGCAATTGGTGCCCGCTTTCAACGCGGTGCCGATCGCGGCGACATCGGTCAGGCGTTGGGCGGCGATCGTCGTCAGGATGGTCTTCAGCCCGACATCGAAACAGGCGCAGACGATCGGACCGCGATCGACCTGAACGCCGGGCGCGCGACCCGCGAGCAGCGTCGGCGCGGCCTGCGGCTCGGCGAGTTGCTCCACCAGCCAGTCGCGCGGTGGCAGCGTGCCGTCGCGGGTGACGAACAGCGCCGCGGCCAGCCGCCCGTCGCGCAGGATCGCGATACGGCGCGTTCCCCGTGCCGCGTCGATCGCCTCCAGCCGCTGCCCCGCCGGCAACAGCGTGTCGAGCGCCGCGGCATCGCCATTTCCTGCAAGGTCCCACGCCGTGCCGCACGGAACCGCGACCCGCGTCGCCCACAGGCAATTCGGCCGGGCGGCCAGCTCACCCGCGACGATGACGAAGCCCCGCCACCCCGTCATGACCGCAGTGATCCGCGCCGGCGTCGCCTTGAAGCCCGGCTGCCCGGAAATCGGGTCGGCGAGCGGGCGCGGCAAAAGCCCGGTGCGGCCACCCGTCGCACTCCGGTCGGTCCAGTGGATCGGCGTGAACAGCTCGCCCGGCCGCTGCGTCGTCGCGATCCGCACGCGAAACAGGCTGTCCCCCTGCGGCGTCGCAACCCGGGCCAGTGCACCGTCGGCCAGTGCCAATGCGGCGGCATCGTCGGGATGCACCTCCACCAACGGCTCCTCGCGATGGCGCGCCAGCTTGGGCGACAGGCCGGTCCGCGACATCGTGTGCCACTGGTCGCGATACCGCCCGGTGTTGAGCGTCATCGGCCAGTCGGCGAGCGGCTTCGCGATCGGCTTCTGCACCACCGGCACCAGCCGTGCACGGCCGTCCGGCGTGGAATAGCGCCCGTCGGCGAACGGGATGCCGCCCCAGCGGAACGGCGTCATCGCGTCATAGGCGGCATTGCCGGTCGCCGCCTGACCCGGCAGCGCGAACAGGCGCTCGCCCTGATTTTCATAGGCCGACAGCCGGCAATGTTCGCGCCAGATTTCGGCGGGCCGATCGTAGGCGAAGGCGGTCTTCCACCCCATCCGCCGCGCCACCTGCGTGACGATCCACCAGTCGGGCTTCGCCTCGCCGGGCAGCGGCAGGAACGCGCGCTGGCGGCTGATCGTGCGGTCGGAATTGGTGACGGTGCCGTCCTTCTCGCCCCAGGCGGCGGCGGGCAGGCGGACGTGGGCGTGGACGCTGGTGTCGGTCTCCGCGATCACGTCGCTGACCACGACGAAGGGACACGCCGTCAGCGCCTCGCGCACCCGCCCCGCGTCGGGCATCGATACGGCAGGATTGGTCGCCATCACCCACAACGCCTTGATCCGCCCGTGGCCGAGTTCGCGGAACAGGTCGACCGCCTTCAGACCCGGCTTGGTCGCCATATTCGGCGCGGCCCAGAACCGCCCGACGCGCGCGACGTTCTCGGGCGCGAAGTCCATGTGGGCCGCCAGCGTTGACGCCAGCCCGCCGACCTCGCGCCCGCCCATCGCATTGGGCTGTCCCGTGATCGAGAACGGTGCGGCACCGGGCTTGCCGATGCGACCCGTCGCGAGGTGCAGGTTGATGATCGCGTTGACCTGATCCGTCCCGCTGAGCGACTGGTTCACGCCCTGGCTGAACATCGTCACCGTGCGCGGCGTCGCGGCGAACAGGTCGAAGAAGCGCCTGAGGTCGTCCGGCGCAACATCGCATGTGCGCGCCGTCGACCACAGGTCGCTCCCCTCTCCGAACCCGTTCCAGAAATCGTCGGGAGTCGCGACGTGGCGCTCCAGATAGGCGTCGTCGACGGCGCCGTTCGCGCGGCACCATGCCAGCAGGCCGTGCATCAGCGCGACATCGGTGCCGGGACGGATCGCGAGGTGCAGGTCCGCCTCGTCCGCAGTTTCAGTGCGGCGCGGGTCGATCACGACCAGCTTCGTGCCACGCGTCGCACGCGCAGCCATGATCCGCTGATAGACGACCGGATGGCACCATGCCGTATTGCTACCGACCAGCACGATCAGGTCGGCGGCGTCGAGATCCTCGTAGCTCGCCGGCACGATATCCTCGCCGAACGCCCGCATATGCCCCGCGACCGCGCTCGACATGCACAGCCGCGAATTGGTGTCGATGTTGGCGGAGCCGATGAAGCCCTTCATCAGCTTGTTGGCGACGTAATAGTCCTCGGTCAGGATCTGGCCCGAGACGTAGAAGGCGACGCTGTTCGGACCGTGTCTGGCGATGGTGTCGCGGAACCTGCGGGCGACGAGGTCGAGCGCCTTGTCCCATGTGGCGCGGCGCTGGCCGATCATCGGGTGGAGCAGGCGGCCTTCGGGGCCGATCGTCTCGCCGAGGTGGGTGCCCTTGGAGCAGAGCTTGCCGGCGTTGGCGGGGTGATCGGGGTCGCCGGCGATGGTGGCGGTGCGGTCACCGGTGGGGGTGGCGACGATGCCGCAGCCGACCCCGCAATAGGCGCAGGTGGTGCGGATCGCGCTCAAAGCCCCTCCCCTTCAGGAGCGTCGGGTGAACCGCGCCCCGCGCGGTTCAGGTCAGGCTGGGAGCCTGACCGACCCGACGCTGGGTTGGGGTGGGGGCTGTCCGCGAGCGCTGATCTCGGTGAGACACCGCCCCACCCCCAACCCCTCCCCTGAAGGGGAGGGGCTTCTCTTTGGAAGTCCCGGATCGTCACGCCGCCGCCGCCAACACGCTGGTCCGGCAGATCAGCACCCGCCCCGCCGACACCTTCACCGGCACCACCGGCGTACACCCCTTGTCCTCGCCCAGCGCCTCGCCCGTCGTCAGCGAGATCCGCCAATTGTGCAGCGGACACGCCACCGCGCCGCCATGCACGATCCCTTGGCTCAACCGCCCATGCTTGTGCGGACAGCGATCGAGCAATGCGAAGACCTTGCCGTCGCCGGTGCGGAACACCGCGATGTCATCACCGCCGGTGACCTGCACGGTGCGGCTGCCGCGCACCGGGATCTCGTCGACCCAGCCGATGTCGAGCCATTCGCCGATCATGCCATTTCCCTCGCTGCATCCAAAGGAGTGAACACCGCCATCGGCGCATGCTGCTCGCGCGCATCCCCGGCCGCCCGCGCAGCCCAGGGGTCGTCCTGCGAGAAGCTCTGCGAATAGCGGAACCGTGCGGCCAGCGCGTCGCGACCCTCCGCATCGTCGGCGATGCGTTCACGGATATACTCGACCCCGATCCGCTCGATCCACGGCGCGGTCCGCTCGAGATAGCGCGCCTCCTCGCGATACAATTGGATGAAGGCCGCGCAATAATGCATCGCCTCCTCCTCCGATCCGACCTTGCAGAGAAAGTCGGTGGCGCGAACCTTGATGCCGCCATTGCCGCCGACGTGCAGTTCGTACCCACTGTCGACGCACACCACGCCGAAGTCCTTGATCGTCGCCTCGGCGCAATTGCGCGGGCAGCCGCTGACCGCGATCTTGAACTTGTGCGGCATCCAGCTGCCCCACGTCATCCGCTCGACCTTCACGCCGAGGCCCGTCGAATCCTGCGTGCCAAACCGGCACCATTCGCTCCCGACACAGGTCTTCACCGTACGCAGCGACTTGCCATAGGCATGGCCGCTGACCATCCCGGCGGCATTGAGATCGGCCCAGACCGCGGGCAGATCCTCTTTCTTGATCCCGAAGATGTCGAGCCGCTGCCCGCCGGTGACCTTGACCATCGGCGCGTCGAACTTCTCGACGACATCAGCGATCGCACGCAGTTCGCGCGGGTTGGTCAGCCCACCCCACATCCGCGGCACCACCGAATAGGTGCCGTCCTTCTGGATGTTGGCATGCAGGCGCTCGTTGACGAAGCGGCTCTGCTGGTCGTCCTTATACTCGCCCGGCAGCGCGCAGAGCAGATAGTAATTCAGCGCCGGCCGGCATGACGAGCAGCCGTCGGGCGTATTCCACGTCAGCTTCTGCATCACCTCCGGAATCGATCGCATATCCTGCGCGACGATCTCTCGCCGCACGTCGTCGTGGCCGAAGCTGGTGCATTTGCACATCGTCTTGACGGTGCGCTCGCCCGAATACTCATCGCCCAGCGTGACGGCGAGCAACGTCTCGACCAGTCCGGTGCAGGAGCCGCAGGATGCCGACGCCTTGCAGGTGGCGCGCACCGCGTCGAGCGTCGTGTTGCCCGCGCCGATGCAGGCGACGACCTTGCCCTTGGTGACGCCGTTGCAGCCGCAGATCTCCGCCTCGTCGGAGAGCGCCGCAACGGCCGCCTTAGGGTCCGCCTGCCCCCCTCCCGAGGCGAAGGCCTGGCCGAAGATGAGCATGTCGCGGATCGCCGACACGTCCTCCTCGCGTTTCAGCAGGTCGAAATACCAGCCGCCATCCGCGGTATCGCCGTACAACACCGCGCCGACCACCTTGTCGCCGCGCACCACCACGCGCTTGTAGACGCCGCGCGAGGCGTCGCGCAGCACGATGTCTTCCGCGCCGTCGCCGCCCGAGAAATCGCCCGCCGAGAACACGTCCAGCCCCGCGACCTTCAGCTTGGTCGACGTCACCGATCCGCGATAGCCGCTATGCTTCTCGACCAGCCCGTCGGCGAGCGCGCGGCACATATCCCACAGCGGCGCGACGAGGCCATAGACGTTGCCGTCATGCTCGACGCATTCGCCCACCGCGAGGATCGACGGGTCGGACGTGACCATATGGTCGTCGACCTGAATGCCGCGACCGACCGCAAGACCGGCATCGCGCGCGAGCGCCACCGAAGGCCGGATGCCGACCGCCATCACGACGAGGCTGGCGGGGATGACGGTGCCGTCCTTCAGCGCGACGCCCTCGACTCTGCCGTCGCCGACGATCGCGGCGGTATGCGCCTCGGTCAGGATCGTCTGGCCGCGCGCTTCCAGCGCCGACTTCAGCAGCCAGCCCGCCGCCTCGTCCAGCTGCCGCTCCATCAGCGTCGGCATCAGGTGGATGACGGTGACCTTCATACCGCGCAGCGTCAGCCCGTGCGCCGCTTCCAGCCCCAGCAGTCCGCCGCCGATCACCACCGCATCGCCGCCGGCTCCGGCGGCCGCGAGCATGTGGTCGACATCCGCCATGTCGCGAAAGCTGATGACGCCGGGCAGGTCCTTGCCCGGCACCGGGATGATGAACGGATCGGAACCGGTCGCGATCAGCAACTTGTCGTACGACACGCTGCGCCCCGACCGCGCCGTCACCGTCTTTGCCGCGCGGTTGATCGCCTGCACCGGATCGCTCGATACCAACTCGATCGCGTTCGACGCGTACCAGGCGGCATCGTTGATGACGATCTCGTCGAAGGTCTTCTCGCCCGCGAGCACCGGCGACAGCATGATGCGGTTGTAGTTCACATGCGGTTCGGCACCGAAGATGGTGACGCGGTAGCGATGCGGATCGCGGGCGATCAGCTCCTCCACCGCACGGCAGCCGGCCATGCCGTTGCCGATGACGACCAGGTGTTCGCGGGTGTTAATCATAGGGTCCAGTCCAGTTGGAGCCAGAGTTTGCGGGTGTTTGTGGCGAACACGTCCGCGTCGTAATCGGCGTAGCGGACGCTCGCGACGGTGCGGCCGAGCTTCGCCTGCGCCAGCAGGTCGATCTCGTTGCCGTAATGGCGGACCAGACGATCGCTTTCGAACCGGTGGTAGATCGCCTGTACCGACACGTTCTTCAGCGTGCCGACCTGCTTCCAGCCCCAGCCGGCGCTGGCATACAGGTCGCGGATGCCGTCGGCGGGCGTCGTGGTGAACTTGTCCGCCCAGCCCTGAAACTTGAAGATCGACGACAGCGGCGTCTGGAAGCTGGTCAGCGCGGTGCCGCGATCGGCGCCGAGCACTTCGTACCCCGCGCCCAGCTTCGGTCCCGCCAGATCGACCGCGACGTCGGCGAGCCAGTAATCGGCGCGATAGTCGTTGGGGTTGCGGTGGTAATCGGACTGGCGCGCATGGCTCGCCTGCCATGCGACGGTCGCCTTGCCGACCTTCCGCGATCCCGCCAGCCGGACGCCATAGCTCTGGCTCGACAGGCGATAGCCCTGCACCGGCGCCTCGTCCTGATCGACCAGATAGGCGAAACCGCTCAATGTGCCGATCGGCGACGCCCAGCCGAGCGTCGCGAAGATGTTGTCGCCGCCCACCGCCTGCGGCCGTGCGCCGAATCCGTCGATGCCCCAGATCGTGCGGACGCCCCATGCATAGGTGACGTCCGCCTTCACGCCCGTCACCGGCACGATTTCGGCGCGCACCGCGTCGAAGGTCTGGCCGTTGTTGCGGATGCCGGCGGCGCCGACGAAGCGTTCGTCCTCCAGCTGGATGCGCTGGCGACCGGCCGTCACCGTCAGCGGCGCGCTGCGATATTGCAACTGCGCCCGGTAGAGCGCGATGCTCTGCGGATCGGCGATCTGCGGGCGCGACGTCGCGGATCCCTGAAGGCCGTCGTAATACTTCCCGACGATGGCGAGGTTGCCCTGCGCTTCGGCGAGCGCCGACCACGGGCCTTCGGTCACCTGCAGCCCGGCGCGGATACGGGCGGTCACGGCATCGGCATCGTCGCGAAGGCCGTTCTGTTCGACATGCTCGTGGCGCAGGCGGGTATCGATCAGCGGGGTGATCGTCTGCGCGGCGGCGGGCGCCGCGCAGATCAGGGTCAGTACAGGGAACGTAAGTGTATAGCGCATTTCAGATCCGGACTGTATCGGCGGCGCTCCAGCGCGCCCGCCATCCGGTCTTCACTAGCGTCAGGCCAGTTAAGGCGAGGATAGCGAGGCCGGCGAAGATCAGGAACCCGGACGAAAAGCTGCCGGTGAACTGCTTGGCGATGCCGAGCGACGAGGCGAGATAGAAGCCGCCGATACCCCCGGCGAACCCGACCAGCCCGGTCATCACGCCGATCTCCGCGGCGAAGCGCTGCGGCACCAGCTGGAACACCGCGCCATTGCCGGTGCCGAGCGCCAGCATCGCGCAGACGAACAGCCCCAATGCCGCTTCGACGCTACCGGCCATGCTCACGCCGCCCAGCGCCAGCGCCGCGACGATGAACACCGCGGTCAGCGCCTTCACGCCGCCGATCGCATCGGCCAGTGCGCCGCCCATCGGACGCACCAGCGATCCCGCCAGCACGCATGCGGCGGTGCAATAGCCGGCCTGGATCGTCGTCAGGCCAAAGCGATCGGTGAAATAGATCGGCAGGCTGGCGGCCAGCCCGACGAACCCGCCGAACGTCACGGCATAGAATCCCATCAGCGACCACGCATCGCCGGTCTTCAACGGGGTCAGATACTGGCCGAGGCTCTTGGGTGCGGGCGCGTCCGGCGCATCCTTCGCCATCACCATATAGGCGACGAACACGATCCCCAGCGGGATGCAGGCGAGGCCGAGTACCGCGTTCCAGCCGAACAGCTTGGCGAGGGCAGGGGCGAACAGCGCCGCGAGCACCGTGCCCGAATTGCCCATGCCGGCAAGGCCCATCGCCTTGCCCTGATGCTGCGGCGGATACCAGCGGCTGGCGAGCGGCAGCGCGATGGCGAAGCTGGCGCCGGCGAACCCCAGTATCACGCCGAGCGCGAGCGTACCGGCAAAGCTGTTCACGCCCAGCATCCAGGCGGAGAACAGCCCGATGATGACGATGATCTGACTGATCGCGCCCGCCTTTTTCGGTCCGATCCGATCGACGAGCAAGCCGTTGACCACGCGCAGGATCGCCCCCGCCAATGTCGGCGTGGCGACCATCAGCCCCTTTTCGGCCGGGGTCAGCGCCAGCGTCTTCGCGATCTCCGGCGCGAGCGGCCCGAGCAGCACCCACACCATGAACGCGAGGTCGAAATACAGGAACGCGGCGATCAGCGTCGGCGTATGCCCGCTCTGCCAGAAGCCCGTCTTTTCCGTCGTCGTATCGTCTTGCCAGAGTGCCGTGGCCATATGCCGTCCCCCATCTGCGATGGACAAAGAAAAAGCCGCCAGGACGGCGGCCATCGCTGGCTGCATCCTGGCGGCTTCGTTGCCGTGGACGGGTGGCGTCACCGCCGTCCCGTCGCCGCAGAGCCTGCCCCCCGTTGGAAAGGCGCTGCGTCTATTTCGTGTCCGGCATCATTGCCCGACGATTCGAAAGCTGCCTGATTCGCAGGGTCTGCGCAAGTGCATTTCGCACATGCAGCAAATCATCGGCCGCGCCGCTACCCCGCCAGCCCGGCGAGATAGGCCGGTATCTCGTCCGGATCGAACGCCCGTCCGTCGAAGAACCGGTCACTTCCCAGGATCAGCCGCCCCTGCGTCGCGCCCACTCCGGTCGCTTCCCCGATCGACCCTTCCATCTTCGAACTCGCGCCCGGCAGGGTCGCCGACGATCCCGCCAGCGCCGCCCGGTACAGGTCCGGCCGAAACACTCCTTCCGCCGCCTTCGCCTCCGCCGCGGAGAACGGCGTGCCGTCCCACCGCGTCATCTGCGAATAGAGCCACGCGGCCTGACTGCGCCACGGGAAGTTCGCCGCCTCCCGGTACTGGAACATGAAATCCGGAATGTGCAGCGCCTCCGCATCGCGCGTCAGCCGCACCCGGTCCGTAATCGCGCGCAGCACCGTCTCCGGCGGCGCATTGCAATATTCCGGACGCGACAGAATCGCCGCGCTGTCCTCCGCCGTGTCCGGCGCGACGAAATGTGCCGCGGCCCGGTGCAGCGCGCGGATCAGCGCCGCGACCTCCTCGCCCCGCTCCGCCACCGTATCGCTGCGCAGCGCCAGCACCTTCTCCACGCCCCGCCGCCAGATCTGCGCGGTGACCATCGCGATCCGCCCGACCCCGCGATCGACCGCGATGCTGTTCCACGGCTCGCCGACGCAGATGCCGTCGACCTCGCCCGCCGCCAGCGCATCGGCGGCGAAGGGCGGGCTGGTCACGACGATCTCGACGTCGCGATCGGGCTGGATACCCACCGCCGCCAGCCAATAGCGCAGCATGTAATTGTGGCTGGAATAGCGATGCACCACCCCGAACCGTAGCCGCGTTCCCGCCGCCGCCCGCTCCACCGCCACCGTCCGCAGCCGCGCGCCCAGCGCCACCGGATCCGCCAGCCCCCCGCCAAGCTCCACCGCCGCCGCCAGCGCCGTCGACAGCGTCACCGCATTCCCGTTCAGCCCCAGCACGAACGGCACGCTCAGCGACACCGCCGGCCGCCCCCGTCCCAGACTGGTCGCGATCGCCAGCGGCGCGATCAGGTGCGCGGCATCCGTATGCCCGTACAACAAGCGGTCGCGCACCGTCGCCCACGTCAGGTCGCGCACCAGCTCGATGCGCACGCCCTCGGCCGCGGCAAACCCCTGTTCGTGCGCCAGGATCGGCAGCGCGGCATCGACCAGCGGCAGGAAACCGATGCGGAACATCACAAATCTCCCATCAGCGCATCGCTGGTGACAATGGCGTCCGCGATCTCGGCGATCCGCCGGTTGGACTGCATCGCGTGACTGCGCAGCAGCGCATAGGCCGCCGGCTCGTCCAGCCCGCGCCGCTTCATCAGGATCGCCTTCGCCCGGTCCACCGCCTGCCGGTCCGCCAGCGCGCTCTTCGCCTCCGCCAGTTCGGTCTGCAACCGCGCGAAGGCCTGAAACCGGCGGATGGCGAGGTCGAGCACCGGCTTGATCCGCTGCTTGGCGAGCCCGTCGACGATATAGGCGGAAACGCCCGCATCGACCGCGGCCGCGGTGGATTCCGCGTCGCTCTGGTCGACGAACATCGCGATCGGCCGGGCCAGCGCGCGGCTCATCGCGAAATAATCCTCCAGCATGTCGCGACTGGGGTTTTCGAGGTTGACCAGCACCACCTCGGGCCGGGCCGCCTCGAGCTGCGCGAGCAGCGGGCCGGCGGGATCGATCAGCGCGAGATCGCCGAGCCCCGCCTCACGCAGGCCATCCGAGATGATGGCGGCACGGGTCGTGCTGGTATCGATGATCGCGATCCGCATGACACCTCATATGCGCAGGTGCCGTCCGCTGCCAACCGCGCCGGCGATGCGCGTCCGGCAGCGCGGGCGTTTTCAGGCCCGTGCTGCCGGAACGTGCGGTGCCTTATCGGGCGACCGAAAAGCCGCCATGGATCGGCCTGGCCTTCAGCGGCGTGGTGCGCAACATGCGGACAAGTGCCTGTTCGGGGGTCAGATTGCCCTTGGCCAGACCGGTCCTCATCGTACGGGTCGGCCGGCCCTTCACCATGTCCGTATCGATCGAAACCGGGCAGCGGGTGACGCTGGTGAACTTTGCGATCGCCTTGTCCAGCCGCATCGGCGCGATGGCGACCCGGACGCGATCGTTCTGGCAATTGTAGAAGCTGGCATCCTGCGCGCTGGCAGCATGGGGCAGGGTAGCGGCGAAACCGAACATGATCGGCAGCACGAACTTACGCATCAGATGATTCCTATGGCCGAAATGGCCCTTGTGCAGGTGCGACAGCAGGGATGAACAGGTGATGTCAACCCGACGTGTCCGTTCGCCGGTGCGCCCGTGTCCGCAGCTTCAGGAAGCCCAGCCCGCAAAGCATCCAGATGAGAAGCAGCGCATAGGGTCGCCAGTCCGCTTCCATCCCGACGAAGATCAGGACGGTGGCGCACCCCGCACCGGCGTAGCCCAGCGCGCGCATCGTCCGCCGGCCGAACTTGAACGCGGCCGCCTCGTACAGGTCGGGGTGGCGTTCGACGACGCGCGCGGCGGCAAGGCAGATGCTGCCGTATTTCAGCAGATTGGGGATGTTCACCGCCAGGAACAGGAAGGTCAGTTCCATCGGCAGCAGCAGGCCGACGCAGCCGAGCAGGAACACGGCGAACAGCGCCACATGCGGCGTCTGCCAGCGCGGATGAACCCGGCCGAGGGCGGAGGGCAGCATGCCGGACTGGCCCATGGCGTAGAGGCTGCGGCTGAACATCGCGAAGAGGGCATTGAGCGACTTGCCGATCGACAGCACCGCCGCCAGCACGATCAGCGGGGTCGCGGCAGGGCCCATGAAGCGTCTAGCGGCATCGAGGATCGGCGCCTCGCTGGCCCCCAGCGCGTCGCCACCGAGCACGCCCAGCGCGACGAAGCCCACCGCCAGATACAGCAAGGTCGCCGAACCGATCGACAGTGCGATCCCGAGCGGGATCGTCCGGCGGCTGTCCGCGACCTCCGATCCTGCCTCGGTCGCGGCCTCGATCCCGAAGAACAGGCCCATCAGCAAGGGAGTCGCGGCGATCATGCCGTGGACGCCGTGCGGGAAGACGGGTCGCAACCGTGCCGTGTCGACCGCCGTCGCGCCGCCCCAGACGACGAAGACGGCGAACAGGATCAGCATGCCGACGAGCAGGACCTTCTGCACCCGCGTGGCGATATGGACGCCGAACAGGTTCGCGAGGAGCGCGAGCAGCAGCACCGCGAGCATCGTCGGCTTCGTCGGCAGCGGCACCAGCATCGCGGCGTATTTGACGAGCACCAGCGCGAGGACGACGATCGCGCCGACGTTGGCGACGATGCGTGCCCAGCCGATATGGAAGCCCCAGGCGGGATGGAGGAAGCGCGCCGGCCAGACGAACGATGCGCCCGACACCGGATACGCCGAACCGAGGAACGCGTAGCTGACCGCGATCAGATACATCGGCAGCGCGGCGAGCAATGCCGACAGCAGCATCGCCGGACCCGCGATCCGGGCGGCGGGCGCGATCGCCGAAAAGATCGACACGCCGACCGCGGTGCCGAGCCCGAGCGCGACGACGCCCCACAGGTCGATTCCCCTCGCAAGCTTCGCGTCGGTCAATGCGCGGCTCCGGCGGCAAGGAACGCGCGCAGGTCGCGCATCAGCAGCCGCCAGCTCGCGTCGTCCGAATAGGCGACATGGCCGGCGGGGTAGCGCGCGTTGTGGTAGCGATCCGGCGTCAATGTGCTTTGCGCGAACAGGTAATCCGCCGCACCGACGGTGGTGGTGAGATCGTAGAGACCGGTGCCGACGAACAGCCGCAGGCCGGGCGTGGCGGTCATCGCCTGTTCCAGCCGGGCCATGAACGGCCAGTCGTTGAACGGCGAATCGCCCGACCCGTAGCGCCAGTCGTCACCGCCGCGCACGATCACGCGGTAGCCGGCGGCATCGGCGACGCCGATTCGCGTCAGCTGGCCGATCACCGCCTTGCCGTAGCGATCGGATACCGCGGAAAAGGCATCGGCACCGACGGTATCGCCGGCATCGGCGGCCCGCGCTGCGACGTAGCGGGCATCGTAGCGGCCCAGCACCGTCCCTTGCGCACGGAGCAGTTCGACGCGAAACTGCTCCTTCGAGATGCGCAGGTCGTGGGCGAGGTAATAGGTGCGGGGAATGCCGGTGAGCGCTTCCAGCTTCGTCGCGACCGCATCGCGGCTGGCGGCATCGAGCGCACGGCCGCGGAACAGCGCGGCGAGATAGGGTTCGGCATAGGCCGACGCCTCGCGTGCGCTGTCCTGCGGCGTGCACGGCGCGGGGCGGATGTGGTGATAGCAGGCGATGGCGGCCAGCGTCGGCAGCGACACCGGATAGGTGACGACATTGTCCGGCCGCTGCGATGTCTCGATCATGTTGAGCGCCTGCCCGAGCAACAGGACGCCGCGCAGAGTCAGCGCCGGATCCTGTTCGCGCAGGGCATCGACCATCGCGGCGGCGCGGATCGTGCCGTAGCTTTCGCCGAGGATGTAGATCGGCGCACGGTCGCGGCGATGCGCGGCGAGCCAGCCGCGGGCGAGTTGCGCCACCGCGTCCGCATCGCCCTTTACCGAACGATAGAAGGCGGTGTCGGCGTCGGCGGACAGCACGGAAAATCCGGTGCCGGGCGGATCGAGGAAGACGAGATCGGCGACGTCGAGCAACGTGTCGGGATTGGCGGTGACATCGACGGCGGCGGGCAGGGGAGCGGCCGGGTCCTGCGGAACGTGCGCGCGATAGGGGCCGAGCGCGCCCATCTGGAGGTAGGCGGAGGCCGCGCCGGGCCCGCCGTTGAAGACGAACAGGACCGGACGATCCGCACCGGCGGCGCGGCTGTACGAGATATAGCCGCCGGTCGCGTCCGGCCTGCCGGGTTTGCTGGCGACCGGAACCAGTCCGACTTCGGCGGTATAGGCGAACCGCTGCCCGTGGATGACGGCGATCTGTTCGCTGCGCGCCTTGATCGTCGGGGCCGGGGGTGAACCCTGGGCCGCAGCAATGGCCCCGGCGATCAGCATCGCCAATCCCAGCGCCGCCCGGACGATCATCCTATGCCTTCCCCCCGTCATGCCGATCGCGGTAGCGGATCAGGCCATCGGTCAGCGCCTGCAAGCCGTAATCGACATCCGCGGGCGCCCGCGCGAAGCCGATGCGGATATGGCCGGGCGCCCCGAAATACTCGCCCGGCGCGACGATGACGCCGCAGCGATCGGCCAGCCATTCGGAAAAATGTACGGTATCGTCGATCCCGACCAGTCGTGGAAAGGCGATGCAGCCGAACGGCGGCAGCGTGCCGGCGACCAGCCCCCGCTCGCGCCAATGCGCGTGATAGGAGGCCATGATCGGTCGGGCGCGGCGCATGATGTCGGCTCGATACGCCTCGAATATCCCGGGATGTTCGAGCACCAGGGCGGCGACGGCGTGCGACAGGTTCGAAACGCCGAAGTCGATCTCCTCGGCGAGCGCGCGGATCCTGGCGATCGGGCCGTCCGCCGCGACGATCCAGCCACAGCGCAGCGTACTCAGCCCGTGCGACTTGGTCAGGCTGCTGATGCTGATGAACGCGGGCGACGATTGCACCGCGGGCGGCGGGCGGAGCGACGCGTCGACGTAATCGCCATACACTTCGTCGGCGATGACGTGGATGCCGCGCGCCTGCGCCAATGCGCCGATCGCCGCCAGCGTGTCGGCGGACAGCGCCATGCCGGATGGATTGTGCAGGTTGGACAGGACGATCAGCCGCGTGCGCGGGGTGATCGCGGCGGCCAGCGCCTCCACGTCGATCGTGAAATCGTCGCCCCGACGCTGAAAGAAATCGACGCCATAGCCATAGGTTTCGGCGATCTTGTGGAACAGGTCGAATCCCGGATTTTCCACCAGCATGCGGTCGCCGGGTTCCAGCATCGCGCGATAGACCAGCGACAGCGCACCGGTCGCACCGGTGGTGCAGACGATCCGCTCCGCCGGCACCGCATAATGCCGCGCGAGCTGTGCGACGACATAGGGATTACCGCTGGTGAAGGCGCTGGTGTAGCGCGAGGTGATCGTCTCGCCGAACCCCTCCACCACGATCCGGCGCAGATGCTCGACGGGTTCGGGGACCGAGCTGTCGAACAGGCCGACCAGCAGCTTGCGTTCGGAGCGGACGGCACGGATCACCCGGCGGATCCAGGCCGAATAGCTTTCGGTCATCGCCGCAGCGGCAGGGGCAGGGTCGGGGGTATCCGGCCGGGTCATCGTGAGGGGTCCGTATCCGCTCGTCATGAGGCGCGATGGGCGGGTCGCCCGGCGCTGCGGCCGGGCGATACCGTCACTGCAATTTGATCCGCGCACCGGCGTAGAAGCGCCGGCCGACGATATCGCCATAGGCGATCTGCGGATAGGACGGGTCCTTGTCGGTCAGGTTGTCGACGCCGAGGCGCAGCGCGACGCTGCCGAGATCGACCTGCGCCGACACGTCGTGGACGATGTTGCGGGCAAGGACGGGATTGGGCGTGGTTTCGATCGACACGTTCGATCCCGCCGCGGTCCGGTCGCGATATTGCAGCTGATAGGTCAGGCGCAGCGGCCCCTTGCTATAGGCGGCGTTGAACCGCCCGACCCAGGTCGGCGACAGATAGGTGCCGTCGCTGCGCACGAAGGTGGTGCCGGTGACCGAGGTGGTCAGCAGCGTGTTGTGCGTCGCCGACGCGGTCAGTTGCAGGCGGCCGAGATCGCTGGTGCGCAAGAGGTCGCCGATCGCGAACTGGTAATCGACCATGTAGTTTTCACCGCGATAGCGGATGACACCGGCGTTGAAGGTGGTGGTGGTGCCCGTCGCGATGGTGCCGCCGGGGCTGAGCCCGTCGCTGGTGGCGATGCGGGTGAAGGCGCTGCACACGCCCGCCGCCGGATTGGGATCGTCATAGCAGGCGGCGGTGAAATCCTGCGTCGTGAAGGCGGACAGGCCGTCCTTCAGGTCGATCTCGATCCGGTCGGCGCTGATCGTCAGGCCGGGGATCATCCGCGGCTGGAGCAGGATGCCATAGGTCCAGGTGTTCGAGATTTCGTTGCGCAGCGCCGGATTGCCGCCGGTGGTCACCGTGGCGCGGGCGAAATTCTCGGACGGGTTCTGGAAGCGGGCGAGGCGGGCGGCGGCGCTCAAACCCCGGCCGGTGCCGTCGGCATCGACGCCATAGCCCGGATTGGCGGTGAACAGCGCAAGGCAGCTGGCGCGGCGCTGGGCGGGGTTGGGGCCGCCGGTGATGCGATCGGCGTCGCAGGGATCGAATCCCGTCGAGTCGAGGCCGCTGGCCGAGGGTGCGAGCAATTGCGTCAGCGTCGGCGCGCGGAAGTTGCGGCTGCGCGATCCGCGCAGCGTCACGCCGCGAACGACTTCCCAGCGCAGCCCGAGATCCCAGACGTTCTCATGCCCGGCATAGCTGTTGTCGACGTAGCGGAACGCGCCCTTCGCCTCGAGCAGGCGGACCAGCGGCAACTGGAAGTCCTTGCCGATCAGCGGGACGATCAGCTCGGCCGACATCTCGTCGGTGTTGTAGCCGCCGGACTGGCCGACCTGACGCACCCCCGTGCCGAAGCTGCCGAGCCGGTTGGCGGCGAGCGGGTCGAAGCGGGCGCGTTCGTCGCGGTGTTCGTAGGCGATGCTGAAGTCGGCATTGCCGGTCGGCAGTGTGGCGAGCGTGCCGCCGAGCGTGGCGAGCAGGTCCGCCTGTTCGTTGGTCCAGTCGGTGCCGGCGCGGGTGCTGACGTAATTGCGCGCCGCGGCGCTGACGTTGCCGTCGCCGAACGGGTTGATCGGTGCGCAGGCGGCATCGTTGTTCGACGGATTGGCGTCGGCATTGATCGCGCAGACGATCTGGCCACCGCTCGACACCGCGTTGATCGCGTTCTGGAAACGGCTGTTGACCACCTGCCAGCTCCGCTGCGCACCCTCGACACGCGCATAGCTGCCGGCGAGCGACCAGTAGAAGTTGCGGGCACCGACGTCGAAGTCGCCCTCCAGCGCCAATGCCGCGCGATACGTGTCCGTTCGCGTCGTCTGGTCGTTCGCCGGCGTCAGGTCGTAAAAATACTTGGACAGGTACAGCGGCGCGCCGCCGGCGAACGCCGGGTTGGCGGCGCCGAGCAGGGTGCGCGCCTGCGTCGACAGATAGGGGTTGGCGTTGGTGAAGACGACCGGACCGTTATACGCGCCGGCATTGAGCGTGGTATAGCTGTTGCCCTGCGGGATTTCCGTCCCGATGGTGCGGGCGTAGAGCAATTCGGTCGAAATGGAGATGCGATCGGTCAGGTCGTAATGGCCGACCAGATTGGCGGTGTAGCGCTCCACGCCGGTGCGCAGGCCCGCGAGCGCCTGATATTTGAAGCCGTCGCCGCCCGCGGCGAAGGGAATGCCCTGCAAGACGCCGGTGTTGTACGGGATGACGCTGCCGTCCGGCGAGAATTGCAGCGCGTTGCCGCCGCTGCGCGCCAGAAACTGGCTGACCGGCGCGGCGCGCGTGAAGATCACGCCGTTGCTGTTGAATGGCCAGAAGGCGGCGTTGAAGATTTCCTTCACCGCCGGGATGCCGTCCGCGGGACCGGTGTCCGCGGTGTTGCTGACGGTCAGCCGGCCGAGGTTGGAAAGCGGGCGGGCACCGAACAGCAGCGTCGGCGACTTCGAATAGCCGAGGTCGATCGCGACATTGCCGCGACCGCCGCCGAAGTTGACGCCGGCGGTGGCACGCAGGCTGTGCGTGGCATAATCGCCGCGGCTGGAAATGCCGTTCTGTGCATCGAGTTCGAGGCCCGAAAAGTCTTTCTTGACGATATAGTTGACGACGCCGGCGATGGCATCCGATCCATACACCGCCGCGCCGCCGCCCTGATAGACTTCGACCCGGTCGAGCAATCCGAGCGGGATGATGTTCGCATCGACGAAGGCATTGCCGACGCCATCCGCCGAGCCGATGCCCGATCCGGTGGTGACCATGCGGCGGCCGTTGAACAATGTCAGCGTGCGGCCCGGCCCGAGGTTGAACAGGTTGGGCGCCTGATAGCCCGGACCGCTGGCGTTGCCGCTGCCGTCCGCCTGGTTGAGGACCGGCGCGTTCGAGGGCAGGTTGTTGAGCGCATCGGCGGCGGTGATGAAGCCGCGATCGGTAATCGTCTGCGTGGTGATCTCCGCGACCGGAGCGGCATTGTCGAGGCCGGCGCGGCGGATTCGCGATCCGGTGACGACGATGGCGTCGTCGGCGTCGGGGGCGGCATCGGCACTGGTCGCGATCGATTGGTCGGCGGGTGCTTGCTGGGCGGCGGCTTGCTGGGCGAAGGCCGGCGTCGCGACCAGTGCGGCGAGAACCGCCGTCGATGCCATCAGTCCCCGGATCATCCCGTTATGTGCGTGCTGCATGAAGCCCCCTTCTTGTCGCGTGTTCGACGATCGGTGCGGCTTGGCCGTCTGCGATCGATCCGTGCCGGGAAGGATAGCGGGAATGACGGGGCAATTTTCGGCGTTGGTGAGGCCGATACGATGACCTGGGGTTCAAAATGGCAGGACTTCGCATCCGGCGCGCAAAATTTATGCGCCCTGCCCTAGAAAGGCGGAGAGTTCGTTGCCGAACCGGCGCGTTTCGCGCGGGTCTTCATACATCATGTGACCACCCGCATAGCAGCGCAGCGTAAACCGCTGTGGCAGCCCGGCGGGAAGGGCGGCCACGGTCGCGGCATTGCCGGCGCAGCTGTTGAGGGAATCGTACAGCCCGGTGGCGACCCAGACGCGCAAGGCCTGGTTCTTGGCCATCGCGCGCTGGATCCAGGGCTGCGAGGCGCTGGGCGGCCCTTCGCCAGCCATGGCGCGGGCGAGCGATGCCTTCGTGATCGGCGACTGGTCGTATCGCCACTGGCCGCCGACATCTGCGGCGGGATCGTCGATGCCGGCGTAGCTCCCGGCGGTGTAGCCGAGCTGGGTGCGGTAATAGGCTATGGCGATCGCGTCTTCGCCGGCGGTGTCGGGACTGGCGGACTGGCGCATGTCGAAGATGCCGAGCGTCTTGCCTTCCCCGGCGAGCAGGCGGGTGCGGAAGTCGCGGGGAGATACCCAGAGCGTCTTCGCATCGATCGTGGCGGGGGCTAGGCCCTGATAGCGGGCGAGCGCCGCGACGATCGCGGTCCGCTGTGCAGCGTCGAGGGCGGCAGGCGCGGCGAGGGCGGGGGCGTAAGTGGTCTCCGCCCAGCGTTGCACCTCGGCGAGGGTCTTCGCCTGATCGCGCTGGAGGTCGGGCGACAGCTTGCCGAGCGCGAAGGCGGTGGCGGTGCGGTTGACCAGCGACAGCGCGCGGCGGCGTTCTCCGTGTTTCTCCTCGCCCAGCGGGATACCGCCGGAGATCAGCGCGACGCCGCTGACGGGGATGCGCTGGTCGACCAGCGCTTCCGCGACGCCCGATGCGCGCCACGTGCCGAAGCTTTCGCCGACGAGGGCGAGCGGGCTGGCGCGGCGAGCGTACCGGTCGCGAAAGCCGCGCACGAAGTCGGCGGTGGCGGCAATGTCGGCGACGGTGCCGTAGAAGGCGCTGGCCTGCGCCGGGATGGCGGCGCGGCTGAAGCCGGTGCCGACCGGATCGACGAAGACGAGATCGGTGGTGGCGAGCGGGCTGGCGGGATTGTCGACGAGCTTGCCGTCACGGATGATACGCGGGCCGACGGCATGGAAATGGAGCGTGCGGGAATCGGCGCCCGGGCCGCCGTTCCAGACGAAGCTGAGCGGGCGCCTGTGACGGGGGATGCGACCGGGGACGAGATAGGCGGTATAGACGATCTGCGCTCTGGCCTCGCCGATCCGGACCGGCAGTGCGCCGACACAGGCGATATAGGCGATGCGCTTGCCGGCGATCATGGCGTCATGCCGGGTTTCCACCGCATCGGCGGCACAGGTGCGGGCGCTTGCAGGCATCGCCGTCGCGGCCAGAACCAGCATCGTCAAACCCCATCGCATCATCGCGCTACTCCCTCACCGCTGGGTAGCGGGTAAGTTGTGGAATGTTTATGCGCAGGAGGACGGTCGCGAACCGCGTCCCACCACCTCGGGCATCACGCGCCGCCGAGGACGCAATATCTATGCGAGCGGATTGCGCTACGCTGCCGTCGACGGGGGGAACGATGGCGGCCAACGGGGTGACACGGCGCGACATGCTGGCTGGGACTGCGGCCCTGCCGCTGGCGGCGCGCGGCGCGGCGGCGGTGCCAGCGACCTTGCCCGACCGGACGAGCTTCGCGCCGATGCCGGGCACCTACCTCGATAGCGGGACAATGCACCCCGTGCCGATCGGAGCACGTGACGCGGCGCGGGTCTATCTCGATCAGCGCGCGACGATGGACGGGTATTTCGCGACGGATGCGGTCGAGGAGCGGGTAAAGGCGAACTTCGCGAGGCTCATCAACGCGACGTCAGCGGAGATCGCCTTCGTCCAGAGCACCACGGCGGGCGAGCAGGCGATCATCGATGCGCTCGGCTTTCCACGCGAGACGGGGCGGATCGTCATCGATACGCTGCACTTCTTCGGGTCGTTCTACCTGTACGAGGAACTGGCCAGACAGGGCGTCGAGGTCGTCTGGCTCCGCCCCCGCGCGAACCGGATCGCGATCGACGACATCGAGCGCGCGATCGTGCCGGGCACGCGGCTGGTCGCGCTGTCGCTGGTGTCGACCTACAATGGCTTCGAGCACGACCTGAAGCAGGTGTGCGCGATCGCGCATGCCAAAGGCGCGCTGGTCTATGCCGACATCATCCATGCCGCGGGCACGGTGCCGATCGACGTGCGGGCGAGCAACGTCGATTTCGCCGCCTGCGCCAGCTATAAATGGCTGATGGGGGATTTCGGTCTGGGCTTCCTCTACGTCCGCGCTGACCTGCACGATCGATTGCGGCGGACACGCCACGGCTATTACCAGCTCGCCGGGTTCGACCCGCACGTCTATCCGTTCGATGCACCGGCAACGAAGGCGGATTATCCGATCGCCGACGTGACGCGTCGTCCCGATATGGAGGGGCTGTTCGCGGGCGGCACCCATGCGCATGCGGTATCTGCGATGCTCGACTATTCGCTGGAGCGTATCCTGACGCTGGGCGTCGATCGGATGACGGCATATCGCCAGCCCCTGTTGCAGCGCCTGCATACCGGACTGGCGAGCCGCGGCTATACCGTCGTGACGCCGCCGGAAAGCCGGACGCCGCTCGTCACCTGCGTGCTGGAGGGCGCGCGCGAGCGTCTGGCCACGCCGCTCAAGGCGGCCAAGGTGCAGATCACGCTGTCGCGCAATCGCTTCCGCATCAGTCCGTCGGTGTTCAACACCATGGACGATATCGAGCGCCTGCTCGCCGTGCTGCCCCGCGCGTGACCCCGAACGAAAGGCTCCTGCCGATGCGCCGTCTCGCTCCCCTTGCCGCGCTGCTGCTCACGCCGGATGCGCTGCATGCGCAGGACGAGGGCAATGCGCCGATGTCGCCGGCCTTCCTGCGGGCGATGGAGCCGATGGTTCCGCGCGATGCCACCAGCGCGCGGGTGGTGACGACGCGGCACCGCATCACGCTGGGCGGCAAGCCCTTCGCCTATCGTGCGATCGTCAGTGAACAGCCGATGCCGGGCGCGGACGGCACACCCGTCGCGGTCGGCGTCAGCTACGCCTATGTCGCCGAAGGTGGAGCGAAGCGGCCGGTGCTGTTCGTGTTCAACGGCGGACCGGGCGCGTCGTCGTCGCCGTTGCACATGCAGGCCTTCGGGCCGCGACGGATGGTCGGCAGCGGCGACGCGGCGCATCTGGAGGACAATCGCTTCACCCTGCTGGACATCGCCGATCTGGTGTTCATCGATCCGGTCGGCACCGGCGCGTCGATGCCGATCAAGGGCAAGGATGCATCCGCCTATTTCGGGGTCGGCGGCGATGCGCGGGGCGTCGGGTCGATGATCGAACGCTGGTTGGCGGCGAACGGGCGGACGGGCTCGCCGGTGCTGCTGGTCGGTGAAAGCTATGGCACGGCGCGCGCGCTCGCGATCCTCAACGAGACGATGGCGGCCAAGAAGGCGCTGCCCGATGGCATCGTGCTGTTGTCGCTGGCCGTCGGCGACAGCGACGGACCGGTGGTGTCCGACGTGGTGCTGTTCCCGACGCTGGCGGCGGTCGCCTGGTATCACGCCGCGATCGATCGCGGCGGCATGACCGTCGCGAAATATTACGATGCGGCGCTGCACTTTGCCCAGACCGATTATGCCGCGGCGTTGATGCAGGGGCCGGCGCTACCGATGACGGAAAAGCGGCGGGTGGCCGCGCGGATGGCGGCGCTGACCGGTATCCCCGCGGCGACGATCGAGGCGAAGGACCTGCGGCTGGAGCGGCGCGACTTCATGCTCGGGCTGCTCGCGGCAAAGGGGTTGCGGACCGGGCAGCTGGACGGGCGGGCGACGCGAGCCATCGCGGAGAGCAAGCTGCGACCGCCGTTCGACGATCCGTCGATGTCGCTGGGGTCGGGAACGGCGACGCTGATCGAGCGGTATCTGGGGCAGGAGCTCGGCTATACCGTGCCGGGTGCGTATCGCAGCCTGAACCTTGGCATCAACTTCAAATGGAGCTGGGACAAGGAATATGGCGGCAGCTATCGCGCCATGTCGTTCGCACCGTATCTGAAGGCGGCGATGGAAGCGAAGCCGACGCTGCGGATGTTCGCTGCCGGTGGCTATTACGACATCACCACGCCTGTCTACGCGGGGCAGTTCGCGGTGGAGCAGCATGGCGTGCCGGCGGACCGTGTGGCGTTTCATCGCTATGCGGCAGGCCATTCGGCGTTCGAGGATGCGGACGCGCTGGCGGCGCTGAGCGGGGATCTGCACCGGTTCGTGGCGGAGGTTGTCGCCGGGCGGTAATTCTGCCGGCGAGAGAGGGTCGTCGTTACGTCTCAAGCGCTTCGCGCCTCGCTTCCACTCCCGCCGGGAGAGGGAACGACGCCGGGGGCGGCGCAGGTGCGGGTGTTTGCAGGTCAGAAGAGGAATTCGTCCATCGCATCGTGCGCCGGGCCGGAGCCGGCGGCTTTGGCGGTTGCCTTCGGCAGCGCCAGCTTCGGCGCGGCGGCGAATGGCTTTACCCCGAACGCCGGGTAGATTTCCGAAGGGAAGTACAGCGTGCCGTCCTTCACCACCATCGCGATGCGGTGCAGTTCGCCCAGATCGCGCATCGGATCGCCGGGTAGCAGGATGAAATCCGCCAGTTTCCCCCGCGCAATCGAACCGAGTTGCTGGTCGCGGCCCATATAGTGTTCCGGCGCGAGCGTCGCCAACCGGAGCACGTCGGGGATCGGGATGCCGGCCTCGGCATAGATCTGCAATTCGCGGTGGACGGACAGGCCGGTCTGGTCATCGGTGCCGGGGAGCAGGAGGATGCCGCGGTCGTGGAGCAGTTTCAGCACCTGCTTCACCTTCGCCATCGCGCCGTCGTAGGCGGCGGTGTCGGTCGCGTTCGCGATCGGGGCGATCGCCTGCTGACGACGGCGTTGCAGGCCGATCGGCAGGTGGTCGATATAATCGGCGACTGCCGGATTGGGCTTGCCGTCACGGCCGCCCATCAGCAGTTCGAGCGTCACTGCGGTGGGATCGTGCGCGATCCTGCCGGAGGCCATCAGGTCGATCGTCCGCTGCACGGGTGGGCTGCGAAGGTCGAGCGTCGCGGTCCGCTTCATCGCGGTCAGGCGCAGCGGCGTGCGCGTGTCTTCCTTCGGATCGAGCACCCAGCCGAGCATCAGCTGGTTGATGTGCGTCACCTCGTCATAGCCGGCGCCGATCATCGCATCGGCGTTAGTGAAGGCAGGGATATGGCCGGTGACGGTCATCCCCAGCCGATGCGCCTCGCGCGTGATCGCCGGCACCCAGGCGGGGTTCATGCTGTTGTAGATCTTGATCTGCCAATGGCCGCGCGCGGCGTACCAGCGCACCGCGTCCAGCGCCGCGGCCTCGCTGTCGGCGACGATGCCGAGCCGCGCGGAATACGGACTGCGCCCTTCGAGGAAGCCGTTGGCGGTGATGCGCGGGCCGGCGACCTCGCCTGCGGCGATGCGGTGGATCAGGTCGGGCAGAAAGGCATTGTCGTTGCCCATGTCACGTACCGAGGTGACACCCGCGGCAAGATAGAGGAGCGCGGATTCGAGGCTGACGTGCGCATGCATGTCGTGCAGGCCCGGCATCAGCGTGCCGCCCGCGCCATCGATCAGCGCTTCACCGGGTGAGGCGGGGGCATCCAGCGGCTGGATGCCGGTGATCCTGCCATCGGCGAACACCACCGACACCGGATCGCCACGCTTGCCCGATACGGGATCGAACACGCGAACGTTGCGGATACGGACAGGCGCATCGACGCGATGCGCGAAACGTTGCTGGAGCGCCGCATAGCGCTGCGCGGTAAGCCGGGTCGCGATCGCGGAGAGCGCGGGCACGTCGCCCTCATGCCCTTCGCGAACCGTCGCACCGCCGGTGTCGAGCACGGCGAACAGCGCCTGCTTCTCGTCGAGCAGGATCAGGTCGGGCGACAGGTCGATGCCGCTGATCGCATAGACCTGATAGCGTGCGGTCCCGATCGTTGCGGGGCCGAGCGGGTCGATGTGCAACTGGCCGCCCGGCAGCGCGGGAAGCGTGTTCTTCGGCGCCTTGAGCAGTGCACGGGCGTAGAGGCCGAGCGCCCAAGGACTAGCCGACTGGCCGATGTAGAGTGCGGCGCCGTCAACCTGCGCCTGTCGCGCGCCCATCGCGTCGGTCCAGCGCGCGATGCCGTCGTCGCGGGCGAAACGCTCGTGGACGTCGCCACCGAACGTCGCCTTGCCGTCGAGGGTCCAGCGCAGCGGCAATCCATCCGGGCCGAGGTCGATCGCCTCGTCCATCGTCGGGCCGCGACCGTTGTTCTTGACGTCGTAATGGATCGCGACGCGGTCGCCGGTGCGGACCGCATCGACGCTGCCGACCTTTTCACCATTGGCGATGACCGACAGGCGTTCATGGACTTGGGCTGCGGCAGCAGATGCGCTTGCGAGCAGCACCACGAGCAGGGCGACGGGGATCAGCTTCAAGGCCGCGAACTCCGGTAGAGGTGCGCGGCGGCGGCGAGGTCCTGCACCGCATGGCCGAGCGATTTGTAGAGGGTGATGTCGGCGGCGTGGGTGCGACCGGGAACCCGACGCAGCAGCACCTCGCCGATCTCCGCGACGATGTGGGCGTTGGTGACGAGGCCGGCGTCGCGCACGACGAGGAATTCGGCGGCGGCGTCGCGGGCGGAGGCAATGCTGTCGGCGATGTAGCGGCCCTTGAGAACGAGGGCGCTGTCGACCTCGACCGGGCCGGGGCCGCTCGATCCGACGAGGTTGACGTGGGTGCCGGGACGGACCCAGTCGCCGAGGATCACCGGCTGTGCGGCGGTGGTCAGCGTACAGATCACGTCGGCTGCGCCGGCGGCGGCTGCGAGGTCGTCGGCGCGTTCGCAGGGGAGGTCGGGGAAGGCGGCGATCAGCGCATCGACCTTGTCCGGCGAGCGGCCCCAGATCAGCACGCGCCCGAACCGGCGAACCAGCGGCAGTGCGTGAAGGTGCGTGTGCGCCTGTCCGCCGGTGCCGACGATCAGCAAGGTGGTGGCGTCTGCCCGGGCGAGCGCATCGGTGGCGACCGCACTGGCCGCGGCGGTGCGGATGTGCGTGATCTCCTCGGCATCGGCGATCGCGACCGGGCGGCCTTCGACGGGTTCGAACAGCACGACGACGCCGCGGTGACGGCGTTTACCGGGCGATCGGGGGTCGGCGAACACGCTGATCGTCTTGGTGCCGAAAAAATCCTGCTCGCCCAGGGCCCCCGGCATCTGCGCGAAGGTGCGGCCCGGCCCCAGCGACAGCATCGTCCGCAGCAACTGGCGGGTGGTGCCGGCGGACAGCGCCTGCATCGCCTCCCGCACCACCCGGATACAATCGGGATAGGTCAGGCCGGCGCGGACCGCGTCACTGTCGAAGATTGCCAGATCGTCGCGCGTCATGTTCGCTTCTCCGTCAGCCTGCCCCGCGCCCAGCCTAATGCGGGTGGCACGCAAAAGCTTGTCGATCGTTCGCGCCCATGGTGAGATGGCTGCAGCTTCAATCCCCGTTTTGCCGGAACCGTGCATAATCATGGCTGAAACTCTCGATCGCCTCGACCTCAAGATCCTGGACCGCCTGCAGATCGACTCATCCGAATCGTCGAGCGAGATCGCCGATCGCGTCGGCCTGTCGCAGTCGCCATGCTGGCGGCGCATCCAGCGGCTGAAGGACGAGGGCTATATCAAGGCGCAGGTCGCGGTGCTCGATCGTGAGAAGTTCGGCGAGAGCATGTACATCTTCGCGCAGCTGAAGATGGGCCGGCTGAGCGACGAGGGGCGTGAGCGCTTCATGCGGGCGGTGGAGGAATGTCCGGAGATCACCGAGGCCTATACGCTGTTCGGCGAGATGGACGTGATGCTGAAGGTGCTGGCGCCGAGCATGGGCTGGTATCAGAATTTCACCTTCCGCACGCTGCTGCGGCTGCCGGGGGTCGAGGACATCCGTTCGATCGCGACCCTGTCCGAGGTGAAATGCACGCATCGATTGCCGCTGCCGGCGGCGTGATCGGGGCGCATGCTCGCATTGGCCCGCGTGGCCCCGCATACGCTATGCACGGCGGGCGGTTGGGGCAGTGGGATCGGGCAGAATTTCGCCGAGCGTCACGGCTAGGCTGATCGCCCGAACGAAGGAGGCGTCATGACAGGTCGAATGTTACGCGTGTTGCCGGCGATGGCGTCGCTGCTGTTGCTGGCCGGGGCAGCGGGGGCGGAAGCGGACGGCCCGCGTCTCGTCGTTCGCCTCGCGCCCGGCGCTCCGGATGCGGCGCAGCATGTGCCATTCGTCGATGTGACCCTGATCGCGCAGGGCATGCATGCGGCGGTGGGCGAGGCGCTGTTCGAGCTGCCGATGGTTGCCAACACCGTGGTCACCAGCGGCAAGGATCTGCAAGGGCTCGCGCTGACCGACGGCGCCGGTCCGATTGCAGTGACGACGCAGGACGAGGTGGAGGACGGGTCGAACACGACGCGTCGGTGGCGGGCGTCGCGGGCGGTCGATGGCGTCGTCACCGTGCGCTACCGCGTGCCGATCGATGCGTCCGCGCCGCCACTGGCGTTGCCGCAATATGAGATGCGGACCGAGGGCGGGACCTTTTCCGCGGCTGGCACCGCCTTCCTGCTGCTGCCGACCGACACCACGCCGCGCCGGGTCGAGGTGCGCTGGGACTTTGCGGGATACGGCACGGGCGGAGCCGGGGTGTCGAGCTTCGGTGTCGGCGACGTGACGAGCGCGGCGGCTATCCCTGCGAAAAAGCTGGCGTCGGCCTATTACATGGGTGGTCGGCCGGGCGTGGCGGTGCCGGAGACGGACGGGTTCTTCGCAGCGTGGCAGGGCCAGCCGCCGTTCGCGATGGCGCCGCTGATGACCTGGGCCGGGGCGCTGCACCGCTTCTATGGCGGTTTCTTCGGTTATACCCCGCCCAGCTTCGGCGTGTTCGGGCGCACCAACACGCGCAATCCGGGCAGCGGCATCGGCCTGACCGACAGCTTCGCCTATACCTTCAACCATACGTCGAAGCCCGACGACCTGCGATCGCTGCTGGCGCACGAGATGCTGCATAGCTGGGTCAATTCGCTCGACGGATCGATGGACAGCGCCGGCGGGCTGGACCGGTCGTGGTTCGGCGAAGGGCTGGCGGTGCATTACCAACGGACCTTGCCGTTGCGCGCGGGCATGATCTCGGCCGAGGATTTCCTGAAGGATCTCAACGAGACGGCGGGGCGCTATTACACAAACATCAAGATCGCGACGCCAAATGCGGCCATCCCCGAAGGCTTCTGGCGCGATACGCGTGTGCGGGTGCTGCCCTACGATCGCGGGTCGCTGTATTTCGAGGCGGTGGATGCGCAGATCCGGGCGAAGTCCGGTGGCAAGCGTTCGCTCGACGACATCGTCCGCGCGATGCTGAAGACGCGCCGCGGCGGCGGCACGATGAACGAGGCGCTGTACCGATCGCTGCTGAAGACGGAGCTTGGCACGAAGGGGATCGTCGACCTCGACGCGATGCTGGGCGGGGCGACGGTGCTGCCGCCGTCCGACGCCTACGGCCCCATGTTTCGCCGCGTGACGAAGCCGCTGCGCCGTTACGATCTGGGGTTCGACATGGCGTCGTTGCAGGCAAAGCCGAAGATCGTGCGCGGGCTGGTCGCCGGGTCGAACGCCGCCGCCGCCGGGCTGCGCAACGGCGACGAGATCATGAACGGCTTCCCGCAGGATGCGTTGCAGGGTGACCAGCAGGCCTATGTAGCGCTGGACGTCAGGCGAGGCGGACAGGCTTTTCAACTGCGCTATCAACCCCGTGGCGAGACGGTGCAGGCCTATCAATGGGTCCCGGTGAACCGCGGTGCGCTATCGAAGTCAGCTCTGGCGAACGGCCGATCACGGAAAAGATAGGCATAATAGAAGGTCCGCAGGCGCCGGTGAAACGCGCGGATGCGGTCCTGATAGGCGAGCTGCGCGCCCAGATCGGTCCGGGCGAGACGGGTCAGCAGCGCCTGGACGCCAACGGAGGGCAGGAACCAGCCGAGTGCGCGACCCGCGGCGTCGCGCGCCTCCAGTCCGGAACGATACGCGTGGACTCGGTCGCGAACGCTGTCGTCGCCGTTCTGGTGAAAGGCGAGATACCATTTGTAGTGAAATTCCGGGCCAAGGGGAGCGGAATCCGCCCATTCGGGATGGCCGGCGTAGAAGCGGCGCATCGTATGCCCGCGCGGGATGTCCCATGCGTCGTTCACCGCCTCGCGCTGCGCCAATGCGATCTCCGCCCCCTGATCGACCGGGATAGCAGCGTTGATCGCGACGTTGGCCAGCGTCGGCGCGATCAGCACCAGCACCAGCCATGTCGCTGCCAGCATCGCCGCGTTGGTCACCGAACTCCGGCTGAAGCGGCCCACCAAAGCCGCCAGCGCGACCCAGAACAGCAGATAGGCGAGGGTCACCGCCAGCACGGCCGCGATGATGCCGGCACCGACGCCCTCCGCCATCGCGGCGATGCCGAACGGCACGCCCAGCGCTGCCCACAGCATTGCCATACGCAGTGCCGTCCGTCGCCGCCACAGCGCCCGGCCACCATTCGGCAGGGCCTCCAGCGTGCGTAGCCGCCCCGCTTCGCACTCGCCCGAGACGAGGTCGTGGAACAGCGCGATCACGAACAACGGCGCGAGGAAGACCAGCACGAAGGCGAAGTCGAACCGGCCGGGCAGCGCCAGTTCGGGATTGAACGTGTCGCCGTCGTAGATCTGCGCCTCCAGCCCCAGCGCGCGCACGCGCAGGATGTAGGGCGAGACGTCGCGCATGCCGAACGCGGCGAAGGCGAGCGGCGCGGGCGCGTCCCACGTCGGATGGAAGCTGTAATAGGCCGCGCTGCCGGCATCTTTCGTGCGGTCGACATAATCGATGACGGCGCCGATATCCTCAGCCTGCGCCACCGGAATTGCGGCGATGGCGGCGCGTTGTCGCGACACTTCGGCGATGCCCGCCGCCAGCGCGGCGCTGGTCAGCAACGCCAGCAATATCAGGGCGATCACCGCCAGCCGTTGGCGGCCGAACAGCCGCAATTCGTACATGAACAGGGTCATCGGCGCTCTCCCAACCGGCGCGTGACGATCGCGAGCAGCGCGAGAGCGATCACCAGCCAGCCGATCACGATGGCCAGCCCGGGTAGCGCGGCGGTGGCGAGCGCTGTCCCCGTCGGCGCGACGAAGCGAAAATCGGGCATCGCCTGCCAATGGTCGCCCGACACACGCTTGCGGCGATCGGCGCCTGCGTCGACCGCGGTATCGTCGGCGTAACTGACGCCGTCCGCCTGCATCCGGTTCAGCCGCTGCACCAGTGCGTAGCGATACGCCTCGGCCTGTTCGAGGAAGCGGCGATGGCCGGCGAAGTCCGTGCCGGCCGCCGCCATCGACAACGAACGCAGCGCGATCGCCGGACTGAGCAGGCCGACCGCCTCGACGATCCCGTTCTGCCGCGCCTGTGCGGCGAAGCTGGCGGCGGCGTAGCGACTGAATAGCGATGCGGTAAACCGCTCGCCTTCCAGCGCCACGACGCCCTTGTAGTTGACCGGCAGGTCCTCGACGGTCGCGACACCGTAGCGGTCCAGTACCGATTGCTTGAATGCGGCGAAATGGGGATCGTCGGGATTGTGGCTGTCGCCCATCTTCCGCAGGTCGCGTGCGATCGCGACGTCGGTCTGCAACCGGTTCGCCAGCGGCACCGCAGCGCTCGCAAGATCGGGCGCGACCCGCGGCAGTAGCACCACGGCGACCGCCCATAACGCGACCAGTGCCAGCAACGCGTCGCGACTGCGCCGGACAGATGCGGAAACGAGCAGGATCAGCACCGCCCACAGCGCAAGATAGGCCGCATAGCCGAGCGCGATGATTAGCATCGGCAACACCAGCGCGCCGGGCTGTCCGGCGATCAGCAGCAGCCCGATCATTGCCGGGGCGCCAGCGACTAGGGCGACGGCGCCCAGAGCCAGCAGTTTGCCGCCCACCAGACGCCGACGGCCGACGCCCTGCAGCATCAGCAGGCGCAGCGTGCCGCTTTCCATCTCGCGCGCGAGTGCACCATAGCCGAGGAAGATCAGCAGCAGCGGCGCCACCGCCTGCAAGACGAAGGCCGGGGTCAGCTGACCGAAGCGCACCAGCAGCGAGCTTTGCCGGACGTCGCCGAAATTGGCGGTATTCTGGCGGTGCCCCTCGAGAAACATGCTGTTGCCGGTATAGGCGTCGACACCGGAATCGAACGCCGCAAGCGGACCCAGCGGGCGGAAGATGAAGGTGCCGTAATGCACCATTCGGTGCGGATGGCGATCCGGCTGTGCATCGAACGCGGTTTCGGCGGCACGGGCGTGACGGTCGCGCAGCCCGGCAATACCGTTCTGATGTGCCCGCGAACTCACCACCGCTACCAGCGTCAGCAGTACTAGCAACGCGAAAGCGATCATGGCGACGCGGTTGCGCGCCATCATCCGCAGCTCGTCGCGCGCAATCAGGCGGACGATGCTCATGCCGCCAGCCGCTCGCTGCCGATCTGGAAGCGGGCGTGGAGCGCCCGCACATCGAAACGCTCCGGCCCGCTCGCTGCCACTTCGAGCGCGACGCGGCCTGCTTCCAGAAAGGCGATCCTGTCGGCGACGTCGGCTGCGGACAGCAGGTCGTGAGTGACCATCAGCACCGCCGTGCCCCGCTCCCGCACCGCGGCCAGCAACGCGTTGAAGTCTGCGGTCGCGCGCGGATCGAGCCCGGATGTCGGCTCGTCGAGCAGCAGCACGGGCACCTGACGCAACAGCGCGACCGCAATCGCGACCTTCTGCCGCATGCCCTTGGAAAAGCCGCCCAGTCGCTGATCCCAGGCGCGCTCCTGCAATCCCGCCGCCGCCAGTGCGTCGACGATCGCCCCGCGCTCCTGCCGCTGGCTGGACAGCGCAAGCAGGTAATCGGCATTCTCGACCGCGGAGAGGTGTTCGTAGAGTGCGACATTCTCCGGCAGGTACGCGACGCGGCGACGCGTCTGGTCGGGGTTCGCGGCAGGATCGATCCCGCACACCGCGATCGTGCCCGATTGCGCGCGGGTGAAACCCAACAGCGCGGACAGCGTGGTCGACTTGCCCGCACCGTTGCCGCCGAGCAGCGCGGTGATGCTGCCGGCGGGCACTGCCAGCGACAGGCGGTCCAGCACGATATGCGCATCATATGCCAGCGTCAGATCCTGGATCAGGATCGGATCAAGATGGGAAAGGATGGGCGTCATCGATAACCTCGGTCTGGAAACCGGGGCCACATGCCGCATTGCGGTAAATGTGACAAGATATCATTGACGATGTTACATCATCACAGGCATAAAGCACGTCTGTCGAGGTGCGCCGCTACGGCCCCGATATGTGTTGCCGAAGGGGATATTCATTGCGCCGTTCCATGCTCACCGCCGTCACGGCCGGTGCCTTTCCCCTCGTGGTCGCGCTCTCCTGTCCATTCGCATCGGCCCAGTCGATCAAGGCCGACGAGGAGGCTCGCCGGGAGCGCGAGGAGATCACCGTCACCGGCGTCCGCCAGCCCTATCGCGGCAATTTCGCGTTGCGGGAGATCCCGCAGGCGATCGCGACGATCGACGACAGCGTCATCGAGGAGAATGCGATCCTGCGGCTGACCGATGCGCTGGACCTGAACGCATCGGTGGTGCGGCAGAATACGCTGGGCGGCCTGTGGGACAGTTTCGCCGTGCGCGGGTTCGTCGGCGACGAGAATTTGCCGAGCGGCTATCTAGTCAACGGCTTCAACGCCGGGCGCGGGTTCAGCGGTCAGCGCGATGTGGCGGGGATCGAGCGGGTCGAGGTGCTGAAGGGGCCGGCCGCGGCGGTGCTGGGGCGCGGCGAGCCGGGCGGATCGATCAACATCGTCACGAAGCAGGCCGAACTCGGCCGCAGTTTCGGCACCGCCTCGCTGCAATATCGCAGCTTCGACACCGTCCGGGCGGAGGGCGACGCCAATGTGGCGCTGACCGGGAACGTCACGGCGCGGCTGATCGGCTATGCCGAGAGCGGCGATACGTTCCGCGACATGGTGGAGCAGAAGCGCTGGGGATTCCTGCCGTCGATCGGCGTCGGGCTGGGTGAGGCCACGCGGCTGACCTATGATTTCGAATGGACGCGGGTGGAGGTGCCGTTCGACCGCGGCATCGTCGTGCTGAACGGCGATTTCGATACCGTACCCCGCTCGCGCTTTCTGGGCGAGCCGGGCGACGGCGATACCGTGGCGCGCGCGACGGGGCACCAGTTGCGTCTGCAGCATGATTTCAGCGACACGTGGAGCCTGCTGGTCGGGGCCAGCCACCGCGACACGCTGCTGACCGGCGCGTCGTCCGATGCGGAGACGGTGCGGTCGCGCCAGAAGCTGTATGTCGATGGCCGGTCGTTGTCGCGTCAGCGGCGGACGCGGCGCTACACGTCCGAACACAGCGTGTTCCGCGCGGAGATCGCGGGTGAGTTCATGACCGGGCCGCTCCGCCACCGCGTGCTGGCGGGTGGGGACTTCGACTATTTCGACACCGACCAGATGTTCACCCGCTATCGCGGACCCGTGGTGACGGCGACCACGACGGACCGCGCGGGCTATGTGCTGGACCTGCGCAACCCGGTCTATGGCCGGTATCCGGTCCCGGTCACGACGCCGACCACCGATCGGCTCGACGTGCAGCGCACCGCCGGTGCGTATGTGCAGGACCAGATCAGCCTGACCGACCGGTTGCAGGTGCGGATCGGCGGACGGTACGACGATTTCCTGCTGCGCGTGGACAATCGCCTGACGGGCGTATTGGGCCGGCGCCAGCGCAGCCGCTTCAGCCCGCAGGCGGGCATCGTCTATGAGGCGAGCACGCCGCTGTCGCTCTATGCGGCTTACGGCGAGGGTTACCGCGCCAATATCGGGGCGGATGCGACCGGCAACGTGTTCGAGCCGGAGACGAGCCGGTCGATCGAGGCGGGCGTGAAGCTGACCGCGCTGGGCGGCCGGCTGACGGGGACGCTGGCGGTCTATCAATTGCAGAAATCGAACGTGCTGGCGACCGACACGCTCAACCCCGGCTTTTCGATCGCGATCGGCAAGGCGCGCAGTCGCGGCGTCGAGTTGGACGTCAACGGTCGGCTGCCGGGCGGCGTCGACCTGCTGCTGAGCTATGCCTATACCGACGCGGAGGCGCGATCGCGCGTGCTGGACCCCAATTTCTCGTTCCAGATCGAACCCGGCGATCCGCTCATCAACATTCCCGATCACAATCTGAACGTGCAGGCGATGAAGCGCTTCACGCTGGGCAAGCGCGACGCGATGCTGGGGGCGGGCATCCAGTATCTGGGTCAGCGCAGCGGCGAGACGGGGACCGGCTTCACCTTGCCGTCGCACACGCTGGTACGGGTGTTCGGGCAGATCGGGGTGACCGACGATGTCGAGCTGTTCGGGTCCGTCGCCAATTTGTTCGACGAACACTGGTATGCCAACAGCTATTCGCCGGTCTGGGTGCAGCCGGGCACGCCCCGCACCGCCACGATCGGCCTGCGCGCCCGTTTCTGACCGGGTGACACGGCGAGACCGATCGGCCCCCCGTCGCATCGTTCAGCGTCGTTGCCGCAGCGCGCCTGGATCGACGACATCGTCGTTCGGCAGGGGCGGGCGGGCCGCGAGCGGGGCCACGTGGCGTTGCACCGCCCATGCGTCCATCGTCGCCATGGGCTGTTCGATTGTGGGGGCGAAGCGATCCGACATCATGTAGCTGAGGACGGCATGACGCAGTGATGGAGCCCCGGGGCGATCGGGCATGGCATCGGCGTTGAGGTCGAACGCGCTGACGATCAGCCTGCCGGTTCCCACCCGAACCTCGAACAGCAGCGCCAGTCGCAGGCTGCGGTTCCAGTCGTCGATCGGCTGGACGATCGGCCGGATGTCGTTGCCGAGCGATTCCATGTTCATCGCCGTGGTGTTCTCGATCAGGTCGATCCACTGCCAGTCGCAATGCGCGTCGGTCGGGAATCCACTCAGCGCCGGGTGGTCCGCGTCGTTGAGCAGGCCCAGCATCCACGCGCGGTTGGGATTCATCAGCCGGTTCCAGAAGATGGGCACCGTCGTCATCGCCAGATCGGGATTGCTCGCTGCCGGTTTGCCCGACAGGAACAATACGCGCCCGCCGGCGGCGAGGGCTGCGCGTGCCTCGCTCCATGATGCCGTGACGACGATCCCGTCCGTCGAGATCGCCGGAGGCGCTGCGGGATAGACCCAGATCGGCCAGCGATTGCGGATGCCGGTGCCGTGCAGTTCGAGGATCAGCGTATGGAAGCCCGGTGCGGGCAGGCGCGACAGGTCTGCCTCGACGATGCCGAGGCTCGTTCCCTTGCCGCGCGGAGCGGGCCGCTTCGCCAGCCTGCCGGACAGCCGCGTCCGGCCAGCGGCATCGATGATGCGCCAGCGCGGGTCGATCGCGTTGAAATCGCGGGGGCCGAAATGATAAAGTTCGGCAGCTGCGGTCAGCCGGTCCTGTGTCGTGAAGACGCGCTCCTTCAGCCGTACCAACGGCACCGTGGCGCTGCAGAATTCACGCCATTCGGGTGCGGCGACATAGCCCTTCCCCTCCCAGAAGGCGTCGAGTGGCCCCACCAGCGCGCCGCCCTGGCCAAGGTAATCGTGCAGATCGAGCATCTGGAACCCGGAATGCGAAGAGGTTCGCAAATTGGCCTCGATCTCCTCCTTGTAGCAGGCGACCTGAAAGCGGCCGGATGCCCGCGCCAGGTCGGCGTTGATGTCCAACAGGCCGTGCGCACGGGCGAGATCGCGCATGATCTCGTAATTGCCGGGGACCATATACGGAAGGTCGCCCAGATCCTTGCCGCGGGGAAACGCGGTGTAGGACTGCACGCCGTCGAATTTCGCGATGACGGAGAAGTCGGGATAGGCGCACCATTGCCCGGTTTCGTGGCTGATCACCGGCTGTGGGATCTTCCCGACATGCCCTTTCAGCTCGTCCTCGTAATCCTCGCCGAACCAGCCGCGTGGTCCGCGGACATCGGCGCCGATAACCAGAAAATCCGCGGCATACCGCGTGCCGGGGCCGCCCGGCGGACGCGCGACGCGCCCGGTGCCGTCGGTGTAGAGCCGCCGCGGATCGGCGGCCTTCCACCGTTCGTCCCATTGCGGCAGTTGCGCGTGGAATTGCCCGGCGGGCTCGTTACTCGCGCCGAGCATGATGAAGGATGGATGGTTGCCATAGGCCTTGATCAGCCGGGCCGTTTCATCGTGCAGGAGTGCGAGCATCCGGCCGGCGGGATCGAAGTTGTTCCACATCCCGCATTCGGGCTGGAGGTAAAAGCCGAGTTCGTCCGCGGCGGTGAACGCCGCCTCCGGCGGGCACCAGCTGTGGAACCGCATGCCGTTCAGGCCCCACTCCTTGCAGATCGTGATGATCCGCTTCCACGTCTCTACGTCGGTCGCCGGATAACCGGTGAGGGGAAAGCCCCCGCCATCGTGCGTGCCGCGCATGTTCAGGATCTGACCGTTGATCAGGATGTCGCGACCTGCCGTCGTGATCTCGCGCATGCCGAACGTGATATCGCGTCGATCGGTGCCGGACGGGCTGTCCAGCGCCAGCGTTACGGTTTGCAGGTGCGGGGTGAATTCGGACCACGGACGCGCGTCGGGCAACGGCAGGTCGATCGCGGCGTGGCCGCCCGCGACCGCCCATTCGACTGGAACGGCGACGCCGTTCGCCTTCAGCACGCCGCGCCCCGCGGTATTGGTGGCGTTGCCGATCGTGACGCGGACCAGTGCGCTCCTGTCCGTCAGGTTGGGGTGAACCTGTGCGTCCTCGATCCAGACCGTCGGCGTCGCGGTCAACTCGATCCGGCCGACGACGCCGTTCCAGGTCGCGCCTTCGCCGTCTGATACGGCATGCCCGTCCGGACGGTATACTGGTTCCTGCATGCTGTTATCGATGCGCAGCGTCAGGCGATGCCTCCCGACCGGCAGCACACCGAGATCGAAGTCATGCGGCGCGACCAGCGACGAATCGGACCCGACCATCCGGTTGCCGACGAAGACGTCGGTGCGCCATCGGGTGCGTTCTAGATGTAGTTTTACGAGCTTGCCGGCCCAGGCCGCCGGGATGTCGATATCCCGCTGATACCAGGCGACGCCGAGATAGTGGCGGATCGGCTGGGAGAGGTAGGGGACCTTCACGTTCCCGGGGACGGTGTAATCCTTGTATTGCGGCAACGTATACCAGCGCATGTCGCGGGGCAGCGCGGCGACGAACTGCGTATCGGGCGTGATGGCGTTCCCGAACCCCTGCGTCTGGAGAATGCCCGGAAGGTTGATCCGCAGATCCGACGGCATGACCTTGTTGAACCAGTAATCGGCCGATCCGACGTCGGCCGGATCGAGTGCGAAACGCCATTCCCCGGCAAGCGACATGGCGTTCGCCCGCGCCGCGCGGGGCGGCGCCGGCACCGCATGGACGGCGGCCTGGACACCGGCGGCGCCGATCATTCCGAGGAACGCGCGGCGCGGTAGCAAGGTATCCGTCATCAAGGCCACTTTCCCGCAAAAGTACGCCATTCGCAATTGTTCTTGCCAGTGGCTGTGGCGTATTTGTACCACAACGTCATATTTTGGAACCCAATATCAAGTTCACCTGCAAAAACGTATTGCAAATATGAAATCGGCCTGCGACGTACACGGGGTCGTCATGGCAGCCACCATGCCATGACAGGGGAAGCGGGTGCCATTCCGGTGGTATTCGAATGACATACGGGTCCGTCGGCGCGCTTCGCGGCGGACAATCGATGCGCGATCACAAGACGATAAAAAAGAACGACATGGGAGAGGCAAGATGAGAAAACATGGGGTGAAAGCCGTCGCGCTGCTGGGGGTGTCGACGCTATCGATCGTATCGACGGGCTTCTTTCCAACGGCCGCCGTCGCACAACAGTCAGTTGCGCCGGTCACGGGCGCAAGCGGGCAGACGACGCCGCGCGCAACGCCCCCATCATCACAGGCATCAGCGCCGGGTGCCGCGCAAGCCGCCCCGAACGCCACCGACACGGTCGCGCCATCGCCGCAGACGAGCGCTACTGCCCCGGCACAGACCGCATCCTCGACGCGTGATCCCGAAGAGCTGAACCAGGATCTGGATCGTCCCGCGCGCGCGGCGCCCGATGCGGGCGGCGATCCGACCGATGCTGAAATCGTCGTCACCGGCGTCCGCGCCGCCGAAGCTTCCGCGATCTCGCGCAAGCGGACCGCGCGCACGGCGCAGGATTCGATCGTCGCGGACGACGTCGGCCAGTTCCCGGACAAGAACGCAGCGGAGGCGATCGCCCGTATCGCCGGTGTCGCGCTCGACGTGTCGGATTCGGGCGAGCAGGGCGGCTTCACCATCCGCGGCCAGTCCGCGGACCTGATCCGCGTCGAGGTGGACGGCATGACGACGCTGTCGACCAACGATCAGGGCGGTCGCGCATCGTCGGTCGGCGAATTGTCGTCCGACCTGATCAAGAGCGTCGACGTCATCAAGGGCCAGACGGCGGACATGACCCCCGGCGGCGTCGGCGGCACCGTGCGGATCGAACAGCGCAGCGGCCTCGATTTCAAGGAACCGCTGTACCGGCTGAACCTGCAGAGCATGTACCAGACGCTGAGCGAGAAGGCGTCGCCGCGTATCAACGCGATCGCCACGCGCAAGTTCTTCGACGGCGACGTCGGCCTGATCCTCAACGGTACGTACGAGGATCAGAAAGTCGGCACCGACTATGCCCGCGTCACCGTGGCGAATGCCGGCTATATCCCGCTCGGCGATTACGACAATTCACCGAACAAGAGCTTCACGACGCCCTTCGATCCCGTCGCCGCGGCGGTGACGACCAAGGCGGGTTGCGCGGCGCTGTCGACGACGGGGATCAACAGCCGCCTGAACTGCTATGCGCAATGGGAGGATTTCGTCCCGTCGTTCCCGCGTCCGGGTCGTCAGGTCAAATCCGATCAGCGCATCTCGTTCCAGGCGCGAGCGGACTGGCGCGTCAATCGCGACCTCGTCCTGTTCGCATCGTACAATCCGAACTTCCGCCGGGTATCGTCGCAGGATTACAATTGGAGCGTCGCGACGCCGGTCGGCACCACCAACACGTCCGGCGTGCTGACCGGCAGCAATATCCGCAACGTCGTCGTCAACGAGAACCATTATGTCACCGCATTCGATATCGCGCGGGGCACGGGCAACCAGTTCAGCAACACGCTGACGGTCACCAGCCAGGTTCGCGACATCCAGCGCAAGATCGAACAGCATTACGCGCAGACGGGTGCGGACTTCATCTCCGGGCCATGGACGGCCAAGGCGCGCATCCAGTACAGCCGGGCGTCGTCCAATCGCCAGGACAACGCCTTTTCGTTCCTCGCGCCGGCCGACGTCGCCAATTACAGCGTGTCGCCCGACAATGGCCTGTGGAGCATCAAGGTCCCGAACGTCGACCTGTTCAATCCCGCGTCTTATTATCCGACGGTCGGAACGAACGGCGTCAGCGCCGGCTCGCAATACGAATACACGCCCTATGACGACAAGAACAGCGAGTGGAACTACCAGCTCGACGTCGATCGCACGTTCGAAAGTCTTGGTCCGATCGTCCGGGTCAAGGCCGGTATCCAGCACCGCACCCGCGACAACGAAAGCTATCGCAACAACGGTTCGCAGCTGTCGCCGGGCGTGGTGCTGACGCGGGCGCAATCGCTGGACCTGATCCAGTTCTGCGATCCCGCGGCCGCGCCGGCGGCGACGCCGTGCCAGTTCGGCTCCGTACCGCGTGTCACGACGGCCGGAACCACCGATCAATTGTCGCGGATCTATACGCTGACGCGCGATCAGTATCAGAATCTGATCAACGGCAGCCTCGTCGGTCTGCCGGGCGCGGAATTCTTTGGCGGCGCACCCAATCGCGGCGACCTGATCTCGTCATGGGGCACGTACGACGTCGGCAAGTTCCAGAAGATCCTGAGCAGCTACATCGACCTCAACTACCGCAACCTCGACTGCCTGTACGAATGCACGGCCTCGGACGGCAAGACGTACAAGCGACCGACCTATCTGACGTCGGAAGTGACGTCGTCCGCCTATGCGATGATGGATTTCGAAACCCGGCCGCTGAATATCCTCGTCAACGGCAACATCGGCGTCCGCTATCAGCGGATCAAGGTGAACGCACAGCCGGTGATCGACTTCAGCCGCCGTGTCGCGACGCCGATCACCACGCCGTTCCCCGGCTATACGATCGAAAACCAGCTGATCCGGCGCGAGGTCGGGGATGTGCAGCGCACCAGCGAGGACTGGCTGCCCAGCTTCAACCTTGCGGTGTGGCCGATCGATGAGCGGCTAGGCCTGCGCTATTCGGCGGCGCTGCAACGCGCGCGTCCCAGCATCCTTCAGCTGACCGGCAACGGCACGGTGTCGTGCGGTCTGGTCGATCCTGCGCAGCGTGCCGCGCTGGAGGCGTTCATCGCCGCCAATCCGGGTGCGATCCAGGACGACGATCCCTCGACCGACGACAATGCCGAGGGCGGTGCGGTGCTCGCCAACTTCGTCAATCGCTGCACCGGCCGCATCGGCAATCCCGAGCTGAAGGGCTATGGCGCCACCACGCAGAACCTGTCGCTGGAATGGTATCCCAACAAGGACACGCAGTTGAGTGCAGCCGTCTACCAGATCAGCGTGCGGTCGGGTCGTCCGGAAGACATCAACATCGGTGCCTATCAACTCGGCGGCGATACCTACGAGGTTTCGACCTATCAGGACGGGCCGAGCGGCCTGCGCCAGCGCGGGTTCGAGGTCGCGGGCCGGACCGCCTTCACCTTCCTGCCCGGCTTCCTGCGTCACACCGGTGGCGGGTTCAACTATTCGTTCACCAAGTCGAACGAGAAGAACACGTTCGTCGACCTGTTCACCGGAACGGCGTTGCCGCCGCGTTCGGAGTCCAAATATTACTACAACCTCAACCTGTGGTATGACGACGGCAAGCTGAACGCCCGTATCGCCTATCAGAAGCGCGATATCTTCTATGCCTTGACCGAAGCGAATGCGGTGAACCGGATCCCCAGCACGCAGGGGATCACGGGCAGCGTGGCGACATCCTATTACAAGGTTGTCACTCCGGTGTTCAAGAACGGCACCGAAACGCTCGACGCCCGCGCCGCCTATGCGATCAGCAAGAGCTTCCAGCTGTTCGCCGAGGGCAAGAACCTGTTGGGGACGCCGATCGAGAAGTTCGCGCCCAGCAAGTATCGCGAGATCGGTGGCGGTATCCCGTACATGTACGATTCGCTCTACGCCGGAAAGACCTTCTATGCCGGCGCGATCATCACGTTCTGATCCCCTATGCGTGCCGGCCCGATGGCCGGCACGCCACGACCTTCCTCCCCCTGGAAGACCCTGGGCTGTCGGGATCTGACGATGTCGACAGCCCGTTTTCGTTCACAGTCTTGCGGCAGGAAATCATGACCCAGCTTTATGGCCGCCGATCGGCAACCGCAGCGATCCTCGCCATTCCCCTGTGTGCCGCACGCAGCCCGGCGCGGAGCCGGTCGATCCGCGAGGGCGGCGCCGTCGCGGATGGCGCGACGATCAACACGCGTGCGATCCAGTCCGTCATCGATGCGCTCGCCCGTAGCGGTGGCGGCACCGTCGTCGTGCCGCGCGGGGTGTTCGTCAGCGGGGCGTTGTTCCTCAAGCCCGGCGTCCACCTGCACCTCGACGCGGGCGCGGTGCTGCGCTGCACGACCGACATGACGCATTTCCCGCCACGGCGGACCCGGATCGAGGGCCATTTCGAGGAGAGTTTCACCCCGGCGCTGATCAACGCCGACCGATGCGACGGCCTGCGGATCACCGGTCAGGGGACGCTGGACGGCGCCGGGCGGCCGATCTGGGACCTGTTCTGGCGGTTGCGCAACGCCGCGCCGGACCCGGGAAACTTTCCCAACCTCGGCGTGCCCCGCGCGCGGCTGGCGCTGATCGAACGATCGCGGGGCGTGACGATCGAAGGCGTCACGTTCAAGGATTCGCAATTCTGGAACCTGCACCTGTACCGCTGTCGCGACGTCACGGTGCGACGCGCGCGGTTCGAGGTGCCGGACGATTACAAGCAGGCCCCCAGCAGCGACGGCATCGATCTCGACAGCTGTCAGGACGTGCTGATCGACGGCTGCGATTTCTCGGTGACCGACGATTGCATCGCGGCCAAGGGATCGAAGGGGCCGCGCGCGATGGAGGATGCCGACAGCCCGCCGGTCGAGCGCATCCGGGTGCGCAACTGCCTGTTCCGCCGCGGGCATCAGGTGTTCTCGTGCGGCAGCGAGGCGACGATCATCCGCAACGTATCGGTCGAGGATTGCCGGGTGACGGGCGCGATGGTGCTCGCCCGGCTGAAGCTGCGGCCGGACACGCCGCAGCGGTACGAGAATATCCGGTTCCGCAACATCACGCTGGACAGCGACGGCGGATCGATCGTCGCGGTCGAGCCGTGGACGCAATATCGCGACCGGTCCGGCGAACCGCCGCGCTCGACGGTCGATGGCCTGTCGTTCGTCGGCATCCGCGGCCGTTTCGGTGCGTTCGGCACGATCCGCCCCAATCCCGGCCAGACCGAGATCGGCAGCATCCTGTTCCGCGACGTGAACGTGCGGCTGACCCGCGACCGGCTGACGGCGACGGGCGTGCGCGATCTCCGCTTCGACCGGGTGATCGTCAACGGGCAGGTGCAGCGGAGTCCGGCCGCATGAGGCGGATCGCGCTGGTCCTGTCCACCGCCTTGCTCGCGGCGCCGACCATGGGGCAGGTGCGCAGCGACGGCGGAACGGCGTTGTGGCAGCGGTTCGAGACGCCGCCCGCCGACGCGCGACCGATGGTGCGCTGGTGGTGGTTCGGTCCGTCGGTCGACGATGCCGAACTGTCGCGCGAGATCGCCGCGATGAAGGCGGGCGGCTTCGGCGGGTTCGAGGTGCAGCCGACCTATCCGTTGGCGCTCGACGGCCAGTTCGCCGGCGTGCGCAATGCGCCCTATCTGTCGGACGGCTTCATCGCGTCGCTGCGCCACGCCGGCGTGCGGGCGCGGGCCGAGGGGATGCGCATCGATGTGACGATCGGCAGCGGCTGGCCGTTCGGCGGACCGCATGTGCCGGTCGACGAGGCCTCGTCCGCGCTGCGCCGGATGGTCGTGCCGGTGCCGGCAGGAGCCAACCGGATCGCCCTGCCGGCATGGGGGGCGGGGGAGACCCCCGTCGGCCTGTTCCTGGGCGACCGTCGTCTCGACGTCGCCGCGCCGACGATCGTGCCGGCGGCGATCGCACGGGAGGCGCTGCTGTTCGTCGCAGGCCGCACCGGGCAGCAGGTCAAGCGTCCGTCGCTGGGTGCGGAGGGTTTCGTCCTCGACCACGCCAACGGGAGCGCGGTGCGGCGCCATCTGACGCAGGTGGGCGACAGGCTGCTGACCGCCTTCGCCGGGGCCGCGCCGCCGACGGCGATGTTCTCGGACAGTCTGGAGGCCTATGGCGCCGGCTGGACCGACGACCTGCCCGCCGAGTTCCGCCGCCGCCGCGGATACGATCTGCTCGACCATCTGCCCGCGCTGTTCGACGACCGGCCAGATGGCGCGGATGTCCGCTACGACTGGGCGAAGACGCTCTCCGAACTGGTCGACGAGCGCTATCTGCGGCCGATCACCGAATGGGCGCATGCGCATGGCACCCGGTTCCGGGCGCAGGTCTATGGCTTCCCGCCGCCGACGCTGTCGAGCAATGCGCTGGTCGACCTGCCCGAGGGGGAGGGTGCCGACTGGCGGCGTTTCACCTCGACGCGCTGGGCGACGTCGGCGGCGCATCTGTACGACCGGGCGGTGGTGTCGTCGGAAACCTGGACGTGGCTGCATTCGCCGACATGGGCGGCGACCCCGCTCGACATGAAGGTCGAGGCCGACCGGCATTTCCTGCAGGGCGTGAACCAGCTCGTCGGCCATGGCTGGCCCTATTCGCCGCCCGGCATCGCCGAACCGGGCTGGGCGTTCTACGCCGCCGCGGCGCTCAGCGATCACAATCCGTGGTATCCGGCGATGCCTGCCGTCACCGGCTATCTGGCGCGGGTCAGCGCGATGCTGCGCGAGGGGACCGCCGATCCCGATGTCGCGATCTATGTGCCGACCGAGGATGCGTTCGCGGCAATGCGACCGGCGCGGGCGTCGCTGAACGAAGCGATCCGCGCGCGGCTGGACCCGATGCTGGTCGACCGGGTGCTCGACGCGGGGCGTGCCGTCGACTTCATCGACGGCGCGGCGGTGCTGGCCGGCAAGCTGCGTCATCGTACGCTGATCCTGCCGCAGATCGAGCGCATCGATCCCGCGGCGTACCGCGCCATCGCGGACTATGCGGCGCGGGGCGGCACGGTGATTGCCCTCGGCGCGCTGCCGAGCCGTGGCGTCGGGCTGCGGGAGGCAGCGGCGGGGAACCGGACCGTCGCGGCGGTATCGCGCGCGCTGTCGGGATCGATGCGCGTCGTCGCGCCCGAGGGGCTTTCGGGCGAACTGGCCGCGCATGCCACGGTGGCGCTGGCGCGGCCCGATCCGGCGCTTGGTTTCGTCCGCCGGCGGTTACCCGCGGGCGACCTGTATTTCGTGGCGAATACCGGTCCGGTCGCGATCGATACGACCGCCCGCTTCGTCGGGGACACCGGCAACGGGCAATGGTGGGACCCGGTGACCGGCGAGCGAAGCCCCACCGGAACCGGCGCCATCGCGTTGCGGCTGGCGCCCTATCAGTCGCGTATCCTGATCTTCGGCGACGGCGACATGCCTGCCGGTGCGGCATCCCGCGATCCCGGGACGATCGTCGTGCGCGACCTTTCGACCGGGTGGCGGACCAGCGTCGGCGCGCAGCTGCAACCGGGGCGGTCGTGGGACGGCGTCGCCGGACTGAAGGGCTATTCGGGGGCGATCACCTATACCCGCGAGGTCGATACGCCGAAGGCAGGAGGCGGGCGGCTGCTCCTCGATTTCGGCGAGGGCCGTCTGCGGGCGGGGGATGGCGGGGCGGATCGGCCGCGTGCGGCGATCGACGCGCCGGTACGCGATGCGGCGATCGTCCGGGTGAACGGCCAGACGGCGGGCACGGTGTGGACCGCACCGTGGCGGATCGACGTCACCCGCTGGCTGAAGCCGGGTCGCAATCGTGTGGAGGTGACGGTGATGAACACCGCGCTAAACGCGCTGGCGGCACGCCCCGCGCCCGACCGCCGGTTGCTGGTGGCACGCTATGGCGACCGTTTCCAGGATCAGGACCAGGACAAGATCGTAGCGCAGCCATCGGGACTGATGGGGCGGATCACGCTGCTGCGGTCGCGGTAGACGACGGAATATTCGGATGGGAGAGCGACGGTGACACGGATGAAGACCGCAACATTCATGATCGGCACGATGTCCTGTCTGGCCGCCGTGCAAGCCATACCGGCTGCGGCGAAGGTCGTCGGGATGAATCAGCCGGCGGAGAGCGTGACGGCGGAGAGGATCGCGGCACTGCCAGCCGCCCGGCGCGGGATCTGGACGGCTTATCTTGCGCGGTCGCAGGCGGCGATGCGGGTCGACAAGGCGGCACTCGCCGCCGAGCGCAAGCCGGGCGTTGCCGTTCCGGCGGCTCCGGCGACGGGCAATGGCGTGCTGACGATGCCGCTCGACCGGCCCGACGAATGGTATGCGGGTCCCGAAGCCCGCGCGGTCGCCGATACGATCGTGAGCTTTCAGACGCCGGCGGGTGGCTGGGGCAAGAACCAGCCGCGCGGGGCGGCGCGATTGCCGGGACAGGCCTATGTTTCCGACAATTCGAACGCGGCGGCGAAGCCCGGCGATTTCGATCCGACGCAAAGCTGGCACTACGTCGGCACGCTCGACAATGACGCGACCACGCACGAGATCCGGTTCCTCGCGAAGGTTGCGACGCGGCTGGGGCAGGGTGCGGCGGCACGACCGTATCGGGCCAGTGCCGAACGCGGCGTGCGGTATCTGCTCAACGCGCAATATCCCAACGGTGGGTGGCCGCAGGTCTGGCCGCTGGAGGGTGGATATCACGATGCGATCACGCTGAACGACAATGCGATGGCGCAGGTGCTCGGCCTGCTGACCGAGGTCGCCGATGGCAAGGGCGATTTCGCCTTGATGCCCGCTGCGACGCGATCGGATGCGCGTGCGGCGGCAGCGCGGGGCGTGGCATGCATCCTTGCGATGCAGGTGGTGCGGGACGGGCGACGGACGGGCTGGGGCCAGCAGCACGATGCCCTCACCCTCGCGATCACGTCGGCGCGCAATTACGAACCGGCTGCGCTCGCCGCGCCGGAGAGCGCGGCCGTCCTGCGCTATCTGATGGGATTGCCGCGCGGCAACCCGGCGGTCGAGACCGCGATCGTCGCCGCGGCGGACTGGCTGCGGGCCAGCGCGATCCATGGGCAGGCATGGCGCGACGCGAACGACGGTCTCGGCCGGCGGCTGATCGCCGATCCCGCCGCACCGCCGGTATGGGCGCGTTTCTATACCGTCGATGGCAACCAGCCGCTGTTCGGCGATCGGGACAAGACGCTGCACGACGATTATATGGAGCTGAGCACGGGTCGTCGCCGCGGCTATGCATGGTTCGGCACCGCGCCGGGTGCGGTGCTCGCCGCCTACGATGCGCGCGTGGGGAAACGATAGCGTTTCCCCACGCGCGGTCAGCGCGGCGCGTCCTCGATCGTCGCGCCGAGCAGGCCGATCACGACGTCGTTCGCGCGTGCGCGGATGGTGAGCGAGCGGAGCGACCGGCGCGGATCGAGCGGCAGGCCGAGCACGGTCGCCGCGCCCCCGTCGATCTCTTCGCCGGCACCGCCCGTGCGGACCCGTCCGGTCGCGAGGTCGACGCGCAGCGGCCGGGGGCCGGGTACGCGGAACTGATAATCGTCGATCAGATAGTCGCGTTCGATCGGCCACCATGTCGTCGGATTGTGCAAGGCCAGCCGCGCAGTACCGCCATCGGCATACGTGACGATCACCTCGCCATTGTCGATGCGGCTCTGCATCGGGTTGGTCGTACCCGTCATCAGCAGGCGCAGGAATCGTCCCTGCCCCGTCAGCGGCACGGTCGCGGCGTCGGGGTAGGCGTCCCACCGGGACACGAACACGGCGTTCGACCCTTCGCCCGGCGTACGGAAGCCGCCGCCGTCCGGGAGCCGGAACCAGCCGCCCGCAGCTTTGGCGGCACGACGCAACCCGCCGTCATCGATCCTGGCGGCGGCGTTCACATGCCCCGCCCATGCGCCCATACCCTGCGCGGGCAAGGCCAGCGAGACGAAGGGTGACCGCGGGCTACGGTATTTGCCGGCCTGAAAGATCGCGTCGATGCGATCGTTGAAGGCGTGCGAGAGGTCGACCGCGCGCTGCGGACCGACGGGCGCGCGGTCGACGACGACCGGCGGTGCGGGCTGCGCAACCGGCGCACCGGTCGGGGCCAGCCAGCGCATCGCACCCTGCCGCTTCGCCACCAGCTGCGTACCGCCTGCGGGCGCGGGTACGATCGCCTGCCCCGACCAGTGCACGACCACCTCCGCCGTCGATCCGAACGCGGTGTCGATCAGGATCGCGGGTGCGCCCACGGCGTCGGTATCGCGCTTCCACGCGGCCGGGCGGTCATTCACGCTTACCGCCGCGACGTCGTCCCGCCGCGCGACCAGCCGGAGCTGCACCTGCGCGAACCGCGTGCCGGTCTGCCGCAGCGTCCAGCGGTCGCGATCCCCCTCGCGGCGGAAGGCGATGCCGATGTCGGGGTGATGCAGTTCGGCGTGATCCCAGTCCGCCGGCAGGCCGGGGCGCACGGTCAGGCGGCGGGCGATCGCGTCGGGGGCGAGGCCGAACAATCCCTCCACGATGGTGCGCGCCATCACGCCCGATCCGTCGGCGAAATCGCGCTGCGCCTCGCGTCGGTAGACGTCGAGGTAGTTCAACGAACCGACGTTGCCGGGGCTGATCCCCATGTACATGCTGGCGAGCAGCGCAGCCTTGGCAAGCGTATAGGCCTGATCGGCGCGGCCGGCCTGCCACAGCGCCAGCGCGCTGTGCAGGTTCTCGCCCATCACCACGTTGTTGACCGACCAGCTATAGGGCATCCAGTCGCTCGAGGCGTAGACGGCGTACGGCCGGTCGGCGGGGACGCCGGGCCCCGCGACCGGGATCAGCGGCATGTCGCGTGTCACGGCATCCGCCATCCGCCAGGCTTCGTGCGTGGTGGGGACGCCCGAATCGACGACATGGTAGAAGCTCCACAGCCCGGCGCTCGGGTGCACCGCCCGCTCGCCCAGCCAGTCGCGATATTCGGCGAACCGGCCCTTGTCGGACAGCCACAGTTCGGCACGCATCGCCTGACCGATCAGCGCCGCCTCACGATCGTAGGGGGCAGGGTCCTCGCCCAGCGCCCGTGCGATCCGTGCCGCCTGCCGGTTGTGATAGAGGTTGTAGGCGGAAGCATAGGCGACGCCGCCGCCCGAATAATGGATGTCGTCGCTCGCCCAGATCTGCGCATAGGCTTCGTAGAGGGGCAGGCCGCGCGGGCCGAACGGCCGGCGGAACAGCCGACGCTGCCACGCCAGATGGCGCTGGATCGCGGGCCATGCCTCCCGTGCGAAGCCGATGTCGCCGGTCCAGGCGAGGTGGCGGAACAGCGCGTCGATGAAGACCGCGTTCATGTCGTAATGCGAATTGGACAGGTCACCGTTCGAATGCAGCGCGGTTTCGCTGCGCGCGAGATTGCTGGCCGCATCGGCGGGGGGCAGCGTCGCGGGCACGGGATCGACATTCTGGCGCGGCAGCCAAGCCCGGAAATTCGCCAGCGCACGATCGTGCCAGCCGAGCGCGTCGAGCGCATACGGACCGCGCCAGCCCAGCAGCTTCGTCCGCCACGCGACCGCCCCATGCATGATCGCGGACTGCGGACCGTCCCATACCGCGTCCGCGCCGACGTTGAGCGCACCGATGCTGGCGTCCAGCCACGGATCGGGCGTCGAGATTCGGACGCGCGCGCGCAGGGCCGCGAAATGCGCGCGCGCCGCATCGAACGCCGCGGGCAGGGCGGTTGCGGCATAGGCCGTCGCGAGCGGCGGCAAGGGCGGCGCGGCGCGACGGTCGGCGCTGACCGCGGCGTAGGTCGCGAGGTCGGCGTTCGTCTTCGGCGCATAGGCGGTGCGCTGGAGCAGCAGATGCGCATCGCCGTCGAGGGCGAGCGTGCCGATCGCGATGGGCCGGGCCGGGATTGCTCCGGCGCGCCGCGACGCGAACAAGGCCGCCGGATCGTCCCACCCCGTGGCATCGGCGATGCCGGTGATCGCGCCGTTGCGCACGGTGCCGGTGATCGTGCCGGGGGGACCGGCGATAGCGAAACGGTCGTGTCCCGCGAGCGTGACGGCGTTGCGCTCGGCCAGCGCCGGGCGGAACCCGAACCATTCGCTGATCGGCACCTTTTCCGTGCCGATGTCGCCGTCGCGCTTGCCACGCTGGCCATTCACCCCGCCGAACGACCACATCAATGCGGTTCCGGGGGCGATGCCGGCCCCGCGCGCCCGTACCGCCACGCCCTCCGTCGCCGCGAGCGCGACGACCGTCAGTTCGATCGTGCCGCCGAGCCGGGGATCGGCGATGCGATAGTCGAGCTCGCCGGGCCGATAGCGCGTCGTGATCGAGCGGGCGTCGTGCAGCCACCAGCTCTTCCCGTCGCGGCCCCGCACCGCAAAGCGGAGATTGCCGCCGCGGCCCGGCAGGTAGAGCACGAACTCCGGCCGGTCGCCGCCATCGACCCGGAATGCGGTGTTGCCGCCGTACAACGGACGGTTGAAACGTTCGGTCCCGTTCTCGATGACGAAGGCATCGCCGTCGGGCCGGTAGCGGATCGGGCGGTCGAGCCGGCCCTTCAGATTGGGCTGGACACCCTCGGTCGCGACCAGCGTCTGCGCCGCCACCATCGGCGACCACGCCAGCACCATCATGGTCGCGCCGAGGAGCGAGTGCCGCAAACGAGGCAGGCGGGTCGACATCGTCACCTCAGCCGCCGCGAACCGTGGCACCGGTGCGGCTTTGCCATGCCGGATAGGCGGCGATGACGCGCGCAGGCATGGCGACCCACCAGCTGTAACCGTTGCGTCGCCCCGGCGAGAGGTCGTTGACGTCGTCATGGATCGACTTGTCCTTGTCACCGAAGATCGGCCGACCGGTAACCAGATCGTAGTTGCGCGACCACAGGGGCCCGGCGCCGGGACGGGGGATCAGCTTGCGTCCTTCCGATCCGACCCTGGTGAAGGCGACGTCGTGCAACGCCGTGGCCTTCAGCCAGGCGACCCCCGCATCGATCGCTGCACGGACCGCGGGCGATGGCTTTGGCTCGCGCATCAGGAACATAAGGATGTCGGTCGTTTCCCCGCTGGCGATCGACCGGGGTTCGTAGTTGCGTGCGGAGATCGGCGCGAGCGTCAACGCATCGACCTGTTGCGGCCAGCCGGTCAGCCGTCCGTCCACGCGGACCTGCGCCCGCAGGATCATCGCGGTCACGCGCGTTGCGGCAGAACGGGCGCGGGCACGCAGACCGGCAGGCACGAAACGATAGCCGTCCGCTTCGCCGACCTCCTCCAGCAGCATCGCGACCTGTGCGACGGCATTGTCGTTGAAGGTGATGCCGTCGTGAAAGCCGCCTTCCAGCGGCCAGACCTGCGGCCAGCCGCCGTTGGGATATTGCGCGTTCAGCAGATATCGCACGCCCTTGACGGCGCTGGCGCGATACCGGTCGCCGTCGGAGCCGGGCAGGGCCGCCGCCAGCCGCGCGAGGAAGCGTATCTCCGTGGTGGTGGCGCCGTTGTCGATGGTGCCGACGAAGGTCCAGAACCGGTCTGCCGGCGCATCGAAATTGCCGGTGCCGACCTCCATCGTCTCGGCATCGTTGGCATAGCGTTGGCCGCGCAGTCGCGGTGCACCGCCGCGGTCCTGATTCTTGCTCCATCCCCCCGCGGGCGTCTGGAAACTGACCACGGTATCACCGATCCGTCGCGCCTCCGCCGTCGCATACCAGCCGGCATCGGCGTCCAGCCGCGCCTTCTTCTGTCCGCCGCCCACGGCCATGGGCGGTGGCGGCGGCGTTTCGCCGCGCCGCAATTCGGCGGCCAGCGTGCGACGATCGATCGCCATCTGCGCGTCCGACCGGTTGCGATAGGCGCGCCAGACCCGTTGCTCCGCTGCCGGCAGACGAGCGATCCGCTCACGCGTCGGCGATGTCGCCGGCACGTTCGTGCCGATCACCTTCGCATCCGCCCCCGGCGATATCGCGGCGACCAGTATCGCCATGAGCGTCGTCGTCATCATCCGGTGCATGATCATTTCCCGTCTCGTACGCTACCGTCCTTGGCCGTCCACCGGGCGAAGGCGGCGATGACCACGAACGCGGCGGCGGGGATGAGCATCGCCGCCGTGATTCCTGCGCGATCGGACAGCCAGCCGATCGCCGCGGTCAGCAGGGCGCCGCCAATGATCGCCATGATCAGCAGCGACGATCCGGCACGGCGCAACGGCCCCAGACCCTCGACACCCAGCGCGAAGATCGTCGGGAACTGGATCGACATGAAGAAGCTGGTGCCGACGAGCGCGTACAGGCCGAACCGGCCCCCGACGGTCGCGGCCAGGATCGTCAGGATTGCCGCGATGCCGGCGAATACCGCGAGGATCGTTGCCGGGCGCACCCTCGCCATCGCGATGGTGCCGGCAAAGCGGCCGGCGGCGAACAGCACCAGCGATACGAACAGTGCATCCGCCGCCTCTCGCTCGCCGATACCGGGGATGTTCGCCTGCGCGTAGCGGATGGTGAAGCTCCACAGGCCCACTTGCGCACCGACGTAGAGCAACTGCGCCGCTGCCGCGAAGATCAGGCGAGGACGGCGCGCGGCGGCCCGGATGCCCGACCACGACGCCACTGCCGGCGCGCCCGGATCGCCCGGCGGAAAGCGCAGGCAGGCCGCCACGGCCGCAAACGCCAGCACGATGCACCCGATCAGCAGATAGGGGGCCTGCACCGCGCGGACCTCCATGCCGTAATAGGCGAGCCGCTCCGCCGCCGTCATGGCACCCAGCGTGGCCTCGTCATGCTCGATGCCCGACAGGATGAAGTTGCGGCCGATCAGGATGCCCGTGATCGCGCCGACCGGGTTGGCGGCCTGCGCCCAGTTCAGCCGCCGCGCCGCAGCGGCGGGATCGCCGAGTTCGGTCATCAACGGATTCGCCGCCGTCTCCAGAAACGCGAGGCCCGACGCGATCACGAACAGCGCCAGCAGGAACAGCGCATACAGGCTGCCCTCCGCCGCCGGATAGAACAGCAATGCGCCGCAGCCGTAGAGGATCAGGCCGGTGACGATCGCCGCCTTGTACCCGCGCGCGCTCATCAGCATCGCTGCGGGGATCGCGAACAGGAAATAGCCGAAATAGAATACTTGCTGGACGAAGCTGGTGCCGAAATCCGACAGCGCGAACGCCTTCCTGAACTGCGCGATCAGGATGTCGTTGAGGTTGTTCGCCATCCCCCACAGGAAGAACAGGCTGACCGTCAGCACGATGGCGGCGGTGTAGCGCGGTTTGGTCTGTCCGGCGGTCACGGTCGGCATGGCGTGGGTCCTAGCTGAGAGCGCGATCGAGGTGGACGTAGCCGCCGTCGGGGACGATCCATTGCCCGGTGGTGTGCGTGGCGCGGTCCGACAGCAGGAAGACGACCGTGTCGGCGATCTCGCGATCGGTCGTCATGCGATGGCCGAGCGGGATGCGCGCGGCGATCCGGTCCAGCTGTGCGTCGGGATCGTCCGTCGTCTCGATCCAGCGGCGGTACAGCGGTGTCATCACCTCCGCCGGCAGCACGGCGTTGACGCGGATGCCGTCCTTCGCCAGCGCCGCCGCCCATTCCCGTGTCAGCCCGAGTTGCGCCGCCTTGGCTGCGGCATAGCCGCTGGTGCCGCCCTGTCCGGTCAGTGCGACCTTGGACGAGATGTTGACGATCGACCCGCGCGCCGTCCGCAGATGCGGCAGGCAATGATGCGCCATGCCGTAATAATGAAACAGGTTCGCCCGCAGCGAGGCGGCGAAGGCATCCACCCCGGCGTCCAGCCCGACACTGTCGTTAGCGCCGGCGTTGTTGACCAGAGCATGGATGTGGCCGAACCGGTCGACGACCTGCGCCACCGCGCGGGCGCAGGCGTCGTCGTCGGCAAGGTCGACCTGAACGAACAGCGACTGCGGTTGCAGCGTCGCCAGCCCGGCGGCGAATTCGTTGTCGAGGGGACTGCGACCGAGGATGACCGGGATCGCGCCCTCTTCGGCCAGCACGGTCGATATCGCACCGCCGATCCCCGATCCGCCGCCGGTCACGACGACGACCCTGTCCGCCAACCCCAGCTTCATGCCGCGACGGGGGGCACGAAGCGATAGCGGTCGAGCGAGGCGGGCTTCATCTCGATCGAGAATCCCGGTCGCGTCGGCGGCATGTAGGCGGCGTTCCGGACCACGCAGGGATCGACGAAATGCTCATGCAGATGATCGACATATTCCGCCACGCGTCCCTCCATCGTGCCCGAGACCACGACATAGTCGATCATCGAGAGATGCTGGACATATTCGCACAGGCCGACCCCGCCGGCGTGCGGACAGACCGGCAGGTCGTATTTCGCGGCGAGCAGCAGCACCGCCAGCACCTCGTTGACGCCGCCCAGCCGGCAGGCGTCGATCTGGACCACGTCGATCGCGCCCGCAGCCATGAACTGTTTGAACATGATGCGGTTCTGGCACATCTCACCGGTGGCGACCTTGACCTCGCCGATGCCGCGGCGGATCGCGGCATGCCCCAGCACGTCGTCGGGGCTGGTCGGTTCCTCGATGAACCACGGATCGGCGAAGGCGAGCGCGCGGACCCAGTCGATCGCCTCGGACACCTCCCAGATCTGGTTGGCATCGATCATCAGCCGCACGTCCGGACCCGCCGCCTCTCGCGCGATCCTGAGGCGCCGGATATCGTCGTCCAGATCGCGACCGACCTTCAGCTTGACGTGGCGGAAGCCGGCATCGACGGCTTCGCGCACCAGCCGCCGCAGCTTGTCGTCGTCATAGCCGAGCCATCCCGCGGATGTCGTGTAGCAGGGATAGCCCTGCGCCTCGATCGTCGCGATCCGATCCGCCTTGCCGTCCGCTTTCGTACGCAGCAGCGCCAGGGCGTCGTCAGGCGTCAGGCAGTCGGTCAGATAGCGGAAATCGATCGCGCGCACGAACTCCTCGGGTGTGAAATCGGCGACCAGCCGCCACAGCGGCTTGCCCGCATGCCTGGCCCACAGGTCCCAGACCGCGTTGACGACGGCACCCGTCGCCAGATGCATTGCGCCCTTGTCGGGGCCGATCCAGCGCAACTGGCTGTCGGCGGTGACATGCCGCCAGAAACGGCCCGGATCGGCGATGATCCAGTCGAGGTCCAGCCCGACGACAAGATGGCGCATCGCCTCGATCGCGGCGACGCAGATGTCGTTGCCGCGGCCGATGGTGAAGGTCAGCCCATGCCCCTCCAGCCCCGGGCGGTCGGTCTCCAGCACCACATAGGCGGCGGAATAATCGGGGTCGGGATTCATCGCATCCGATCCGTCGAGCGACTGGCTCGTCGGGAACCGGATGTCCTGCGTCCGCAATGCCGTGATCCGCGTCAAAACAGGCTCCATCCGCCGTCGATTACCGCGGTGGTGCCGGTGGTGAAGGCGCTTTCGTCGGATGCGAGGTGCACGGCCAGTGCGGCGATCTCGTCGACGCGTCCCAGCCGGCCGACAGGCTGGCGTGCGGCGAAGGCGGCATGCGCCTCCGCGACGCTCGACCCGTCGCGGTCGGCGCGTTCGCGCACACGCGCCAGCAGCGACGGCGTTTCGACCGTGCCGGGGCAGATCGCATTGCAGCGGACGCCGTCGCCGACGAAGTCCGCTGCCACCGCCTTGGTCATGCCGATGACCGCCGCCTTGGTCGTGCCATAGGCGAAGCGGTCGGGCACGCCGATGATCGACGATGCGACCGAGGCGATGTTGACGATCGAACCCTGCCGCTGCGCGATCATCGCCGGCAGACAGGCACGGATCGTCCGGAACATCGCCGTCACGTTCAGCGCGAAGCTCGTGTCCCAGTCGTCGAACGTGCAGTCGAGCGCGCTGCCGGCGTGGACGATCCCCGCCGCATTCACCAGCACGTCGATCGCACCCGTCCGTTCGGGTAACCGGTCGATCGCCGCGTGATCGAGCAGGTCGAGAACGATCGGGTGCGCCGCGTCACCGAGCAGCGCGGCGTCGCGATCCAGCGCGAACACGGTCGCACCTTCACGTTCGAATGCCGCGACGATCGCATGCCCGATTCCCTGACCCGCCGCCGTGACGAGCACGCGCTTGCCCTCCAGTCGTCCGCCCATCCGCTCCTGCATTCTTTCTGAAACTATGTTTTACAGGTGGAAGCTAGCTGGATGGCGGGGGCTAGGCAAGAACGCTTTTCAACCCGTCGCTGTCGTGAGAAACCGCGAATATGACCGAGAAGAGCACAAAGTCGCGCAGCGCCTATGCCGCGCCCGCACTGGAACGAGGCTTCGACATCCTCGAATTGCTGGCGACCATGCCTGCCGGTCTGACGATCAGCGAGATCGCGCAGCAGCTTGGACGATCGATGAGCGAGGTGTTCCGCGTGACGATCGTGATGGAGCGGCGCGGCTGGCTGCGGAAGGACCCGCAGTCCGATCATTACAGCGTCTCCTACTGGATGCTGGATGTCGCCTATCGCGCGACGCCGGCACGATCGCTGGCCACGGTTGCCGCGCCGGTCATGCAGTCGCTGGTCTCGGCGACCAACCAGTCCTGCCATCTGGTCGTCCGGGCGGAGGCGCGCGGGCTGGTCGTCCAGCGGATCGAGAACCTGGGTCCGGCGGGGTTCGCGATGCGCGCCGGCGCCGTGATCGATCTCGTCACCAGTTGTTCGGGGCATGTGCTGCTGGCCTTCGCCGACGACGCGCAACGCGATGCCATCATCGCCGCCCAGCCGGCGGACGCAGCCGCCGCGATACGCAAGCTGCGACCGCATCTGGCGGTCGTGCGGGCGCAGGGATACGAGATGAGTCCCAGCGCGCGCGCGTCCGGCGTCACCGATATCAGCGTGCCGATCTTCGCCTTCGGCGGTGCGATCACCGCGGCGTTGACGGTGCCCTATCTCGAGATGATCGACGGCTCCCAACGCACCGATCTGGTGGCGACGCGCGAGATGCTGATGGCGGCCGGCGCGGCGATCTCGGAGTCGCTGGGTGCATCCTCCGGACCGCGTCGTCCCGACTGAGTGTCCCGACCGCTGACGGGAAACCCGGGATAACGCCCGTCAGGCGGCGGCAAAGCGGCGATTGTACAAGGCGGCCGCGGCGGGCATGGTCGCGGCAGGATGCCTCAGGGGAATAAAACAACATGAACCGCCTGCTCACCGCGTTTACCTGCATCGCCACGCTCGGGGCCACGGCCGTCGTCGCGCAGACGGTCGCACCGTCGAAGGAGATCGCCGCCGCTGTCCAGTTGCCGACGCGGACCCCGGCGAACCAGGCGCGCGATGCCTATCGTCACCCGGCGCAGACATTGGCCTTCTTCGGCGTGAAGCCGACGCAGACCGTCGTCGAGTTCCTGCCGGCCGGCGGCTGGTATGCCGAAATCCTCGCGCCACTGGTGAAGGGTCGCGGGCATTACGTCGCATTGGTGCCGACCACCCAGGCCGAGCGTACCCGCACCGCGTTCGCCGACAAGGCATCCGTCTATGGTCCGACGCAGGTCGCCACGATCGACTTCAAGACGGGGGCATCGTCGATCCCGGCCGGCAGCGCGGACGTGGTGCTGACGTTCCGCAACGTCCACAACCTGCTGATGCAGGACGATCCCGCGGTGGCGGAGCGTGTTTTCAAGGCGTTCTATGCGGCGTTGAAGCCGGGTGGCGTGCTGGGTGTCGTCGACCATCGCCTGCCCGAACAGATGGATTCGGCGCGCGAGAAGACGAGCGGTTACATCAAGCGGTCGACGATCGTCCGGCTGGCGCAGGCGGCGGGTTTCCGGCTTGCCGGCGAATCCGCGATCAACGCGAATCCCAAGGATACGCACGACCATCCGGAAGGCGTCTGGACGCTGCCCCCGACATACCGGCTGAAGGACGTCGATCGTGCGAAATACGCCGCGATCGGCGAAAGTGACCGCATCACGATCAGGTTCGTGAAAGCGCGCTGATCGTTTCAGGACGGGAGCGTTCCGTAACCGCTCGCTCCCGGCCATCTACGCCGACGGCTATTCCAGATCGTTCTCGCTGATGACGACCACTGTCTGGTCGGGATTGCGGGCAAGCGCGCTCAGGCCGGCCTCGGCGATCTCGTCGGAAAAGCGGTTGAACATCTCGATAGCGTCGTCGTCCTCGGGCGCATCGCCGCTCAGGGCTTCCAGCACGTCGTAATGGACGGCGAACTGCACCTCGTCCGCATCGACCTCTCCGGAAAATTCCACCTGCCGTTCGGTGGGATTGTCCTGAACGGACGCGATGTCGATATCGAGCTTGTCGGCAGCCATGGTAACCTTTCAGATCTGTCGGCCCGTGTCGCCGGACCGATCGCCATAGCGCCGGACGTTCTTCAATGTTCCCTGCCGGTCGTCACACGGAGGCGATCACGCTCCCCATTCCGGACCGTCGTCATCCGGATAGAAGCCGTGTGGGTCGGCGTCTGCCCGGCGCGATCGACCCGACGGCGACGAGGACGCCTCCGGCGGACGGTCCGGCAGCGTCGGAGCATCGCCGCCGAATCGCACCCGCACGAATGCCGACCCGCCGTCCAGTGCCTGGAAGATCGCCCTCACCGATTCGCCGCGGGCGATCCGCGCGCCGATATAGGGCGCCCGCTCGGCCGTGACGTAGCCGATCTGCACGCCGCGCGGCCCGACCACGGCGATCGCATGACTGTCGTGCCTGTTCTTCGGCTCCGGCACCAGCTCGACCGGTTCGCCGGGCAGCGTCATCATGATCTCGGACCGGCGATTGCTGCCGTTCCCGTTCGGGAAGTCGATGCCGACGATGGCGAGGGTCAGTTCCTGCATGCCCGTCCTCCATACTCTTGCGGCCCGGCGTCGAACGCATATTGTGGGCCGATGGCTGATTTCGACGACAGTTTCGATCCCGAACTCGGGGCGGCATGCAACCGGCTGGCGGCCTGGGTCGAACCGTTACCGGAAGGCGCCGTGATCGATCCGGTCTCGCGGCTTACCGAGCGGGACCTGGCGCTGATATTGCGACGTCTGCATGCCACTCGCCTCGCCGGGGATGCGCAGGACCGACCCATGAACGAGCCGCCCCGCAGCGCCGGTCGCGCCTCGGTACCGCTCACCGCGAAGAGCTGACGTCCGGTTCGGGGGGCGGGCCGGGGCTCGCCCGCGCGACGCGGACGATCACCGCGGTCGACAGCAGGATCGACGTGACCATCGCACCGATGGCCAGCAGGCCGGACGTATCGATCGCCAGCTCTGCCCGAACGATCGACCGGCGCCCGATCCTGACCTTGAGCCGGGCATGATGGCGCGCATCGTGCAGAGGCCCCATCACGCCGCCTGGCTGAGATCGGGAGCGGTCGCGATGTCGGTCACCACGTCCACCGCCGACGCCAGCGAACCGACATAGCTGTCCGCGCCCAGCACGCGCTGGATCTGTTCGTCGCTAAGCGCCGCTTCACCCTGCGGCCACAGCCCCACCAGGATGTGTGCGCCCGGTGCTTCGCGGCGAAGGCGCCGGACGAGATACCGCAAGTGGCTGGGGCTGCCGCCGATCTCCAGATACGACAGACAGATCATGCGGGTGCCGCTGTAGTCGACGCGCTGGACGGCATCGCGCGCGACGGCGGCATGCGGAATACGCCGCGTGCCGAACCCGCGCCGGGCGAGCAGTTGCGCCAGCATCGCGGTGACCGCGTCGTCCAGCACGCCGCGGCCGGCGATGCAGGTCACGGCATGGCTTTCCCGCCAGTCGTCCGGCGCCTGCGTGGCGCCGGACGCCGGCACGACCATCCCCGTCGTATCGGCGGCCGGCATCGGGTTGAGCGTCTTTGCGACCGGTGCCGCTGCCGGCAGTCCATCGTCCTGCTCGCTGAGTTCATCGACGACCGTCGACATAGCGTGGACGATCCGCTCCGCACCGGCGCGATCCACGACGCCGCGACGCGCGTCTTCGGCCGCCAGTTTCAGACCACCGAGTGCGACCTCGTCGTAATAACTGGCGAGCGAGCGGTCCTTCAGCAGCAGTTCCGCCTGCTCCAGCGCTTCTTCGGGATCGGCCGCCAGCATCCGCTGGTAGAAGCTCTCGACCGGGGTCAACGCCGGTCGATCGCCAAGCAGGATATCGAGGAATTCCAGCGCCGGAACATGGCGGCCCAGCACCACAAGGCACAGCGTCAGCGGCATCGACAGGACCAGACCCACCGGTCCCCAGATCCAGGTCCAGAACACCGCGGCGAGGATGACGGACAAGGGCGAAAGGCCCGTCGAATGGCCGTAGAGCAGCGGCTCGACGACATAGCCGATCAGCGGCTCGACCACCGCGAACAGCACCGCCACCTCGATCACCATCGTCCAGCCGGGATCGACGCCCGCTGCCAGCGCGAGAGGCAAGGCGGCGCCGAGCAACGCACCGACATAGGGTACGAACCGCAGGATCCCTGCGAGGATGCCCCACAATGCCGGCACCGGTACGCCGATCGCCCACAATCCGATGCCGATGACGATCCCGAAGCTGGTGTTCACCGCCAGCTGCGACAGGAAATATTTGGACAGGCGCGCGCCGGCGTCGTCCATCGCAAGCGTAGTGCGGTGCAGGTCCGACGATCCGAACAGCCGGATCATCCGATCGCGCAGATCCTCCTTCTGCATCAGGATGAAGATCGCCACGACGAGGACGATGACGAACGTCTCGAACGGCCCGACGACCGGGCCGAGCACCTGTCCCGCGACGGTGAAGGCATCGGGTTCGCGATCGGTGACGCGAACAGGCACGGGTTCGCGCGATCGGCTCGCCAGCACACGCTCGACATTGCTTTGCGGCGGTCCGGCGGCGGCGCGTGGCGGTGGCGCCTTGTCCTGTGCGAAGAAGGCGACGCGATCGGCTGCGAAGCCCTTTGCCGAGGCCACCTTGTCGTCGATCGTCCGCAGATATCCGGGTGCGTCGTCGGCAAGCGAAGCGACCTGCATGCCGACGAGCGTGCCGACGCCGCCCAGCAATCCCAGCGCCGCCAGCACCGATATCATCACCGCCAGCCCCTTGGGCAAGCGGGCGTGACGCAGCGCGGCGACCACCGGCGACAGGACGAACGACAGCAGGATGGCGAGCGTGATCGGGATCAGCACGTCCTTCGCGAAGAACAATCCCGCTATGACGACCACGCCGACGGCCAGCCCCAGCAGGCCGTTCATGCCCGGCACTTGCGCGGGCACGACCCGCGCAGGCCCTGCGAGCGACGCGCTGTCTACAGCTTTGCGGTCGCCCTGATCCATGTTTCACCCCTGATGTTGTGGATCGCGAACGAACGGCGGGGTGGCGAGTTCACGGCGGTGTACGAATTGCTGCCGTTACGGCACGACCAGCGGCGTGCCGGGTGACCCGTCCGGGTCACCCGGCCGGCGATCACTTCTTGCGGGCGCGCTTCGGCGCTGCCGCGGCCTCGGCGTCTTCTTCCTCGTCCGGCTGGTCCTCGCCGGCCTCGGTCAGGGCTTCACCCAATGCCTTCAGCTTGTCCTGCGACTTGTCCGCCTTGTCAGCGATCCTGGTGGTGGCGGTGCCCAGCCGGTGCAGCAGGGCATGGACCCGGTCGCCGTCCGGCGTATCCTTTTCCAGCTGCTTGCGCAGGGATGCGAGGTCGCGCAGGATGCCCTTGGCCCCCGGCACGTCGACATCGGCGAGTGCGGCTTCCCAGTCCTCGACCATATCGGCGCCCTTGCTGGCCTTGGTCTCGTCGAGACCGCGATTGATCGCGTTCATCGTTCCGGCAAATTTGACGGCCATCGGCGTAATCCTCTCACATGGGATAGGTCCCGGGCTGCGAACGAGGTGTGGGTGGAATGGCTCCGCCGACGCGGCGGCGATCGTATTGATGCATCGCAAGTCACCCCCGGGTACGCACCTCCTGCAGGTCCAGCTCGCGGATCAGCTTCTGCGCGACGCTGCTGCCGATCCGGCGTTCGCGTGCCGTTTCGAGGATCGCCTTACGCTCCGCCTTCAGCCCGCGCAGCCGCAGGTCGCGCTCCACCCGGTCCTGCAACCGTGCCTCGGCGGATACCCTTGCCCCCTGACTGCGGCTCTCGATCCGGTCGCGATAGAGGTCCATGATGCGGCTGCCCGCCGCGGAGTAGAAATCGGCGTTGCCGTGCGCCTCCGCCAGTTCGTGCTGGGCGTGTTCGATCTCGCGGATCGCCGCTTCGCAGGCGGCGACCCGCGCGGCATCCTCCTCGGCCTGCGACGAGGGCTCGGCGGGCAGCGTCAGGTCCTTGAGCAGGATCGGCAGCAGCAGGCTGGCGATGATGAGGGAGGCGATGATGACGCCCGCCGCCAGAAAGATCGCGAGGTCGCGTGCCGGAAACGGCGATCCGTCGTCGAGCGCCAGTGGCAGCGTCAACACACCCGCCAACGTGATCGCCCCGCGCACGCCGGCAAACGACATCGCGGCGATCAGGCGCCAGTCGGGGCTGCGCATTGCGCCGTCGGGGGCGTCGCGCCGCTGGCGCAGCAGCGTCAGCCGAAGCGATATCCAGACCCAGCCGAACCGCAGCGCGGTAAGGCCGACGAGGATCGCGACGACATAGGCGCCCAGCCACAGGGGATTGGCGTGGCCGGTGATGCGGACGGTTTGTGCCGCGCCCGCCAGTACGCCCGGCAATTGCTCGCCGAGCAACACGAAGATGATGCCGTTCAACGCGAACTGGATCGTATCCCACACCGAATTGCGGCGCATGCGGGTCGCCGCCATCGCCTGACGCGAGATTTCGGCGAAGGTCATGGTCACGCCCGCAGCCACCGCGGCGAGGATACCGGAGGCGTGGACATGCTCGGCCAGCAGATACGATCCGAACGGGATCAGCAGGCTGACGAGGATCTGCGATGCGGTTTCCTCGCCATAGCGGCGCGATACCCATGCCTTGGCGCGCGTCGCGGCGATGGTGACGGCCACGCCGATCACGATCCCGGCGATCGCCACCCACGCGAAATTCACGGCGGCGGCGGCGGGCGAGAAACTGCCGGTCAGCGCCGCGGCCACGGCGAAGCGCAGGCATACCAGCCCCGATGCGTCGTTGAGCAGCGATTCCCCTTCGAGGATGTGCATCATCCGCCTGGGAATCGGTACGCGCGCGGCGATGGCGGACACCGCGATCGGATCGGTCGGCGATACCACCGCGGCGAGGGCAAAGGCGACCGCGAGCGGCATGGCCGGGATCATCCAGTGGATCAGCAACCCCATGCCGATCACGGTCAGCAGCACCAGTCCGAGCGCCAGTTCGAGGACGACCGGCAGATCCTTCAGCAATTCGTCCTTGGGAATGCGCCAGCCGTCGAGGAACAGCAGCGGCGGCAGGAACAGCAGCAGGAACAGCTCGGGATCGAGCTCGACCCGATAGGATGTCGACAGGCCGATCAGCCCGCCGAGCACGATCTGCACCAGCGGCGTCGGGATCGGCAGCGGCAACATCCGCGACACCGCGCCGCTGACCACCACGGCCAGCAACAGAAACAGAACGATCGAGATGACTTCCAACGCTTAACTCCTACGACCGGATGTGACGGGCGGGGTCTAGTGCCGTCGACCGGCGATGGCGACCGCTTCATGCCCCGTACGCCATCGGTCCTCCGGAAGGGGCGATCCTCCGAAAGGGTCGATCCTCCGGAAGGATGGCGCGGGTCGCCGCACGCGGCTAGTCGCGGCGCGATGACGACGAACCTGCCGCATGTCCTGATCGTCCTGCACGACTTCTCGCTCGGCGGGACGGAGCGAGTCGCCCTACGCCTGGCGAATGCGTGGACGGCGGCGGGCTGCGCGGTGACGATTTTCGCCGGGTCGGACGCTGGGCCATTGCGCGATCTGGCGGGGGAGGGGCCCGGGATCATCCTGGCCCGACCCGCGATTCCCCGGGGGCCGCGATCGCGTGACCGGCTGGGGCGGGCAGCGCGCGCATTCGCCGCCGGCGGCCGGTTCGACGTCGTATTCGTGCCGGGCAATTACCACTGGCCGGTCGCGACGGCCTTTGCGGGTTCGGATATCCCCGTGGTGGCGCAGGTCAGCGCCGCGCTCGACAAACCCCAACGCGGCGTGTTGCGCCGGTGGGGCTTCGAACGGCGGATGCGTCGATTGCTGCGTCATGCCGACGCCGTGGTCACCTTGTCCGACGTGGCGCGGGATCAGGCGAACGCGATTCTACGGCGACCGGCAGCGACCACGATCGCACTGCCAGCCCTGAGCGATGCCGTACCGCCGCCGACGGCAGCGCCCGATACGGCATCGCCGCTGGTGATGGCGGCCGGGCGGCTGGTTCCCGAAAAGGGGTTCGCCCGTTTGATCGAGGCATTCGCAGCCCTGTCGCAATGCGATGCCCGGCTGGCGATCGTCGGCGATGGGCCGGACGCCCGGTCCTTGCACGATCTGGCGGAGCGGCTGGGGGTGGCCGGTCGGGTGACCTTTCCCGGCTATGTCGCCGATATCCGGCCGTGGCTGGACGAGGCACGGTTGTTCGTCCTCGCATCGGATTTCGAAGGGTTTCCTGCCGTCGTGGTGGAGGCGCTTGCCGCCGGCCGGCCGGTCGTCGCCACGGATTGCACGCCTGCGACGGGGTTGCTGCGGGCGCCCGGTGCGGGTGCGATCGTGCCGGTCGGTGCGATCGCCGGGATTACGCGGGCGATCGAACGGTTGCTCGACCAGCCCCCTCCCGATCCGCACGCATTGGCGGCGTCGGTCGGACGGCACCGGATCGGGCCGGTCGCACGCGCCTATCTGACGCTGTTCGCGGACCTGCGGCGATGACGGCCTCGCCGATGCGTATCGCCTATATCATCAACTCCGTGGAGGGCGGCGGCGCGGCATCGCCGGTGCCGGCGGTGCTCGGCGTGCTCCGCGACGGCGGGGCCGAAGTCGCGGTCTTCGCACTGACCCCGCGCGACCGTCGCGGCGAGGCCGCGATGCTGGCTGCCGGGATCGCGGTGCAGGTGCGCGATGGCGGCGAGGGCGATCACGTCGCCGCGCTGCGCTGGCTGGACGAACGGCTGCGGGACTGGGCGCCGACGCACCTGTGGACGTCGCTCACCCGCGCGACCTTGCTGGGGCAGCTGATCGGGTTGCGGCGGGGCTGGCCCGTGGTCAGCTGGCAGCATGCGGCCTTTCTGAAGCCCGCCAATCGCGTCCTGCTGCGGACGATGCGAGGCGCGTCCCGATTGTGGATCGGCGACAGCGCGGCGGTGACCCGGCTGACCGCCCGGCGACTGGGCGTTCCAGCGGAGCGACTGATGCAATGGTCGATCTTTCGTGCCGATCCCGAAGCGCGTGCGGCGATACCGTGGCGGCCGGGCGACACGGTGCGGATCGGCACCCTCGGGCGGCTGCACCGCGTGAAGGGCTATGACGTCCTGATCGAGGCACTCGCATTGCTCGATCCGGCGACACAGTACGAATTGCTCATCGCCGGCGATGGCACGGAGCGCGATGCGCTGGAAGCGCTGGCGCTGGCGCGGTCGGTGACGACGGTCCGTTTCGTCGGTTATGCGACCGAGCCTTCGGCGTTCCTTGCATCCTGCCACCTCTATGTGCAGCCGTCGCGGTCGGAGGGCTTGTGCGTGGCGGCGCACGAGGCGATGCAGGCGGGATTGCCGGTCATCGCCTCGGCCGTCGGGGAATTGCCCGACAGCATCGTCGATGGCGTCACCGGCGCGCTGGTGCCCGCCGACGACCCGGTGGCACTGGCGGGCGCGCTGTCGACTTGCCTCGCCGACCCGGCGGCACTGGCGCGGATGGGACAGGCGGCACGGGCACGAGTGCTGGATCGCTTCGGCCCGGACCGCTTCGTCGAGAGTGGCCGCGCTATCCTTGATCGTCTCGCCGCGTTCTGATCCGCCGCGCGAGCTTCCGGACCTCGCGGATCGCCTCGATCGACAGGCCGTGTGGCGACAGTTCGGTGCGTTTCACATCGATCAACGTCACCGGTCCGGCTGCGGCCAATGTGTGGAAGCCCTCGACGAACGGTGCCGCGGCGGCGGGGGCGTTCAATGCGGCGCCCGCCGATGCCTCGAACCGATCGGGGGTCAGCACCGTCATCGTCAACGGGCGGATCGCACCGCCATAGGTACGACTGCAATCCTGCACCGGCAGCACGATCCGCCCCTCCACGACGATCGGCGTGCCGCCGGGGCGTGCGCTGGCGACATCGACGCGAACGGGATTGCAGGGGTGCGGGGTCCAGGGACCTGCGAGCCGATCGGCGAAGGCGACGTGCAGCGCGCTCATCTTGTCCGGCTCATGCGAGGCGGAGGTGTAGAACAGCCACCATCGCCCGTCGTGGAACACCGGCGTCGCATCGACTGCGACATGGTCGAGCGCGATGACGTGCGCCGCCTCCCAGCGACGCGGAAAGTCGACCGCCCGGTATAACGTCAGTCGGCCGGACCGATGCGCCTCCGGCAGCATCCATGTCTCGCCCTCCGCCTCGAACACCAGTGGATAGGACAGATGCCACGGCTCGCCCAGCACCGGATGGCGTTCGATCAGCCGCAATGCGGCATCGTAGACCAGCACTTCGATCGCGCCGATCCGGACGCGGTAGTCGTAGGTCTCGACGAAGACGTACAGCCGGTCGTCACGCCATAACCCGAACGGATCGGCGAGAAAGCGGAAGCTGCCCATCGGCGGCAACCATTGCAGCGGCAAACCCTCGATCGACCCGCGGGCGAGGATTTCCGTGGCGGTCGCCCCGACGATCGCGGGTCGCCAGATGTCCTTGCGTAGAGCCACGGTCTTCCATCGCTTCCTGAACGGCGGGCGGGCACCCGCAATGACATGGCCCTGTTGCCGCCGATCAGGCGACGCGCAAGCCCTCGTCGGTCCGCATCGTCGCCGCCGGCCGGTGCAGCGGCGCCCTGGATGCCGTATCTCCGAGCACGCTCATGACCGCGCGGGCGGCCCGGACGGCCGATCGTTCGCCGGTCAGTTCGAAGCTGCGCTGGAAGAGGGCGCGTTGCACCGGTCGGTATGTATCGTGTCGTGCCACCGCGCGGTCCAGTGCGTCGCCCAGATCGCCGGTCGATGTGACGACCTCGCCCGCCTGCCAATGTGCGTAATTGGGATCGCCGGCCCACGCCGTCGCATGCGCATCGAGGAACAGGCACGGCCGCGGCCGGTGGAGGAATTCGTAGACCTGGCTGCTGACGTCGCCGAGGTAGATGTCCGCGGCAGCGGTGTAGGTCATGTCGGTGGACGAGGCGCTGCCCAGATCGATGTGGATGTTGGGCGCGTTCCGATACCGGGCATCGATGGTGCCGGCGCGATCGATCCGGAACCGGTCTATCGTCACCACGAAGCGGCGATGGAACAGCATCACATGCGGTGCGAAGATCAGATTGTAGCGATCGTCGCGCAGGAAATGGTCGAGCACCGCGCGTCCTTGCGCATACCAGGACGACAGATGCGGCGAGGGGTGAGGGTTGTAGAGTACGGTCGGCTTGCCGTTCGCCTGAAACGGCAGGCGCGGCGCCGGATCGGGCATCAGGTCGAACTTGGGATAGCCGATCAGGCTCATCCTCTCCGGATCGACTCCCGCATCGTGGATCAGGCGCTGGCGGATCTTGCTGCCGGACACCAGCACGTGATCGAACATCGCGCTATGCCGGTTGAACCCGATCGCGCGGTCGCCGGCGCCGTGACGGGTATGGATGATCTTGAGGTCGTCGAGCCCGTACCGCGTCTTGAGCAGCAGCGACGTTTTTTCGGCCACCACCAGCGCGTCGAGCGAGCGGAAGAACTCCAGATTGTCGCGGTAGATGCCGATCTTGGTGACCGGCAGGCCCCATTCCAGCGTCGCGGCGAGCGCCCGCGTCGTCGGGCGGCGGAGCGTCAGCTGCACCAGCGGCACCGTGACGTTCAACCGCTCGCACAGCCGCATCACTTCTGCCGTCAGCCGGTCGTTGGTCGTCGCGATGACGATCTCCGCCTGCGGATAATCCTCTGCCATGGCAAGCGCGGTGGGCAGGGCATGCGCGACCTGATGCACCTGGTCGTGGTTGAACAAGAAACCGATCTTCATAACCGTGAGACGAAGGCAAGCGCGGTCACCCACATTAAACTTTCCGTCATGAACGGATTTTTCGGAACTTTCCGGTCGTCGGCGCAACGCGGCTGTCTTATTGGCCCCGCGATGCGTTCGCCGTTCCGCCATTCCGCCGCCCGACAGGAGGATCGCCCGTCCCCCAAGGCGGGCGTGCGGCTGGTGCTCGCCAACCTCGGTCACCTGCTCGGGGGCAAGGTGGCGGCGGGGGCGATCAGCCTCGTCTATCTCATGCTGGTGACGCATCGGCTGGGCGCAGCCGATTATGGCGTGCTGGTACTCGTGAACGCCTATGCCGTGCTGATCGGCAGCGTGCTGGCGTTTTCGGGCTTTCACGGCGTGGTGCGCTATGGCGGGATCGCGCTGGAGGGCGGCGACGCCGCGGGGTTCGCGCGTATCGTCCGCTTCATGGCGGTGGTGGAGCTGGGCTGCGGTGTCGTCGCGATCCTGGTCGCGGCGGTGCTGGCGCCGTTGATCGGGCCGAAGCTCGGCTGGTCCGCGGACACGATCCGGATCGCCACCGTCTACAGTCTCGCGGTGATCGCCACCGTTCGCGCCACGCCGCAGGGATTGTTGCAGATCGCCGGCCGGTTCGATCTGATCGGGCTGCATCAGGCGGTGTCCCCGCTGATCCGTCTGATCGGGGCGCTGGGGGTATGGATCGCGGGGGGCGGACTGATCGGCTTCCTCACCGTCTGGCTGGTCGCAGCCGTCGCCGAGGGGCTGGCGATGTGGGGCTTCGGTCTCGTCGCGTGGCGCCGTCTGGCGCAGGGCGAGCGGTTGCGCGGCCCGTGGCGCGGTGTGGCGCGCCAGACGGACGGCTTCACCCGCTTCATCCTCATCACGAATTTCGACATCACGGTACGCGAACTGGCGCCCAATCTGGCGCCGCTGACCGTCGGCTGGCTGCTCGGCCCCGCCGCCGCCGGTCTGCTGGCGCTGACCCAACGCGCGACGGCGCTGCTCGCGCAGCCGACGGTCCTGCTGAGTCAGGCGAGCTACGCCGTGCTCGCCGGTCAGGTCGCGCGCGGCGAGCTCGCCGCGTTGCGTCATACGGTGTGGCGGAGCGCGGCCATCGCACTGGCGGTGGCGGTGCCGATCATGCTGGTGCTGGCGCTGCTGGGCGATCGGCTGTTGATCGCATTCGGCGGCAGCAGCTTCGGCGGCGGCACGATGCTGCTCATCCTGGTCGCGGCGGCGCGGACGGCGGGGCTGGCGAGCGCACCTCTCGCCGCCGGGCTCACCGCTTTGGGTCTGCCGCAGCGATCGATGGCGGTGGGGCTGGTGACCAGTCTGGCGCTATATCCGTTGCTGCCGGCGCTGCTCTGGCTCGACGGCACCGATGGCGCGGGCTGGCACGCGTTGCTCCAGAACGTCGTGGCGATCGGGGCGCTCGCCGTCATGTTCCACGTCGACGCACGCGCGCCTGCTCCGGTCGCGGCGTGAACGATACCGGTCACGCCGGCGGATTGCGCGCCGTGTTCCTCGCCGAACGCCCCTTGTTCCTGCGGCTGCTCGTCGCCCGGCTGGGTAATGTCGACGAGGCGGAGGAGGTGTTGCAGGACCTCTGGCTCAGGCTCGACACCGCCGTCGGGGGGCCGATAGCCGATCCGGCCGCCTATTTGTACCGGATGGCGAACAACATGGCGATCGACCGCCGCCGCCGGGCGGCCCGTCGTCTCGACCGGGATACCGCCTGGTCCGACAGCCGTCCCGGCGCGAGCGAGCATCCGGATGCCGAGCGCCTGATGATCGCGCGGGATCGACTGGCGCAGGTCGAAGCGGTGCTGGCCCGCCTGCCCGAACGCGTCGCCACCGCGTTTCGCCTGTATCGCTTCGAGGAGCTGTCGCAGAAGGCGATTGCCGAGCGCATGGACATCTCGGTCAGCGGCGTCGAAAAGCTGTTGCAGCGCGCATATTTGCGAATTCATGCACGGCGCGGATCGTCTGGTGAGGATGACGGTCGGGCAGGACGTCTTACCCATGAGGAGGACCGCTGCGATGGCCGGTGATCGCGAGGATGTCGGACGGGAGGATGTTGCGCACGCCGCTGCGGTGGCATGGCACCTGCGCTTGCCGACCGCGACGACCGACGACTGGCAGGCGTTCACCGACTGGCTGGAGGCGGATGCCGCGCATGCCGGCGCCTATGACGCGCTGACGCTCGCCGATGCCGAGCTCGGAGCGGTGCTGGTTCCGGCGGACTGGACGCCGTCCGCTCCGCTGTTCGCCCCGCCGGTCGCCGCCAACGATCGCGACCGGCCGCCGCTGCGAGCGCGGCGATGGTACGCCGGAGCGGGCGGACTGGCAGCGGCAGCGATCGCCGCTGCCGTACTGATCCCGCAACGTGGTCCGCCGGTAGCGGCACGGATCGTCGAGACGCCTGCCGGTGTGCGGCGGACGTTGCTGCTGGCGGATGGCAGCCGTGTGGCGATGAATGGTGGCACGCGACTGGCGATCGCCGACGCCAGTGGCCGATCGGTGGTGCTGGAGCATGGCGAAGCGCTGTTCGACGTCGTCCATGACGCGTCGCATCCTTTCGTCGTGCGGTCCGGTGCGATGCGGATGCAGGATACCGGCACGGTATTCGACGTCTCGCGGGTCGGCACCCATCTGAGCGTACAGGTCGCGGAGGGCGGGGTGCTGTTCCAGCCGCAGGGCGAACGGATCATGCTGACGCCCGGTGCGGCGCTGTCGCACGTCGATGGCGGATCGGCGCGAATGTCGGGCGTCGCGATCGGCGATGTCGGCAGCTGGCGCGAGCAGCGGCTGGTCTTCAGCCAGACGCCGGTGCGGCTGGTGGCTGCCGCGCTGGAGCGCAGCACCGGCATCATGGTGACGGCGTCGCCGACCCTGCGGGATGTGCCGTTCACCGGATCGATCCGCGTGACGGGCGAGGCCGACCAAATGATGCCCCGGATCGCCGCCCTGATCGGCGGACGCGCGATACGCGACGGAACGCGCTGGATCTTGACCAAGCGGGAGAGCCCCGTTCCCTGATCGTCGCATCATGGCGGTCGTGACGGCAGCGTCGGCGCTATGCGTGCCGGTGGCCGCCGGCGCACGCCCCGACGAACGTCATGGCGTCGATATCCCGGCAGGACCGCTCGATCGCGCGCTGGCGATGCTTGCGCGTCAGACCGGCAGCGATATCGGCAGTGCCGAACCGGGTATCGGACGGATCGCGACGGCCGGGTTTCGCGGTCGGCTGACCGCATCGGCGGCGCTCGACCGCCTGCTTCGGGGCACGCCGTTCGCTGCGCAAGGCCTTGGCGCCGGCGCCTATCGCGTGGTCCGCCGCCCGACCGTGCGCCGGGCCGCAGCCGCCCGGGCCGCTTCGGCCAAACCCGTGGCAGCGCCCGATCCTGTCGCGGAGACTGCAAAGCCGCCGCCCGACATCGTCGTCACCGCGTCGAAGCGCACGGTCGCGCTGCTGGGCTTCCCCGGCGCGATCACGGTATTGCGATCGGGCAGCGGCTTGCGGGTCGGCGACGTCGCCGGCGACACATTAGACGAGGCACTGGCGGCGACCCCGATCCTGCAGGGAACCGCCCTGGGCGCCGGCCGCAACAAGCTGTTCATCCGCGGCGTCGCCGACAGCAGCTTCACCGGCCCGACCCAGTCCACGACCAACGTCTATTTCGGCGAGGTGCCGCTCGCCTACAACGGACCCGATCCGGGACTCAGCCTGTACGACATGGACCGGATCGAGGTGCTCGAGGGGCCACAGGGCGCGCTGTACGGCGCCGGCGCGATCGGCGGCATCATCCGGCTGGTGCCGCGCATCGTCGATCTCGCCCGGATCGCCGCCGAGGTGTCGGGCGGGGTCAGCGGCACGCGCGGCGGGGCGGCTGGCGGCGACGTGGCGGCGATGATGAACGTGCCGCTGATCGGCGGTGTCGCGGGCGTACGTGCCGTCGGCTATCGCATGCACGATGGCGGCTATATCGCCGATGTGGGCCGCGGACTGTACCGGGTCAACACGGTGACGACGACCGGCGGGCGCCTCGACCTGCGCCTGCGTCCGGGTGAAGGCTGGACGATCGACGCCGGTGTCGTGCTGCAATCCGTCGCGGCGCCGGATTTGCAATATGCGGAACGGGGTGCGCCGCCGATGTCGCGCGCGTCCCTGCTCGCGCAGCCGTTCGATCAGGACTACCGGCTCGGACGGATCGTCGTCGACAAGCTGTGGGACGACGGCCTGCATCTGGTGTCGGCGACCGGGCTCGTCCTGCGCGATGCGGACAGCCGTTTCGATGCCACGCGGCGCAATCGGCCGACGGTGCCGATCGCGTATGACACGACCGAGCACAGCCGGCTGTTATCGCACGAGACGCGCGTGTCGCGGACGCGCGCCAACGGCGTCGGCTGGCTGGTCGGCGTGTCGCTGCTCGAGGCACGCGATGCCTATGAACGGATGTATGGCGCGCCCGACCGGCTGCGCGATATCGTCGGCGTCAGCAACCGTACGATCGATGCGGCGGTGTTCGGCGAGGCGGGGTTCGTGGTGACGCCGCCGTTGACCGTCACGCTGGGCGGACGGGTGACGCATCAGCGAAGCGACGGCGAACCGATCGCCGGTTCGCGTCTGAACGCCTTCATCCGCGGACGCAGCGTGACGCGGATCGATCCTGCGATCGCCGTGTCATGGATGGTGCGGCCCGATATCGCCGCTTACGCCCGCATCCAGTCGGGATTCCGCACCGGCGGCATTACCGTGGCGCCCGGCATCGGCCGCGTCGCCGATCTTCGGCCCGACACGATCCGGGTGGCGGAGGTGGGCATCCGCACGGATCGGCCCGGGCCGACCGGCGTCGCCGGATCGGCGGGGCTGTCGATCGCGGACTGGCGCCACGTCCAGGCCGACCTGGTCGACCGTACGGGATTCCCGTTCACGACCAATCTCGGCAACAGCCGTATCCACGGGCTTGAGGCGGATGTGAACTGGATACCGATCGTCGGTCTGCGCGGCGATCTGGCGATGTTCCTCAACGATGCGCGGATCGACGACCGCGATCCGACGATCCCCCGATCGCCGGGAGCGCGGCTGCCCAATACGCCGCCGTTCGCCTTGTCGGCCAGCCTCACGTACGACTGGCGCATCGCATCCGGACAGGCTGCCGGCGTCGACGCGGCATGGCGCTACGTCGGGCAATCGACGCCCGGCACGCGGGCGCCCTTCGACGTCGCACAGGGCGGCTATGGCACCACGCGTATCGGTGCACGCTGGAGCGATGGACGTGTCAGGCTGACTGCCAACGTCGAGAACCTGTGGGACGTGACGGGTGACCGGTTCGCAGGCGGCAATCCATTCGCGCAGGCGCTGCGCGACGAATACACGCCGCTGCGCCCGCGAACGATCCGCATCGGCGGCGCCGTCAGCTGGTAGCGTCGCGGGTTATCCCGCCTGTTGCGCATCCCGGATCATGCCGCCGAGATACTCTTCCATCGGACCGATCACGGTATCGTGCAGCACGACGCCGGAGCCCGAGCGCAGCACCTGCTGCTGCTCGACGAGATAGGCGATCCAGCGCCGGCCGACCGTGGGCATGCAGCCGACCGCATCGAACAGGGCGGCCTCGTCCATCGCGCCGTTCGCCCGGCCGATGTAGAGCGCCAGCAGTATTTCCCACGCGAATTCGTCGAACAGCGCGGGCGGGAACAGGGCTTCGCGTCGATGCCGCGCCTGCAGCAGAGCGGCGGCGTATCGCGCATGATCGGTCATCTGTTTGCCCCCTTGCCAGACGGCCTACCATCATCGTTTCGGTGGCGAGATCAACAGGTAAACGCAGGCGCGGTCACGATCCGCGGGATTGAAGTCATGCCGTCCGGAAGCGCAAGGTGACCCGCAATCCCGGGCGCGTGTTCGTGATGTCGAGATCGGTTCCCAGTCGCTGCGCGGCCGACCGGACGATGGCGAGGCCCAGACCGCTACCGTCCTTGCTGCCGCCCCCATTGCCGCCGCCCCCATTGCCGGGGCCGTTCGCCAGCCGGACGAAGCGTTCGCCGATACGGGCAAGGTCGGCGTCGGGCAGGCCCGGCCCGTCGTCGGCGACCGCGATCGAGGTGGACGCATCGTCGGATGCGATGCTGACCGCCACCATGCCGCCGGGACGATTGTAGCGGATCGCATTGTCGAGCAGGTTGGACAGGATTTCGAACAACAACGTCCGGTGACTGGCGATGACGACGGTCTCGTCGGGTGCGTCGAGGTGCACGTCGACCCGCGCTTCAATCGCCTGCGCGATCCGGCGGTTGATGACCGCCACGGCGACCTCGCGCAGGTCGACCCGTTCGAGCGGGGGCGAGGCGCCGGCTTCCTCTGCGCGGGCGAGCGCGAGCAATTGCGTCACCAGCCGTTCGAGCCGGTCGGCGGCGTCCGCGATCTCACCCAGTGCCTGCGGATCGCCGCGCCGGGCGAGCGCGACCTGTACCTTCAGTACGGCAAGCGGGGTGCGCATCTGGTGCGAGGCATCGGCGGTGAACCGTCGTACCCCCTCGGTCGCGGTATCGAGGCGGGCGAGCAGATGGTCGAACGCGTCGGCGAGCGGGCGCAACTCGGCCGGCAGCGGCCCGGCATCGAGCGGCGACAGGTCCGGCGTCGCCCGCGTATCGCGCGACGCGACCACACCGCGCAGCCGCGACAGGGGACGCAGACTCCATGCTAGCGCCGGCCGGATCAGCAGCATCGCCACGCCGACCAGTACGATCTCGCCGATCAGCAGCGCCATCATCAGCCGCCGCTGAAGCGCGGCCCGCCCGTCGAGCGTCTCGGCGACCTGAACGATCACCGGCTCGGCGATCCGCGGCAACGCGCGACGTACCTCTGCGATGCGGATGCGCTGGTCGCGATAGCTAGCGAAGCGGAACTGCGGCGTGTCGATCGCGAGATCGGCGATGTCGGGGGCGGGCAGGTCGGCATAGCCGGTGAGCAGCCGGCCGCCGACGGCGACACGGTAATAGACGTTGTCGCGCTCGCTGTTCTCCAGCATGCCGAAGGCGGCGGCAGGCAGGTCGAGCGTCACCTCGCCGCGCTCCACCTGCACCGTCTCGGCGATCGCACCGAGGGCGCCGCCCAGCACGCGGTCGTTGGTGCGCCGGACGACGTCGGCGATCAGCGTCGCGCCCGCGAGTCCCAGCAGCAGCGCGATGACGAGCAGCGGCGCCAGCATCGTCGCGAGCAGCCGGGTGCGTAACGCCAGTGCGCCACCGCGTTCCGGGGTGCGGGGATCAGGAGACATCGAGCAGATAGCCGACACCGCGCACCGTGCGGATAGCGGGGCCGTCGGGGGCGAGCTTGCCGCGTAGACGCGTGATGTTCACCTCGATGGCGTTGGGGCCGACCGGTTCGTCGAAGCCGAACACCTCCGCCTGCAACGTCTCGCGCGTGACGATCTGGCCGGCGCGGGTGGCGAGGGCGTCCAGCACGGACAGTTCGCGGCGGCGCAGGTCCAGCACCCGGTCACCGACCCGCGCCTCTCCGGTCGAGCGGTTGAGCGCCAGCGATCCCACCACCAGCTCCGGGGTCGGATCGCCACCCCGGCGACGGCCGAGCGCGCGGATGCGGGCCTCCAGCTCCTCCGGCGCGAACGGCTTGCGGAGATAGTCGTCGGCACCCAGATCGAGCCCGCGGACACGATCGTCCAGCGCATCGCGCGCGGTCAGCATCATCACCGGCACGCGCTCGCCCCGCCGTCGCAACGCCTTCAGCACGGCGAACCCGTCCAGATCCGGCAGCCCGACGTCCAGGATCACAAGCGCGTAGTCCTCGTCTGCCGTGACCATCAGCGCGTCCTCGCCCGTCGCGACGTGATCGACCGCATGGCCCGCGATACGCAGCAGCGCGACGATGCCGCGGGCGAGCGGTGCGTCATCCTCGACGATCAGGATTCGCAAGGGGCCGGTCCGTGAAAGGTTGATGACAGCTTGCCGGTGTAGCCCATGCTCGTTGGCTTACCCGAACGTAGAGGCGGGAAGCGAGAGGAGCTTGCATGATGCACCGCCTGTTTTCGATGATGTCGATCCTGACACTGCCCGTTCTGATGCTGGCCGTGCCCGTGCCCACGGCCGCGCAGCGCCCCGCCGGCTACCCGCGTTCCTACGATGCGCTGGTGGCGGAGGCGCGGACCGAGCGGGGCGTGCACGTCTACGGCAACGCCGACGCGTCGGCGATGGCAACGGTGATCGCGGCGTTCCAGCGCACCTGGCCCGGCGTCAGCGTGACCTACAGCGACCTCGAATCGCATGATATCTATCGCCGCGTCGTCGCGGAGACGCGTGCCCGCCGTCCCACCGCGGATCTCGTCTGGTCGTCGGCGATGGATCTGCAGGCGAAGCTGATCAACGACGGCTATGCGCAAAGCTATCAGAGCCCCGAAAAGCCCGCGCTGCCGCCCGCCGCGGTGTGGAAGAACATGGGCTATGGCGTCACCGCCGAACCGGTCGCCTTCGTCTACAACAAGCGACTGATCGCCCCCGCCGACGTGCCGCACACGCACGAGGCGTTCGAGCGGCTGCTGCGTGCCCGCCGTGCCGCCTTCGCGGGCAAGGTCGCGACCTATGACCCGGCACGATCCAACGTCGGCTATCTGTACCTGACCGAGGATTATGCGATCACCCGCGACACCCGCTCGCTGCTTCGGGCGATCGCGGCGACGCGGCCGCTGCTGTCGCGTACCACGGGACCGATGCTGGACGCGGTCGCCAGCGGGCGTGCGGCGATCGCGTACAATGTCGTCGGGCCCTATGCGCTGACCCGCGCCCGCCGCGATCCCCGGATCGGCGTCGTCTTCCCGCGTGATTACGCCCTGGTCGCCTCTCGCGTCGCCTTCATCGCGCGCGATGCCCGGCATCCGGCGGCGGCGCGGCTGTTCCTCGATTTCCTGCTGTCGCGTACCGGGCAGACGCTGCTCGCGCGGCAATGGCTGCTGCCGGTGCGCACCGACGTGCGCGCGCCGCGTCTGGGAGCTGACCGCGCCCGACCGATCCGCGTCGGACCGCAGCTGCTCGTCAATCTCGACTCGATCAAGCGGCGGCGCTTCCTCGCCGACTGGACCGCCATCCTCTCCGAAGGAGCCCTCGTAAAATGACCCTGTTGCGTACCGGTTGCGCGCTGATCGCGCTCGTCGTCCCCACCCCGGCGCTGGCCCAGATACCCAGCGCGGACGAACTGGCGACCCTCGTCCGCGCGCAGGCCGCGGAGATCGCGGCATTGAAGGCGCGTCTCGACCGGTTGGAGGGCGCGCAACAGGTCGCGGCCATGCCGGCGCCCGCCACCCCAGGTACGGTGGCACCCACCTCCGCTAGCGCCCCCGCGCCGGTGCAGGTCGCGCAGCAGACCCGTCGCCCGCAGGTCACCGCGCCGTTCGCGCCGCAACTCGTGCCCCCCGGACCCGCCGAGCGCGACGTGGCGCGGGCGCGCGAGGCGAACGATGCCGGCGTCACTACAGAATGGGGCGCGGGGCTGCCGGTGTTCCACTCGGCGGACGGCGTCTACACGTTCAAGCCGCGCGGCCGCATCCTGACCGATGTCAGTTCCAGCTTCGGGTCGAAATATGACGGCCGCAACATCACCACGACGGGGATGCGCGCGCTTCGGCTGGGACTGGAGGGCGGCGTCGGCACGCACTTCTTCTACCAGTTCGAAAGCGACTTCTCCGAGAACGAGGTCGATGTCGTCACCGCCTTCATCGGCTGGCGGAACCGCATCGCGGCGGGCCTCGATTACGATGTCCGCGCCGGCCATCTGTTCAACGATCGCGCCTTCGAAGGGTCGACGGGGTCGGATTCGACGCCGTTCATGGAACGCAGCACCGTCTCCACCGCCATCATTCCGCAGCGCGGCTTCTATGGCATCGGCATCATGCCGCGCCTGTTCTGGAAGACCGGCCACGCGTCGCTGACCGTCACCGGCGACCGCGTCGACGGCAATCAGGCGGTCAGCGACAGCCGCACGCTGCTCGGGCGCGTCCACTGGAACCCGATCAAGACCGCGAGCGGCGTGCTCCACCTCGGCCTGTGGGGCTTCGACGAGTCGCTGTCGAGCGCGGCGACGACGCTGACCCGCAACACGGTGATCGGAGGTCGCTTCAACGGCGCGCTGCGCGTGTCGAGCGGGCCGCTGATCGGCGGCACCGGCACCACCGGCTATGGCGCGGAACTGGGCGGCTATGCCGGACCGGTCTGGATCATGGGAGAGGCCGGGCGACGCAACGCGCGGCTCGACGGCGGCCGGCCGGACTTCGTCAGCAAGGCGTGGAGCCTGTCGGGCGGCTGGTTCATCACCGGCGACCTGCCGCCGTACAATCCGCGTCTCGGCAGCTTCGGCCAGCCCCATGTCCTCGATCCGCTGTTCGAGGGCGGGGCGGGCGCGATCGAGCTGACCGCGCGCTACGAGAATCTCGACTTCACCGACCTGCTGACCGGCGGCGAGGGCTGGGCGGCGACCGTCGGCGTCAACTGGTATCTGAACAGCTTCACCCGCATCCAGGTCAACGCGATCCACTGGAACACCGACAATCGCAGCGGCGCCTTTATCGGCCCCGACGACGGCGAGACGGTCAGCGCCCGTGTCGCGGTGACCTTCTGATGCCGTTCCGCTCCACCTCCTGCCAAGGAAGCATCGCATGAGCCTTGCCCTGTACGGCTTCCTGATGGTCGCCACCTTCATGACCCTCATCATGACGAAGCGGATGACGCCGCTCGTCGCGTTGATCGTCGTTCCCACCATCTTCGCGCTGATCGCCGGCTTCGCGGGCGGCGTCGGCGACATGATGATCGACGGCATCAAGAACCTCGCGCCGACCGGCGTGATGCTGCTGTTCGCGATCCTCTTCTTTTCGATCATGACCGACACCGGCCTGTTCGATCCACTGGTCAACCGCCTGTTGCGGCTGGTCCACGGCGATCCGTTGAAGATCCTGATCGGCACCGTTGCCCTGTGCGCGATGGTCAGCCTGGATGGCGACGGGTCGACGACCTACATCATCACGATCGCCGCGCTGCTGCCGCTGTACAAGCGGTACGACATGAACCGGCTGTATCTGTGCTGCCTGTTGATGACGACCAGCGGCATCATGAATTTGACCCCTTGGGGCGGACCGACCGCGCGTGCGGCGAGCGCGCTGAAGCTCGATCCGGCGACGTTGTTCCTGCCGTTGATCCCCGGCATGATCGCGGGGCTCGGCTTTCTGGTCGGACTGGCGATCTGGTTCGGGCGGAAGGAGCGGGCCCGCATCGGCCACGTCAAGACGAACGAGCCGACCGCGTTCAGCGGCATGGCGGTGTCGCAGTTCCCGGAGGCGCGCCGGCCGCACCTGCGCTGGTTCAACGGCGCGCTGACGGTGGTGCTGCTCGCCGGGCTGGTATCGGGCATCCTGCCGCTGTCGGTGCTGATGATGCTGGCGTTCGCGGTGGCGATGATCGTCAACTATCCGCAGGTCGCCGAGCAGAAGGAGCGGATCGCCGCGCATGCCGGCAACGTCCTGTCGGTCGTGTCGCTGATCTTCGCCGCGGGCATCTTCACCGGCATCCTGTCCGGCACCGGCATGGTGGAGGCGATGAGCAAGGAGGTCGTCGGCTTCATCCCGCCGGTGATGGGTCCCTATATGGCGCCGATCACCGCATTGCTCAGCCTGCCGTTCACCTTCTTCATCTCCAACGACGCCTTTTATTTCGGGATGCTGCCGATCCTGGCGGAGGCGGGGACGCATTACGGGGTGGAGCCGATGGCGATCGCGCGTGCGTCGCTGATGGGACAACCGGTCCATCTGCTCAGCCCGCTGGTGCCGTCGACCTATCTGCTGGTCAGTCTGGCGGGCGTCGATCTGGCCGACCACCAGCGTTTCACGCTGATCCCGGCGGTGATGGTATGCGCGGTGATGACCGTCGTCGGCATGCTGGTCCTCGCCTTCCCGTTCGTCGGGTGATCCGATGAATACGCCCGGCCCCGTGCAGGAGATCGCATCATGATCCGTCGATCCATTCCCCTCGTCCTGCTCCCCGCCATGGGTTGCGACGGGCAACTCTGGGCGCGGCAGGTGGTCGACCTCGGCGATGTCGCGCATCCCGAACTGGGCGACCTCACCGTCGACGATACGCTGGCGGGCATGGCGGCGCGCGTGCTCGCCTATGCGCCCCCGCGATTCGCGGTCGCGGGGGTCAGCCTCGGCGGCTACGTGGCGTTGGAAATGGTGCGACAGGCACCGGAGCGGATCGACCGCATCGCGCTGTTCGGCACCCGCGAGACGATGCGGATGCGGCCCCGCACCGTGCGCGAGCAGGGGATGCTCGCGACCGCGCCACACGCCGACCCGATGCTGACCTCGATCATCAGCGGGCCGGTGCAGGCGATGGCAGAGCGGGTGGGGGCCGAGGTGTTCGAACGCCAGCAGCGTGCGTTGCTCGCCCGGCCGGATATCGGCCCTGCGATCGACGCCGTGCACGTGCCGACACTGGTCGCAGTGGGCGACCGCGACCGCATCTGCCTGCCGGACGACGCGCGAGCGCTTGCCGATCACATTCCCGACGCCCGCTTTCACGAACTGCGCCATTGCGGACATCTCGCGCCGATGGAGCGGCCCGGCGAGGTGACGATGCTGCTGCGGGAATGGCTGCAATCTGGGGTCCGGCCGCCGTCCTGAGGGCAGAACCCAATGATGAAACGGACGCAACATCATAAGGTATTGATACAGATCAACTACCGGAAACAACGGCTTCTCTGATCGTTACACCGGCCTAACGAAATGGGGCCGCCTTGTTCATAATGCATTTGGCTTTGGGGGGCTGCCTGAAGGCCCCTCCGATCGATTTTGGCATTACGGCGGATTCCGGGGGCCATCTGGCCTATGTGATGGACGCAGCGCTGGCACAGGCGGCGCTGACGGACGTCGAGCAGGTCACGCTCGTGACGCGAAGCTTCGCGGAGGAGAACCTGCCGTCGAACCACGCCATGGCTCGCGAAATCGTCGCTGATCGGGTGACGATCGACCGGATTGCGACCGACAGTCCACGTTATCTCGAGAAAGAGGCGCTTGCGGCCGAACTGCCGGCATTCTGCTCGGCGTTCTGTCGGTATCTCGATATGCTGCCGGTTTTGCCCGACGTCATCCACGCGCATTTTGCCGACGCGGTCGTGGCAGCGATCGAGGCTCGCCGGCGCTTCGGGATTCCATTCGTCTATACGCCGCACGCGCTGGCCATCGACAAGCGTGGGCAAGGGCTGGGCGATGCGGGTCTCGACGCGCGGATCGCGGCCGAGCGACGGGCGATCGCGCAAGCAGACGCCTTGATCGTCTCCACCCATGATGAGGCCGACCGGCAGGTGCGGGCTTACGGCGTGGCGGTGGACGACCGCATCCGCTGCATCGCGCCGGGTGTGCCACAGCGCGAGAGCAACCCCGATGCTCCGACGTTGGTCGATCGGCTTGGCGAGATGGTCGACCGACCTGACCTGCCGATCATTCTCGCCATCGCGCGACCCGTCGCCAAGAAGAACCTCGCCGGTCTCGTCCGCGCGTATGCGGCCGATCCGCTGTTGCAGGCGCAGGCTAACCTCGTGATCCTTGCCGGGCAGGACGACGGCCGTGCTTCGGCGGAGGAACGTGCGGTGCGAGCGGACCTGCACCGGTTGTGCGCCACTCCCGCTTTGCGAGGTCGCGTCGCCCTGCCGGCGCGACACGACGCAGCCGATGTGACGGCATTGTACCGCCGCGCGGCGGCAGGCGGCGTATTCGTCAATCCGGCGCTGCACGAACCGTTCGGGCTGACCCTGATCGAAGCGGCGGAAGCGGGCGTGCCGGTCGTCGCCACCCGCCACGGTGGCCCCCGCGAGATCCTGGCGACCATCGGCCACGGGCTGTTGGTCGACCCGCGCGACACTGCCGCCATCGCCGTTGCGTGCCGGGAGGTGATCGGAGACGCCGCCGCGCATGCTCGCTTCCGCGTCGCCGCTCTGGCGAACCATCATCGCTACGACTGGCGCCGCTATGCGGCCGAATCGGTAGCGGTCTACCGCAGCCTGCGAAGGCAGGCGGCGTTGCTCGCGTGCGATATCGACCACACGCTGACAGGCTGCGCCGCGAGTGCCGAAGCATTCTCGCAATGGCGGCGGGCCAGCGCATTGCACTTCGTCGTCGCCACCGGCCGATCGTTCGCCGAGGCACGGGCAGTGCTGGCGCAATGGCATCTGCCGGAGCCGGATGCCTTCATCACCGATGTCGGAACGCGGATCATGCTCGTCGGGCCGGATGGCACGTGGCGGGCGTGCGACGCGTACGGACGGTCGCTGGATGCAGATTGGGATATGCCTGGGGTCCGGGCCGCGCTGGAACCACTGGATCTCACTCCCCAGGCGGAGGCGACGGCCGGTCCGCACAAGCTCAGCTTCTTCGGCGATGCGGTAGATGCGGCAGCTATCCGGACGGCGCTGTCGGCGGAGGGACTGTCGGCGCGCGTGATTTTTTCGCACGGACGGCTGATCGATGTGCTGGCACCTGCAGGCGGCAAGGCGGCAGCAATCGCAGCCTATGCGGCACGTGTCGGTCTGACGCTGGCGGATTGCATCGCGGCGGGGGATAGCGGCAACGATATCGACATGCTGGAACGCTGCGGCACGGCGATCGTCGTCGGCAATGCCGGTCACGAACTCGCCGGCCTCACGCCGCGCCCCGGCCTGTACCGGGCGAAGCGGCATCATGCCGCGGGTGTGATCGAGGGGCTGGAGCGGCTGGGCCTGGCGACCCCTCCGTCGAAGATCGCCGCATGACGCGCCCGTTCGGTTATTTCGTCCATCATCAGGGTCGCGGCCATGCCGAACGCTGCGCCGCGATCGCGCACGCGTTGCCGGTGGACCGGCCGCTGACGATCTTCTGCGCGCGCGACGACATCTTCCCGCCCTTGCCGGCTCAGGCGACGATCGTCCGCATCCCGTCGCTGTTCGAGCCGACCGGGGGAGAACTCGCCTCGGCGGACTGGGTGCCGACTCCGTCGACCTTGCACTGCGCGCCGCTCGGCTGGCCCGGCATCCGCGAGGCGATGGCGACGATGGCATGCTGGTTCGTCGAGGCGAACCCGGCGCTGATGATCTGCGACGTGTCGGCAGAGGTCGCGCAGCTTGCGCGCATCTGCAGCGTGCCGCACGTCAAGGTGCTGCAACACGGCGACCGCAGCGATGCCGGTCATCGTGCCGCCTATGATGGTGCGGCCGGGCTGCTCGCCGCCTTCCACGCCGATCTCGCGCAGCCCGAATGGGACGCCGACATGCGCGCGCGCACCTGCTTCGCCGGCGGACTCGGCGTTGATACGCGCGTGCCGGAGCGCGAACTTGCACGCCAGCGGATCGGCGTCGGTCCGGACGAAGAGGTGATCCTGGTCATGGCGGGCGGCGGCGGCGGCGGCTTCGGTCAGGCGCCGCTGGGCGTCGGTGCACGTAGCCGTCCCGCTGCGCGCTGGATGACGATCGGCCCCGTGGTCCGCGACTGGCACGCGACCGAGCCGACCAACATCGAGCATCGCGGCTGGGTGGACAATGCGGCCGATCACGTCGCCGCGGCGGACCTCGTCATCGCTTCTACCGGCAACACGACGTGTCAGCAGATCCTCGCCGCTACCCGGCCGTGGCTGGCGGTGCCGGAGTGGCGCTATTTCGATGAACAGCATCGCAAGGCCGATGCGCTCGCTGCGGCCGGCGTCGCCTGCGTGCGCCCGCATCTGCCGTCTTCCGCCGATGCCTGGACGCAGGCGATCGTCGAGACGCTGGTTACGCATCGACCCGAACGGCAGCGCGCGATGATCGCCGATGCGCCCGCCGCGGATGCCGCCGCATGGCTGGAGATGCTGGCTGCGCGGCTATGGCCGGAACGGGTCGCCATCGCCGATCCCGAACTTTCGATCTGACCGGAGTATCGCCCATGTCCGTTTCCGTCGTTACGCTGGCCGGTGGCCGGCCCGATCATCTTCGCAACCTCGTCATCGGTCTGACCCGGCAGACGCAACCGCCGGTCGAACTGATCGTCGCGGTTATCCAGGACAGTGCCTATGATCTTCCGGACGCACCGTTCCCGATCCGGCAACTGATGATCGCGGGCGGCGATCTGCCGCTCGCCACCGCCCGCAACGCCGCGGCCGGTGCGGCAAAGGGCGATTCGCTGATCTTTCTCGACATGGACTGCATCCCGACGCCGACACTGGTCGCCGATTATGCACGCCGGCTGGCCGAACTCGACGGATTGCTGATGGGCGAGGTGATGTACCTGCCCGGCGGCGCGACCGCAGGCACTTGGGACAGCGCGGGGTTCGCGGATGTCGCCGTACGCCATTCCGACCGGCGCGGGCCGCCGGCAGAGGGGATCGAACTGTGTAACGACTATCGCTGCTTCTGGTCGCTCAACTTCGCTATGCGACGCGATACCTTTCTGCGCGTCGGCGGCTTTCATGAGGGCTATCGCGGCTACGGCGGTGAGGACACGGACTTCGGCAAGGTACTCGACACCGCCGGCGTGCCGATCGCCTGGATCAGGGGCGGGCTGGTCCATCACCAATATCACCCCCATCACATGCCGCCGGTCCACCATATCGACAGCGTCGTGCGCAATGCGCAGCTGTTCGAGACACGCTGGGGCTACCGGACCATGGGACACTGGCTCTACGCCTTTCGCCTGATGGGACTTGTCGACGATGCCGAAGGCGCGCCGATCCGCATCCTGCGCCGCCCCGACGCCGACGATTTCGCGCTGACCGGGCAGCAAAGTCATCAGCCTTATGCCAATACCGCAAGCGTGATCCGGGTGCTGGAGGCGCGTGCGATGGATACGGATCGCGTCGCTGCATGAGGATCGCGTTACTCGCCCATGTCCGACAGCGGATCGCACAACCGTTCATGGGCGGGATGGAGTCGCACAGCTGGTATCTGGCGGAGGGGCTCGCCGCACGCGGACACGATGTCGTGCTGTTCGCGGCCGGCGACAGCGACCCTCGCTTCACGATCGATCCGGTGATCGACCGGCATTACGAACGAACGTTCCCCTGGGCGGAGCATCGCGGATCGGCGCCACTGATCGCGCATCTCGACGCCGGCTATGATGCGGCGTGCGATCGGATCGCAGCCGGCGGGTTCGACGTCGTGCACAACAACAGCTTGCACCGCTTTCCGATCGAGCCCGCGCGGACCGCGCGCGTGCCCACAGTTACCTCGCTCCACGTCCCTCCTTATGACGCGCTGCACTGGTTCGTGAAGGCAAGCCCGGCGCCGACCCACCGCCTTACGGTGACGTCACACAGTCAGTTGTGCGCGTGGTTCCCCGACGGCCCGCCGCCCGAAGCGTCGGTGTTGCACAACGGCATCGATCCCGCCGCATGGCCGTTTGCCGATACCGGCAAAGGAGCGATCTGGTGCGGCCGGATCACGCCCAACAAGGGGACGCATTTCGCAGCGCAGGCGGCGCTGCGTGCGGACGTGCCGCTGACGCTGTTCGGGTCGATCGAGGACCCTGAGTATTTCGCGGCGGAGGTCGAGCCGCTGCTGGGGCCGAAGGTGCGTTACGGCGGCCATCTGGAGGGCGACGCGCTGGCGACCGAATTGGGCAAGGCGGGGGTGTTCGTTTTCACGCCATGCTGGGACGAACCATTCGGGCTGGTCGCGATCGAGGCGATGGCCTGCGGCTTGCCGGTCGCGGCTTTCGATCGCGGTGCGGCACGCGAGGTGATCGGTGAAGCGGGGATGTTCGCGCCTGCAGACGATGTCGCGGCGCTGGCGGGAGCGATCCGGGATGCCATCACGATCCCCCGTACATCTGCGCGTGCGCGCGTCGAGCGGCTGTTCACGCGCGATATCTGGCTCGACCGCTGCGAGGGGCTGTATGCCGGGGTCTCGCAGGCGCGGCTGCTCGCGGCATGACGACGATCGATGTTGTGGCACGACAGCAGGCGGCGCTGCTGGCGATGTATCAACGCCACGTCGGCTTGGGCGACCGTTACGCGCTGGTCGACTTTCCCGATCACGCCAATGTCGGCGACAGCGCGATCTGGCTGGGCGAGGTGACGATGTTACGCCGCCTCACCGGCAAGGATCCCGATTACGTCTGCACCTGGGACGGCTTCGATATGGCGGCGTTCTGCGCCGCGAGCCCACACGGCACGCTTTTCCTGCACGGCGGCGGCAATCTGGGCGACATCTGGCGTCATCACCAGTCGTTCCGCGAGCGTGTCCTGACGGAGGTGCATGGTCGATCCATCGTGCAATTGCCGCAATCCATCCACTTCCGCGATCCTCAGGGCATGGCCGCGTTCGGTGCGACGATCGCGCGACATCCGGATTTCCACCTCTATGTCCGGGACCGCCCCAGCCTCGAACTGGCGCGCGGGAGGTGGGATTGCCCGGTCGATCTCGCTCCCGACAGCGCCTTCGCCCTCGGGCGGCAGGTGCGCGGGGCGGCGGATCGCGGTATACTGATGCTGATGCGCACCGACGACGAACGCGTCGCGCACGATCCGGCGACGCTGGGTGAGACGGATGATGCCATGGTAGTCGACTGGTTGGATGATGGACCTTTGCCGTCGGTCCGCGGGGACGAGACGCGGGCGGATCATTACGGGCGGCTCGCCGCGGCGCGTGTCGATCGCGGGCTGGCGTTGCTGTCGCGCGGACGGCGGATCGTCACCGACCGGCTCCACGCGCATATCCTCGCGCTCCTGCTCGACATCCCGCATGTCGCACTGGACAATGACTACGGCAAGCTGTCCGCCTATATCGCTGCGTGGACGGCGCAATCGCCGCTGCTGGACCGCGCAAGGCGGGCATGACCCACGTCAGCCTGCTGCTGTGCACGCGCGACCGCGGCATTTCGCTAGATCGCACGCTGGCGTCGATCACCCGTGCCGCGGATGGATTCGACGGCTTGCAAGTGATCGTGGTCGACAATGGATCGATCGACGATACGACTACGCGGCTGGCGGTGTGGCGTGTGCAACAACGGTTCACGGTGACGATCGTGGAAGAGTCGAGGCCGGGATTGGCCCGGGCGCGCAACGCCGGACTGGCACGAGCGACGGGGCGTATCGTCGCGATGACCGACGACGATTGCGTCCTTGATCGCAGCTTCTTCGCACTGCTGGTTCAGCGCTTCGCCGACGTGCCTGCGCCAATGGTGATCGGCGGCCGCATTCTACTTGGCGACGAGGCCGATCTGCCGGTGACGATCAAGGTGGAAGATCATGCGATGCTCGCCTCCCCTGACGCGTTTCCCGGCGGCTTCGTGATGGGCGCCAACCTCGCATTCACGCGCGACGTCGTGGATCGGGTCGGGCCGTTCGACGAGCGCTTCGGCGCCGGCGCGCGGTTCGTAGCCGCGGAAGATACAGACTTCCTGTTCCGCGCGATGGGGTGCGGGGTCCCGGTCCGCTACGATCCGCACTTCGTCGTCGCGCATCACCATGGCCGTCGGTCGCCCGCCGCGCTCCGCACTTTGCTCGCGGGCTATGCGTTCGGCGACGGCGCGCTTTACGCCAAGCATATCCTCTACGACGCGCGGATCGTCCGCACGCTGTTCAGGGACATCGGCAACGTTGTCGGGGATTTGCGGGCGGGGCCACGGCCGTTCGAGTCGATCCGCTTTTTCCACGCCTTTCGGCTATGCAACATCGTCCGGGGTCTCGCAGTCTACATATGGGCCGCTATGCGCGAGAGGATGTCCGTCGCCCCCGCCCGGCGGGTACACAGGCGACGTCCGATTGCCGGACGATCAGCATAGGCTCCACTGGATGATCGCCGCCGCTATCGGTTTCTCCCGCCAGGATCGCCAGCAATTTGCCTGACGCCGCAGCGCCCATCTCACGAACGGGCAGACGCACGGACGTCAGATTGGGCCACATCCGTGCTGCCATCGGCAGATCGTCGAAACCGATGATGGACAGGTCGTCGGGCAAATTCAGGCCCCGCTCCCGCGCGGCCTGCATCACGCCGATCGCCATGTCGTCGTTCAGCACGAAGACTGCCGTGGGGGGGAGAGGTAGTTCTAGGAGGCGGTGGCCGGCGATGACGCCGCCCTCGAACGTATAGCCGCCCGCCACATCGCAGGCGGGATCAATCGCGATTCCCCGGTCGCGCAACGCGGTGACGAACGCCTGTCCACGTTCGTGCGAGGACAGATAGCCGACCGGCCCGCGGACGAGGGCGATGTGGCGATGGCCCAGGTCCGCGAGGCGCAACGCCGCCTGTCGCGCGCCCGAACGGTCGTTGCTCACCACCATGACCGCAGGCTCATCCAGCGGAGCGCAGGCGATACGGATGTAGGGGCAGCGGGTTTGGCGTAATAGTGTCACGAGGCTCTCGTCTTCGGACAGCGGCGGCGGGAGGATGACGCCGTCCAGGCGCTGGCGTTCGATGAAGCTGCGGATATCGTCGAGCAGCGTCGGCGCCTCCTGCCGGCAGGGATGGACGACCAGTTCCATCCCCGCAGGCCGCAACACGTCCAGGATGCCGAGCTGCATGTTGACGACATAGGTGGGGCTGGGATTTTCGTAGATCAGGCCGACGAGGAACGACCGGCCGAGTGCCAGACTGCGCGCCTGAGGATTGGGGCTGAAGTGCAGTTCGCGGATCGCGCGCTCGACCCGTTCGACCATTGCCGGCTTGACGCCGGTTTCGCGATTGATGACGCGCGACACCGTTTTCTTCGACACGTGCGCATGGTCCGCGACGTCCGTGATCGTTGCGCGCCGCTGCGGCACCGTCCGGCGCTTCGTGTCGTCTGTCACTGCCCCGCCTGCTCCTTCGTTGCCCCTTCCTAGCGGCGGTCGTGGCGCGGTGCCAAGTCGCGTCCGGTATCGTCGGCCGCCGCGGCAGCGATCAGGGCATCGGCGATCTGGCGGTACGATGCGGCATGCGGATCGACATGCGCGGCATGGATCAGGCCCAGCGTCCGGGTGAAATCGAACCCTTCGAGGGCGACCCGCGCGACGCCGGGTTCGCGAAAGCCGTCGGGCATCACCGTCACGCCCATTCCCGCCCGGACATAGCTCAACGCCTTGTCGTCGCTGGTGGTGCGCGCCGGGAAGAACGGCCGGATACCACGCGCGGTGAAGAAGCGGCTCGTTTCTGACAGCAATTCGCAGTGGCGGCGGACGATCATCGGGTCGTTGAGCAGTTCCTCGACCCGGACGCTGCCGCGCGTCGCGAGCGGATGCGCCGCGCCCAGCGCCAGCGCATAGCCCTCGGTCAGGATCGGCCGCAGCGTATCGGCATCGTCGTCGTCGCGGACGATCGTCAGCGCGGCGTCGACGCGGCCGCGCGCCAGCCGGCCGCGCAAGTCGCGTTCGCTGCCCTCGACGATTTCGATCCGGTCGCCGGTGGGGAAGGCGCGGCGTTCGCGCAGGACATGCTCGATCCAGCGCCTCGGCGTCGTCGACAGAACCCCCAGCCGGATGGTGCGCACGTCGACCGTGCCGGCGACCTCGCGTTCCGCGGCGGCGAATTCCCCCTCGATCATCCGGGCATGCGCCAGCAGTCGGACACCGGCCTCGGTCAGCTCGACCCGTCGATTGGTGCGGTTGAACAGGGGGCGACCCAGCGCCGCTTCCATCCTGGCGATGCCGACCGACAGCGTCGGCTGCGACACGTTGCATGCCGCCGCCCCGCGCGAGAAATTGCCGGTGTCCACAACCGACAGGAAATAGCGCAGGTGATAGCGGTCGATCATAGACAGGCTCTATGCTCTTCTTCCGGCCCTTTCAATTTTGCGGGCGGCCCGGATCGTCCTACACGTCATGGCAACGACAGGCAGGAGAGTGAGATGGCAGAGCTGGACTTCGGGCTCGGCGAGATGGCGGACACGATCCGCGATACGACACGCCGCTTCGCGCTCGACCGGATCGAGCCGATCGCCGCGCGGGTCGATGCAGAGGACAGCTTCCCCCGGGAATTGTGGCCCGAGATGGGTGCGCTCGGCCTGCATGGCATTACCGTCGAGGAGGAAGACGGCGGGTTGGGCCTCGGCTACCTCGAGCATCTGATCGCGTGCGAGGAGATCAGCCGTTCCTCCGCCTCGGTCGGACTGAGCTACGGCGCGCATTCCAACCTGTGCGTCAACCAGATCCGCCGCTGGGGCAATGCCGAGCAGAAGGCGAAGTATCTGCCCAGGCTCATTTCCGGCGAGCATGTCGGCAGCCTGGCAATGTCGGAAGCCGGTGCCGGATCGGACGTCGTATCGATGAAGCTGCGCGCCGACAGGGTCGATGGCGGATATCGGCTGAACGGCACCAAGTTCTGGATCACCAACGCGCCGTATGCCGACACGCTGGTGGTATATGCGAAAACCATCCCCGATGCGGGATCGAAAGGCATCACCGCGTTCCTGATCGAGAAGGGGATGCCCGGTTTCTCGATCGGCCAGAAGATCGACAAGGTCGGCATGCGCGGGTCGCCGACCGCCGAGCTGGTCTTCGACGATTGCTTCGTCGCCGACGAACAGGTCATGGGGCCGCTGAACGGCGGCGTCAAAGTGCTGATGTCGGGTCTGGACTATGAACGCGTCGTGCTGTCGGGCATCCAGCTCGGCATCATGCAGGCGTGCCTCGACGTCGTCCTGCCCTATGTCCGCGAGCGCAGGCAGTTCGGCCGGCCGATCGGCGAATTCCAGCTGATGCAGGCGAAGGTCGCAGACATGTACGTCGCGCTCAATACGTCGCGCGCCTATGTCTATGCGGTCGCCAAGGCGTGCGACGCGGGACGGACGACGCGGTTCGATGCGGCCGGGTGTATCCTGTTCGCGTCGGAGAATGCGGTGAAGGTCGCGAACGAGGCGATCCAGGCGCTGGGCGGCGCGGGTTACACCAAGGATTGGCCGGTCGAACGCTATTGGCGCGACGCCAAACTGCTCGATATCGGGGCCGGGACCAACGAGGTGCGGCGGATGCTCGTCGGACGCGAGCTGATCGGTCACGACGCCCCGAAAGCGCAGTAATGACGACGCTATCCACGCTGATCGACCCGACTTCGGACGATCACCGGGCAAACGCCGCGCATAATCGCGCGCTTGCCGAAACGCTGCGCGCCAATGTGGCGCAGACCGCGCTGGGCGGGTCGGAGCAGCATCGCGCGCGCCACGTAGCGCGCGGCAAGCTGTTGCCCCGCGACCGGGTGGAGCGGTTGCTCGATCCGGGTTCGCCGTTTCTGGAGGTCGGGGCGCTGGCGGCGAACGGCCTGTACGACGATGGCGCGCCGGGCGCGGGGGTGATCGCCGGGATCGGCCGGGTGTCGGGTCGCGAGTGCATGATCCTTGCCAACGATGCGACGGTGAAGGGCGGCGCCTACTTCCCGATGACGGTGAAGAAGCATCTGCGTGCGCAGGAGATCGCGCAGCAGAACCGGCTGCCGTGCATCTATCTGGTCGATAGCGGCGGTGCGAACCTGCCGCATCAGGCGGAGGTGTTCCCGGACCGCGAGCATTTCGGCCGCATCTTCTTCAACCAGGCGCAGATGTCGGCGGAGGGGATTCCGCAGATCGCCTGCGTGATGGGGAGCTGTACCGCAGGCGGAGCCTATGTGCCCGCTATGTCGGACGAGACGGTGATCGTGCGCAATCAGGGCACGATCTTCCTCGCCGGACCGCCATTGGTGAAGGCGGCGACGGGCGAGGTGATCTCGGCCGAGGAACTGGGCGGGGCGGACACGCATGGCCGCAAGTCGGGCGTGGTCGATCACGTCGCCGAGAACGACGAACATGCGCTGCTGATCGTCCGCGACATCGTCGCGACGTTCAACACACCCAAGTCGGTCGATATCGAGATCACCGCGCCGCGTCCGCCGAAGCTGGACCCGCAGGAGCTGTACGGCATCGTGCCGCAGGACGTGCGTGCGCCGTACGACGTGCGCGAGGTGATCGGGCGGATCGTCGACGGGTCGGAATTTCATGAGTTCAAGGCGCTGTATGGCACCACCCTCGTCTGCGGGTTCGCGCGCATCTGGGGCATGCCGGTCGCGATCCTCGCCAATAACGGCGTGCTGTTTTCCGAATCGGCGCTGAAGGGTGCGCATTTCATCGAGCTGGCGTGCCAGCGGCGGGTGCCGTTGCTGTTCCTGCAGAACATTTCCGGCTTCATGGTCGGCGGCAAATACGAGGCGGAGGGGATCGCCAAGAACGGCGCGAAGCTGGTCACCGCGGTCGCCACCGCGTCGGTGCCGAAGATCACGGTGCTGATCGGCGGCAGTTTCGGCGCGGGCAATTACGGCATGTGCGGGCGTGCCTATAGTCCGCGATTCCTGTTCACCTGGCCCAATGCCCGTATCTCGGTGATGGGCGGCGAGCAGGCGGCGAGCGTGCTGGCCACCGTCCACCGCGACGCCGAGACGTGGACGCCCGAACAGGCCGAGGCCTTCAAGGCGCCGGTCCGCCAGCGATACGAGGATGAGGGCAATCCCTATTACGCCACCGCACGGCTGTGGGACGATGGCATCATCGATCCCGTGCAGACCCGCGACGTGCTGGGCCTTGCCTTTTCCGCCACGCTGAACGCGCCGATCCCCGAGCGCGCGCAGTTCGGCCTGTTCCGGATGTGATGGTGATGATCGAGAGCCTGTTGATCGCCAATCGCGGCGAGATCGCCCGCCGTATTATCCGCACCGCGCGCCGACTGGGCGTGCGGACGATCGCGGTTCATTCCGATGTCGATGCCGCCATGCCGTTCGTCCGCGAGGCGGACGAGGCGGTGTGCATCGGCACCGCTGCTGCCAGTGAAAGCTATCTGCGGCAGGACCGGCTGCTGGAGGCGGCGCGTGCGACGGGGGCGGCGGCGATCCACCCCGGTTACGGCTTCCTGTCGGAGAATGCCGAGTTCGCCGAGGCGGTGGTCGCCGCCGGGCTGGTGTGGGTCGGTGCGCCGCCCGCCGCGATCCGCGCGATGGGGCTGAAGGATGCCGCCAAGGAACGGATGATAGCGGCGGGTGTGCCGGTGACGCCGGGCTATCTGGGGGCGGACCAGAGCCCCGAGCGGTTGCAGGCAGAGGCGGATGCGATCGGCTACCCCGTGCTCATCAAGGCAGTCGCCGGCGGCGGCGGCAAGGGCATGCGCAAGGTCGATGCCGCGGCAGATTTTGTGGAGATGCTGGCGAGCTGTCAGCGCGAGGCGGCGGCGTCGTTCGGCAATCGCCAAGTGCTGATCGAGAAGTATATCCTGTCGCCGCGGCATATCGAGGTGCAGGTGTTCGGCGACCGCCACGGGCAGGCGGTGCATCTGTTCGAGCGCGACTGTTCGCTGCAACGTCGCCACCAGAAGGTGATCGAGGAAGCGCCCGCGCCGGGCATGGATGCGGCGACGCGGGCGGCGGTGTGCGATGCGGCGGTGAAGGCCGCGCGTGCGGTCGATTACGTCGGCGCGGGCACGATCGAGTTCATCGCGGATGGATCGGACGGCCTGCGTGCCGACCGCATCTGGTTCATGGAAATGAACACGCGGTTGCAGGTCGAGCATCCGGTGACCGAGGCGATCACCGGGCAGGATCTGGTCGAATGGCAATTGCGCGTCGCGTCGGGCGAGCCGTTGCCCCGCACTCAGGACGAGCTGTCGATCAATGGCTGGGCGATGGAGGCGCGGCTGTATGCCGAGAACCCGTCCACCGGGTTCCTGCCGTCGACCGGGCCGCTCGATCGGCTGCGGTTTCCTGATGGTGTCCGCATCGACAGCGGCGTCGAGGAAGGGGGCGCGGTGACGCCCTATTACGATCCGATGATCGCCAAGCTGATCGTCCACGGCTCCAGCCGGCGCGAGGCGGCGGCGAAGCTGGCGGCGGCGGCGCGGGGCACGCAGGTGTGGCCGGTCAGGACCAATGCCGCGTTTCTGGCGCGGGCGGCGGCGCATCCGGATTTCGTCGCGGGGCGGGTCGATACCGGCTTTATCGAGCGGCATGCCGATGCGCTGATCCCGCCGGCCGAGCCTTCGCCCGCGGTGCTGGCGGCGGCGGCGGCGGCGATCCTGCCGGTTGCGACCGGTGATCCGTGGACGAGCCTGCGGGGGTTTCGTGCCAATGCCGCAGCGTCTTCGCAGATCGAGGTGGAGGTTGCGGGGAAGCCGTATCTCGTCAGCGATGCGCCGGGGCGCGGCGCGGTCGTTGCGGACGGCGTGTTGTTCTTCGATGGCGAGGCGTGGCCGTTCGGGCCGCGCCGTGCCGATCATGTCGCGGGTGGCGGCGAGGGTGACGGGGCGATCCTGTCGCCGATGCCGGGGCGCGTGATCGCGGTGCTTGTGAGCGCGGGGCAGGCGGTGAGCAAGGGCGAGCGGATGCTGGTGCTCGAGGCGATGAAGATGGAGCAGGCGTTGCTGGCTCCGTTCGATGGCGTGGTTGCCGAGCTGAAGGTCAGCGAGGGCGCGCAGGTGCCCGAGGGCACGCTGCTGGTGCGCATCGACAAGGGGGAAGGGTGATGGCCGGGCGCTTCTACGACCAATGGGCGGTGGGCGACCGGATCGTCCACGAGATCCGGCGGACGGTGACCGAGACCGACAATCTGCTGTTTTCGACGATGACGCACAATCCGCAGCCGCTGCATCTGGACGTGGAGGCGGCGAAGGCGAGCGAGTTCGGGCAGATCCTCGTCAACGGCACCTTCACCTTCGCGCTGATGGTCGGGCTGTCGGTGGGCGACACGACTTTGGGGACGCTGGTCGCCAATCTCGGCTATGACAAACTGGTGATGCCGAAGCCGGTTTTCCTCGGCGATACGCTGCGCGCCGAGACCGAAGTGCATGAGTTGAAGGACAGCCGGTCGCGTCCGGAGGCGGGCATCGTCACCTTCACGCATCGCATGCTCAACCAGCGCGATGAGATCGTGTGCCAATGCCTGCGCAGTGCGCTCATCAAGCGATCTGCTGCATGAGGTTGCGGTCGCTGCTGTTCGTGCCGGGCGACCGGCCGGAGCGGTTCGACAAGGCCGCGGCGAGCGGGGCGGATGCGCTGATCCTCGATCTGGAGGATTCGGTGGCGGCGGCGAACAAGCAGGCGGCGCGGGCGGCGGTGGCGGCTCGGTTGCTGGAACCGCGTGGCGGGGTGGCGGTGCTGGTGCGGGTCAACCCGCTCGATAGCGACCTGTTGGCGGACGACCTCGCGGCGCTGCATGGCCTGTCGCCCGACGCGATCGTGATGCCGAAGGCGGAGGGGGCGGACAGCGTTCGCCTGCTGGCAGCGCGGCTGGCGGCGGCGGGGATCGATGCGCCCATCCTGCCGATCGCCACGGAGACGCCGGCGGCGATCTTTCAGCTCGGCAGCTATGCCGGGGCGGGGGTGCGGCTCGCCGGGTTGACCTGGGGCGCAGAGGATTTGCCTGCGGCGATCGGTGCGGCGACATCGCGCGAGGCGGACGGGCGCTATACCGCGCCCTATCAGATGGTGCGGTCGCTGGCGCTGTTCGGCGCGCATGCGGCGGGCGTGGCGGCGATCGAGACGGTCTATCCGGCGTTCCGTGATCTCGACGGGCTCGATGCCTATGCGCGGGCGGCGGCGCGGGATGGCTTTGCCGGGATGATGGCGATCCACCCGACGCAGGTGGCGACGATCAACGCCGCCTTCACGCCCGATGCGGCGCAGGTCGCCGCGGCGCGCGCGATCGTCGCCGCCTTCGCATCGGCGCCGGACGCGGGTGCGTTGCAGGTCGACGGCCGGATGGTGGATGCGCCGCATCTGAAGCAGGCCCGCAGGATATTGGATCGTGCAGGCGAGGCGTCGTAGCGAACGTCAAGTTGCCATCCGATCTCGACAGGATGGGGGGCGTTTTCAACGCCCTGGATCGCGGCTGCTTCGGCTGTGGCTGGGACAGGCTGATCAGGAACGGGGTAGCCGCTTCCCGATCTTGTGTCCCGGCTTTATGTCCGACGTTGATTCCTGCCCTGATCATCTTCCGGATACCGTGGCAGCTCGAATTATCCGGTACTCAGAACAGATTTGATCGCGATCGGCCGGCGTCATCCAGTGTATCAAGCGTGTTGCGTGACAATTCGGATCACGGCAGCCAGTCCGTCAGCTGTAGAACGGTGCCGCCCAGTTTCTGGAAGGCTCGCTGGCGGCAGGAGAAGACGATGATCTGCTGGTCGCGCGCCTGACGGTGCAGCGCGTCGAACATGCGTTCGATGCGGTCGTCGTCCGAATAGACCAGCGCGTCGTCCAGGATCACCGGTGCCGGGCGACCGTCACGTGCGAGCAGCCGCGCAAAAGCGAGGCGGGTGAGGACTGACAATTGCTCGCGCATGCCGCCACTCAACCGCTCGACATCTTCCTCCTGCCCGCTGCGGAAAATCTTCTGGGGAAGGAGCGTCCGGTCATCGAAGGCGATTTCGATATCGTCGAACAACAGTCCAAGCAGCGGGCGCAGTTCGGTCATCACCGGCTTCAGATAAAGATCGCGCGCGTCGGAGCGGGCGGCTTCCAGCGCCTGCGTCAGCCGGGCAAGCACGGCCACCTCCTGCGCGAAGGCCGCGACCCGCGCTTCCGCCGCGGCCAGGGCTTCGCCCTTCTCCCGCCAATTTTCTTCCACCGCCTCTTCGGACCGCGCCGTGATGCGCGCATTCAGGCCAGCGATGATTTCCCGCAACTGCTGGATCTCGGTTGCCGCCGACTGCTCGACGGAACGGACGCGGCGAAGCACCGCTTCCACCGCATCGGCGCGCTGGGCATCATACGCCCCTTCCGCTTTGGTAAGTGCGGTATCGAAGTCGGCAAGGCGCGCCGAGAGCTCCTGATGCCGTGCGTCACGCCGCTCTACGGGGCCGAGAATCGCCCTGATCTGCTCATCGCGGGCGCGGAGACCGGCGAGCATGGTCTCTGCCGCAACAAATGCGTCGTCGGCATGCACACGCGCCGGCTCCGCCGTGCGGATCGTCTGCATGGCCTGGTGCCGGCGCTGCTCGGCCCCGTCGCATGCGGCGCGGGTCGCGACCGGGTCCGCCGTCAGATCGACCGGCACCGGATCGATATCGGCCAGCGCCGCCACCGTTTCGCGCAACGCATCCAGCCCGTCGGGCGCGATGACCTTCAGTTGCGCCCGGGCTTCGTTCGCTTCCGCTTCGATCGCCTGAACGCGAACCTGTTGCGCGCGTGCCGCCGCCAGATCGGCCACGCCCATCGAGGCGAGGAGCGTCTGCCGTTGCGCCTCCTTCGTGGTCAGGCGACCGTCATCGCGATCGTCGGCGTTCGATCGTAACGTGATCGTGCCGATCCCCGGCGCGATGAGTTGGACGTGACCATCGTAGCCGCGTTCCTCGTCATGGTTCAGCACAATGCCCGCGATCGTTATGCGCGGGGCGGCGGCATCGTCATAGGCGATCGTGACGGAAGGGCGGGCTGCATCCTGCACGGCGCGGATGCGAGCAATCTCGATATCCAGTTCGGTCAGTTCATCGACCGCACCCTTCGGCAACCGAAGTCCCGCGAGTTGCGCGTCGCATTGTTCGATTGTGACGCGAACGCTCTCGGCATGCCGCAGCCGTTCTTCCCATTCCGTGCGCCGCGCGGCGGCATCACGCGCCTTTTCGGCACTGTCGAGCAGACGGAGCAGTTCGCGTGCCGCCGTCGCTTCCGTATCGGCCGCCTCCGCCTCAGCCCGCGCGGTGGCGATCGTCTCGCTCGTCGAACGGCGCCGCTCGACGGCCTCTTCGCGGCGGCGGGTCACCTTCGCGCTTTCATCCGCTACGTGCTGCGCGTCGGCAAGTGCATCGTCGAACTGCCGGTGCTCTCGCGCTGCGGCATCGCGCCGTTCGCGGGCGAGATCCAGTTCAGCCCGAAGCGTCTTCAGTCGATCGGCCTGGGTGCGAGCGGTCTCGAAGGCGCGTTCGGCTCTGTCGACATCCTGCCGCCGGGCGTCGCGCGCATCGGCATCCTCCAGCTCGACGAGCCTGCGCTGAGCGATGCCGCGTCGATCGAGTTCGTCCCGCAGCGCGGTGACTTCAGACTCCAGCAAGCGAACTTCGTCGGCAAGTTGGGCGCGCAGTGTGATTGCGGTCGCATAGCGGCCACCGGCCTTGGGTTTGCCCGTCGCAGTGAGCAATTCTCCGGTTGCCTCGACAGCAGCGGCTATGACCCCTGCCATACGCCGGCCGCCCGTCACCGCCTCCACTTCGCCCTGCACGGACTCAAGCAGGCTGGTGCGGACCTGCCGGTCACTTTCTTCATCCGTGCGGCTGCGAGGTTCGATCCCGGTGACACCCTGACGTACCCACAGCAATCCTGCCGGCCCGCCCGCGCCGCCCTGAATCAGCCGGGCGATGAAATTCTCTGCTTCGTCAGCCTGTGCGATCAGCCGCCCTGACGCGAGTTCGACGACCTTGGCGAAGCGTCCCGTATAGAATTGCTTGGTGATCCGGTATCGTGCGTCTCCCACGACGATATCGGCCTCGATCAGTGGGTTGCCGCCGCTATAAGGACGCAGGTTGCGGACGCCGCCCGCCGTGCTGGAATGCGGCAGGAAAAACAGGCCATGCAGCGCCTCGAAACTCGTCGACTTGCCGAATTCGTTGGCCGCGCAGAGGACGTTGACGCCCTCTCCGATGCCCTCGATGGCGACGCCACGTCCGGCGAAACGCTTGACGTTGTGAAAGCGGATACCGGCAAGTTTCATCGTGATACCTGCTGGGCATAGCCATAGAGACGCGCCAGGGCAGCGGCGGCCACCGCCCGGTCGGCGGCTGGCTTGCTGGCATCGGTGCTGTCGACGAGTAGTGCGTCGGCCGCCTCACGGAGCGCGCCCGCGCGGTCTATCTGGTCGAGATCCTCGACAGCGCATTCCGTTGCCAGTCCAAACATGTCGAGATCGAGCCACGCAAAGTCGGGCGCAGCGCGGGCGATCGCCGATTCCAGCGCCATCCGGGCCGCAAGACCGGTGCGACCGCTTGCGACGACCTTCGCCAACGTCTGTCGACGATCCCGCAAGTCGGGCAACAGCGCGTCGCACATGGTCCCGGGATCGTCGCCCGCGAGCAGATGGAGATCGAGCGTTCGCCACGCGAAGCCTGCTGTGGCGAGCGACGTCACCTCGGGCACTGCGCCCGCTCCGGCGATATCGACCAGCAATGCCGTGCCGAGCCGGTCATGTTTGAAGCGATCCTGTTCGGGTGAACCGCTGTAGTGGGTACGTGGATCGATCGCCAGGGCACCATGCCAGTCTCCCAGCGCCAGATAATCCAGACCGGCACGACGCGCGCGGTCCGGTGCGATCACCTCGGTGCCGACGCCCTCTTCGGAAAACGTCTGGATCGGACCATGCGCTAACCCGATGCGGATCGCGCCGTCGGCCGTGGTTGCGCCATCCATCCATTCGCTGAGATCGCGGCCGGGTCGGCGGGTGGTGCAAGGCGCGGGGAGAAGAACCGCACCCTCAGCGAGCGCGATCGGAGCCGCAGTTGTCGCAAGGACGACATTGTCAGGTGCCTCGCGGGCAAGCTGCGCCCACAATTCAGTCGCCTGTAACGAGTCGTGATTGCCGGGCAGGATCACCCAGTGGATCGGGGCATGATGCGCCATCTCGGTCAGCGCCTGCCGTCGGACGTCGGCAGCCGGGGTTTCGGTATCGAACGTGTCGCCGGCAAGCAGGATGGTTTCGACGCTGTGCTCACGCGCATGCGCGGCGAGCTTGCCGATCACTGCGTGTCGTGCCTCTCGCAGGCGGCCGGGCAGATCGCCCGTGAAATTGCCGAAGCGCTTGCCGAGGTGCAGGTCGCTCGCATGAAGGAAACGCACCATGGTCATGCCGCTCCGGGCATGGGCGGCGTGACAGACGGTAACGCATCGCTACCACGGCATCGCGCGATCGCCTCGTCGAGACGGGCGCGCGATACGGCTGCCAGCCGCTCGACACCCAGCATCCGTGCCAGTTCGCGTGCCGGATCGGGCTCGTCGAGTAACGCCGGATTATCCCGCACCACCGCGGCGAGTTCGGCAAGTGGAATGTCCGGGATCGCCCGGCGTGCCTCGTCGCTGTCGGGTGCACGATAGGGCAGCACGTCAGTCACCGCGCCGGCCTTCCAGATGAACTCGCCGCTCGATTCCTGTGTCCGACCAACATCGCTCAGATGCATGTCGATCCGCTCCCGGATTTTTCCGCCTGTGCGCAGCCTTGGACCGTAGCGATAGCATGAACTCAGCCCGACTGCCTAAGATAGGCCGTCGGCCAACGAAGATAGCGTGCCGAAGATAGCGTGCCGAAGATAGTAGGTGCAACCGCACTTGGCGAGATAGTTGCACATGGCTTTCAGCTCCTGTTACATCTGTAACAATCAACTAAAACCGTTAATTCTCAGCGATTTCCTAGGCTTTTCTATAGCCTAGGGAGAATGGTGCCCAGAAGAGGACTCGAACCTCCACGACCTTGCGATCGCCAGCACCTGAAGCTGGTGCGTCTACCAATTCCGCCATCTGGGCACGGGGTAGGGGGCGGCCTTTAGGGGTGGGTCGGCGCGCTTGTCAACACGGGTTTCGCGGGGCAAGGGCGGTTTGTCAGGAAAGCGACGAAAAAAGGCCCGTGCGATGAACGACAAGCTGGTGACGATCTTTGGCGGTGGCGGCTTCGTCGGCCGCTATGTGGTGCAGGCGCTGCTGCGCGGTGGAGCGCGGGTGCGCGTCGCCGAGCGCGATCCGCGCCACGCCTGGTTCCTCAAGCCGCTCGGCGGGCTGGGGCAGACGCAATTCGTCGCCGCCGACGTGACGCTGCCGGAAACGGTCCGTCGCGCGGTCGCGGGCGCCGATGCGGTCATCAACATGGTCGGCGTGCTCGCCGGCGACTTCGAGCGTATCCACGTCGCCGGTGCGCGCAATGTTGCAGAGGCTGCGGCTGCCGCCGGTGTCGAGACACTGGTCCATATGTCGGCGATCGGCGCCGACGGCGCTGCACCGTCCGCCTATGGCAGCAGCAAGGGGCGCGGCGAGGAGGCGGTGCGGGCCGCCTTCCCGAACGCTGCGATCATCCGTCCCTCGATCGTGTTCGGCCGCGAGGACCAGTTCATCAACCGCTTCGCCGCGATGATCGGCAAGTCGCCGGTCGTGCCGGTGCTGCGCGCGCCGGTGAAGTTCCAGCCGGTGTTCGCCGGCGACGTCGGCGAGGCGATGGCGCAGGCGACCGATGCGCGTTTTGCCGGGCAGACGTTCGAGCTCGGCGGCCCCGACGTGATGAGCATGGGCGAGATCATCCGCTGGATCGCCAGGACGATCGGCAAGTCGCCTTCCATCGTCGAACTGCCCGATGCGGCGGGATCGCTGCTTGCCAGCATGCCGTTCGCGCCGATCAGCAAGGACCAGTGGCTGATGCTGCAGCGCGACAACGTCGTCGCGCCAAACGCGGACGGACTGAAGGCCCTTGGCGTCGAGGCGACGCCGCTCGAATCGGTCGCGCCGGAATGGCTCGTCCGCTTCCGCCGCACCGGCCGCTTCGGTCGCCGTGCCGAAACGCTTGCCGCCTAACTACAGGAACTTCCATGGACCTCCTCACCGTCATCCTCCTCGGCATCGTCGAGGGGGTCACCGAGTTCCTGCCCGTGTCGTCGACCGGGCACCTCATCCTCGCCGGTACGTTGCTCGGCGTGCAGGATCAGGCGACCGCGACGTTCGACATCGTCATCCAGCTGGGCGCGATCCTTGCGGTCGTGGTGCTCTACTGGCGCCGCTTCTGGGAGGTCGCGGTCGGCCTGTTCGCCGGACGGCCCAAATCCTGGGCCTTCGTTCGCAACATTGCGCTGGGCTTCCTGCCGGCTGCCGTGATCGGCCTCGTCGTCTACAAGGCGGTGAAGGCTTTGCTCGAAAGCCCGACCGTGGTCGCGGTCGCGCTGATAGTCGGCGGCATCGCTATCCTCGTCATCGAGCGCATGGTGAAGCAGCCGCGCTACGACACGGTGGAGTCGATGCCGTGGCGGACCGCGCTCGGTGTCGGCTTCGTCCAGTGCGTGTCGATGATCCCGGGCGTCAGCCGGTCGGGCGCGACTATCATGGGTGCGCTCAGCCTCGGCGTGGATCGGCGCGCGGCGGCCGAGTTCTCGTTCTTCCTCGCGATCCCGACGATGCTCGCGGCGTCCGGCTACGACCTGCTCAAATCGGGTGCGGCGCTGGGGCAGGGCGAGTGGCTGAGCATCGCGATTGGCTTCGTCGTGTCGTTCGTGGTCGCGCTGATCGTGATCCGCTGGTTCGTCGGCATCGTCAGCCGGCACGGTTTCGCGCCCTTTGCCTGGTACCGGATCATCGTCGGCGCGGTAGCGCTGGTCGCACTCCAATTGCGATAGGTCCGCAACAATGCGTACTTTGAGGCTATAACTGGTTGTTGCGATAGGATCGCAAAGAAAACCGGCCAAACAATGGTAACACTGCTGACCTATAGGTCATTTTGTGCGTGACATGGGTTCTCCTGCTTCGTAGCGGCGATGGCAGGAGGCCCCATGGCGCACGATTCGATGCTACAGTTCGTTGGACGACCGCAGGCCTATCCGGCCAAGCGTGAAGCGGATATCCGTTCGGAGGACTTTGCCGAGATCGCCGCGCGCTACGCGCCGCCGACGGCGGAGGATCAGGCGGGGCGCTGTTCGCAATGCGGCGTTCCCTATTGTTCGGTTCATTGCCCGCTGCACAATCACATTCCCGACTGGCTGCGCCTGACTGCCGAGGGGCGGCTGCGCGAGGCGTACGAACTCAGCAACGCGACGTCGACCATGCCCGAGATCTGCGGTCGCATCTGCCCGCAGGATCGGTTGTGCGAGGGCAATTGTGTCATCGAATTCACCGGCCACGGCGCGGTGACGATCGGGTCGGTCGAAAAATTCATCACCGATACGGCGTGGGAAGAGGGCTGGGTCGAACCGCTCGTCCCCGGGCCGTCGCGTGGGCAGTCGGTGGCGGTGATCGGGGCGGGGCCGGCTGGCCTTACCACGGCGGAATATCTGCGCGGGCACGGCTATGACGTGCACGTCTACGATCGCCACGATCGCGCCGGCGGGCTGCTGACCTATGGCATCCCCGGCTTCAAGCTGGAAAAGCCGGTTGTCATGCGCCGGGTCGAGCGGCTGAAGGCGGGCGGCATCGTCTTCCACGAAGGGTTCAGCGTCGGCGAACAGGCGAGTCTGGATGAACTGCGAGCACGTCACGATGCGGTGCTGATCGCGACCGGGGTCTACAAGGCGCGTGCCCTCGACGTTGCCGGCGGTGACGACGATCGCGTCGTCGCAGCCCTCGATTTCCTGATCGCGTCGAACCGCAAGGGGTTCGGCGATGCGGTGCCGGCATTCGACGGCGGCGCGCTCAATGCCGAGGGCAAGCATGTCGTCGTGATCGGGGGCGGCGACACCGCGATGGATTGCGTCCGCACCGCGATCCGGCAGGGCGCGGCATCGGTGAAGTGCCTGTATCGTCGCGACCGGACCAATATGCCGGGCAGCCAGCGCGAAGTGACCAATGCGGAGGAGGAGGGCGCCGAATTCGTCTGGCTCTCCGCCCCCGCGGCCTTCGACAGCGACGGCACCGTCCGCGCGCGCAAGATGCGGCTCGGCGCCCCCGACGCCAGCGGCCGCCGCGCGCCGGAGCCGGACCCGAGTGGCGACTTCACGCTGCAAGCCGATCTGGTGGTCAAGGCGCTTGGCTTCGATGCCGAGGACCTGCCCGCGCTGTTCGGTGCGCCCGAACTGGGTATCAGCCGCTGGGGTACGGTGCTGGTCGACGGCAAGACGCTGATGACCAGCCTCGACGGCGTGTTCGCGGCGGGCGACATCGTCCGCGGTGCGTCGCTGGTCGTCTGGGCGATCCGCGACGGCCGTGACGTCGCCGCGACGATGCACAAATGGCTGAAGGCGAAGGCCAAGGCGGCGAAGGTGGCGGCGTGATCCGGGCTTGCACACTCGCTGCGCTGATCGCGTTTGCGATTCCGGCCGCTGCTACCGCACAGGCCGCGCCCTCTGCACAAACATCCGCTGCTTTGGCGCCCGTCGATCCCGCGCGAGTGGCGGCGGCCCGGCCGGTGATCGATCAGGTTTGGCCGATCGGCACCTATGCCCGCATCATGCACGCCACGATGGATCAGGTCGTCAACGGCAGCCTGGCTGGCATGTATGACTTGAAACCCGGCGATCTCAGCGTCGATGCCAAGGCCAACCCGGCGACTGCGGGCAAGACGTTGCGGCAACTCGCCGCGCAAAACGATCCGGCATTCGACGAACGGATGCGCATCACCATGCGCGTCATGACCGATGGCATGGCCGACCTGATGACGGAGGTGGAGCCGGAGGTCCGCGTCGCACTGGCGACCGCCTATGCTCGCCGTTTCACCGTCGATCAACTCGGGGATCTTCGCCGCTTCTTCGACACTCCGACCGGCCGCATCTACGCGGCGGAGTCGATGACGCTGATGGCCAATCCCGACATGATGAAGGCGATGCAGGCGTTCGTGCCCAAGCTTATGCAAGGCATGCCCGCGATGATGGCCAAGGTCGAAGCCGCGACCAAGCACCTGCCGCCCGTCAAGAAGAAGGAAGCGTCCAAGTGACCGACGCCCACGACCCGATGAAGACCGATCAGCGCGCGTATCTGGCCGAACACGGCATGTATCGCCCCGACAGCGAGGGCGATGCCTGCGGTGTCGGGCTCGTCGCCGCGACCGACGGGCGCGCGTCGCGGCGCGTGGTGCAGTCGGCGGTCGATGCGTTGAAGGCGGTCTGGCATCGCGGCGCGGTCGATGCCGATGGCAAGACCGGCGATGGCGCCGGCATCCACATCGACCTGCCGCACCGCTTCTTCGACGATGCCGTCGTCGCATCCGGGCACAAGGTGATGCCGAACCGGCTCGCGGTGGGCATGATCTTCATGCCGCGCACCGATCTGGGCGCGCAGGAAAATTGCCGCACGATCGTTGAGAGCGCGATCATCGAGGCGGGCTATACCATCTATGGTTGGCGGCAGGTGCCGGTCGACGTCTCGGTCATCGGGCTGAAGGCGCAGACGACCCGGCCCGAAATCGAACAGATCATGATCGCGGGGCCGATGCCCGACGAGGTGACTGCTGCGGAGTTCGAGAAGAACCTGTACCTCGTCCGCCGCCGGATCGAGAAGCGCATCATCGCGGCGCAGATCCAGGGCTTCTACATCTGTTCGCTGTCGTGCCAGTCGATCGTCTACAAGGGGCTGTTCCTCGCCGAGAGCCTGTCGGTCTTCTACCCCGACTTGCAGGACCAGCGCTTCGAATCGCGCGTCGCGATCTTCCACCAGCGTTATTCCACCAACACCTTCCCGCAATGGTGGCTGGCGCAGCCGTTCCGCTGCCTCGCGCATAACGGCGAGATCAACACGGTTCGCGGCAACAAGAACTGGATGCTCAGCCACGAGATCCGGATGGCGAGCCTCGCGTTCGGCGACAATTCGGAGGACATCAAGCCGGTGATCCCGGCGGGTGCGTCCGACACCGCGGCGCTGGATGCGGTGTTCGAGGCGATCTGCCGCTCCGGCCGCGATGCGCCGACCGCCAAGCTGATGCTGGTGCCGGAAGCGTGGCAGAAGGATACCGGCATCCCCGACGACCATGCGGCGATGTACCAGTACCTCGCCTCGGTCATGGAGCCGTGGGACGGCCCCGCCGCGCTGGCGATGACCGATGGCCGTTGGGCGGTCGCCGGTGTCGACCGCAACGCGCTGCGTCCGCTCCGCTACACCCAGACCTCGGACGGGCTGCTGATCGTCGGGTCGGAGACCGGCATGGTCGTCGTCCCCGAATCCACCGTCGTCGCCAAGGGGCGGCTGGGGCCGGGCCAGATGATCGCGGTCGACCTCGACCAGGGCCGCGTGATGAACGATCGCGAGGTCAAGGACCGGATCAGCGGCGAGCATGACTATGCCGCGATGATCGGCGAATTCCACACGCTCGACGACCTGCCCGAGGTGCCGGACGCTGTCGTCCGCTACGATCGCGCCGGCCTCGCGCGGCGTCAGGTCGCCGCCGGTCAGACGCTGGAGGACATGGAGCTGATCCTGTCGCCGATGGTCGAGACCGCCAAGGAAGCGATCGGGTCGATGGGCGACGACACGCCGCTCGCCGTCATCAGCGACAAGCCGCGCCTCATCAGCCAGTTCTTCCGCCAGAATTTCAGCCAGGTGACCAACCCGCCGATCGACAGTCTGCGCGAACGCTATGTGATGTCGCTCAAGACGCGGTTCGGCAATCTCGCCAACATCCTCGATACCGAGGATCAGCGCGATCGGGTGCTGGTGCTCGATTCGCCGGTGCTGACGGGCCAGCATTGGGCCCGGCTGCGCGCGCATTTCGCTGGCAGCGCTACCGAAATCGACTGCACGTTCGACGCCGAAGGTGGCCCGGAAAAGCTGCGTGCCGCGATCCAGCGCATCCGTAACGAGGCGGAGCAGGCGGTACGGCAGGGCAAGAGCGAGCTGTTCCTGACCGACGAGCATGTCTCCGAAGGCCGGATCGCCATCGCCGGCGTGCTGGCGGCGGCGGCGGTGCACACGCATCTCGTCCGTCGCGGCCTGCGCTCCTACGCGTCGATCAACGTGCGCTCGGCCGAATGCCTCGACACGCATTATTATGCGGTGCTGATCGGCGTCGGCGCGACGACGGTGAACGCCTATCTGGCCGAGGCGGCGATCGTCGACCGCCAGAGCCGCGGCTTGTTCGGCGACCTGTCGCTCGACGAATGCCTCAAGCGGCATCGTCATGCGATCGAGGAAGGCCTGCTCAAGATCATGAGCAAGATGGGGATCGCGGTGATCTCCTCCTATCGCGGCGGCTACAATTTCGAGGCGGTCGGCCTCAGCCGCAGTCTGGTCAACGACCTGTTCCCGGGCATGCCCGCCAAAATCTCGGGCGAAGGCTATAACTCGCTGCATTACAGTGCGCTGGTTCGCCACGAACTGGCTTGGGACGAAGCGGTCGCGAAACTGCCGATCGGCGGCTTCTATCGCCAGCGCCATACGGGTGAGACGCACGCTTATTCTGCGCAACTGATGCACCTGTTGCAGACCGCGGTGTCGACCGACAGCTACACCAGCTATCTGCAGTTCAGCCGCGGCGTCGCTGATCTGCCGCCGGTCTATCTGCGTGACCTGCTCCAGTTCAACTTCCCGAACGAAGGCGTGCCGGTCGATCAGGTCGAGGCGATCACCGAAATCCGCAAGCGCTTCGTCACCCCCGGCATGTCGCTGGGCGCGCTGTCGCCAGAGGCGCACGAGACGCTGGCGATCGCGATGAACCGCATCGGTGCCAAGGCTGTGTCGGGCGAGGGCGGCGAGGACGTCAAGCGCTTCAAGCCCTACGAAAACGGCGACAACGCCAATTCGACGATCAAGCAGATCGCCAGCGGCCGGTTCGGCGTCACCGCCGAATATCTGAACGCCTGCGAAGAGATCGAGATCAAGGTCGCGCAGGGCGCCAAGCCGGGTGAGGGCGGGCAGCTGCCCGGCTTCAAGGTCACCGAATTCATCGCCAAGCTGCGTCATGCGACGCCGGGGGTGACGCTGATCTCGCCGCCGCCGCATCACGACATTTATTCGATCGAAGACCTCGCGCAGCTGATCTACGACCTCAAGCAGATCAACCCGCGCGCGCGGGTCTGCGTCAAGCTGGTCAGCTCGTCGGGCATCGGCACCGTCGCCGCGGGTGTCGCGAAGGCGCACGCCGATGTCATCCTGATCGCCGGCCACGTCGGCGGCACCGGTGCCTCGCCGCAGACCAGCGTCAAATACGCCGGCACGCCCTGGGAAATGGGGCTGTCGGAGGTCAATCAGGTGCTGACCCTCAACGGGCTGCGTGGGCGGGTGCGGCTGCGCACCGACGGCGGACTCAAGACCGGGCGCGACATCGTCATCGCGGCGATTCTCGGTGCGGAAGAGTACGGCATCGGTACGCTGTCGCTGGTTGCGATGGGCTGCATCATGGTGCGCCAGTGCCACAGCAACACCTGCCCGGTCGGCATCTGCACGCAGGATCAGGCGCTCCGCGGCAAGTTCGTCGGCACGCCGGAAAAGGTCATCAACCTGATGACCTTCATCGCCGAAGAGGTGCGCGACATCCTCGCCCGCCTCGGCGTGAAGAGCCTCGACGAGGTGATCGGTCGCACCGAATTCCTGCGTCAGGTCAGCCGCGGTGCCGAGCATCTCGACGATCTCGATCTCAACCCGATCCTCGCCAAGGTCGATGCGACCGATGCGGAGCGCCGCTTCTCGCTGTCGACCTTCCGCAACGAAGTGCCGGACAGCCTCGACGCGCAGATCATCAAGGATGCCGCCGCCGTGTTCAGCCGCGGCGAAAAGATGCAGCTCACCTATTCGGTGCGCAACACGCATCGCGCGGTCGGCACGCGCCTTTCGTCGGAGATCACGCGCCGCTTCGGCATGAGCAAGCTTTCCGACGGTCACGTCACCATCCGGCTGCGCGGCAGTGCGGGCCAGTCGCTCGGCGCGTTCATGTGCAAGGGCATCACGCTCGAGGTGTTCGGCGACGCCAACGACTATGTCGGCAAGGGCCTGTCCGGCGGAACGATCATCCTGCGTCCGGCGGTGTCGTCACCGCTGGCCAGTCAGGACAACACCATCCTCGGCAACACCGTCCTCTACGGCGCAACCTCGGGCACGTTGCTCGCGGCGGGGCAGGCGGGCGAGCGGTTCGCGGTGCGCAACTCGGGCGCAACCGTCGTGGTCGAGGGCTGCGGCGCCAACGGCTGCGAATATATGACCGGCGGCGTCGCGGTGCTGCTGGGGAAGGTCGGCCAGAACTTCGGTGCGGGCATGACCGGCGGCATGGCGTTCGTCTACGATCCCGACGCCGAATTCGAACACCGCGCGAATCCGGAGAGCATCGTCTGGCAGCGGCTGGCCTCCGCCCATTGGGAAGGTGTCCTCCGCGACCTCGTCGAGCGCCATGCCAAGGCGACCGACAGCAAATGGTCGAAGGGTCTGCTGGCGGATTGGGACCGAATCGCGGGCGATTTCTGGCAGGTCGTGCCGAAGGAAATGCTGTCGCGGCAGGCGTATCCGCTGGACGACAGCGTACAACTGGTCGCGGCGGAATAAGGGACGTTAGCCAGAGATGGGGGTCGCGGCGTCGCGCGACCCTCATCTTGCGGCGACGCTCATCGATCGGCGTCGTCCATCGCCGCTTCCCTCCACACCCCCATGCTTATAACACGGCGGTATGTGGCAGCTTTACCAATTCCCCCTGTGCCCGTTCAGCCGCAAGGTCCGCCTGCTGCTGGGCGAGAAGGGGATCGGCTACGAACTCGTCCGCGAATCGCCGTGGGAGCGGCGCGACGAATTCATGGACATGAACCCCGCTGGCGAAACGCCGGTGATGGTCGACGCGTCACGCCCCGGTGCGCCACTGATCGACTCGATGGCGATCTGCGAATATTTCGAGGAAACCGTCGACAAGGCGGCGACGATCAACGGCACCGCCGCCAATCGCGCGGAGATTCGCCGGCTGGTGACGTGGTTCGACACGCACTTCTATCGTGACGTTACCGGGCCGTTGCTGCACGAGCGGGTGGTCAAGCGGCTGGCGCATCGCGCCGCGCCCGATGCCAAGGGGCTACGCGAAGCGATGAAGGCGGCGGTCAGCCACCTCGATTATACGGATTACCTGCTCGATCATCGCAACTGGCTGGGCGGCGCGACGATGAGCCTCGCCGATCTCGCCGCCGCCGCGCAGATTTCGGTCGCGGATTATCTCGGCGGGATCGATTGGAAGGGGCATGACCAGACGGCGCGCTGGTATCGCGGTTTCAAGAGCCGGCCGAGCTTCCGTCCGCTGCTGTCCGAGCGGATGGAGATGATCGGGCCACCGGCGCATTACGACAATGTCGATTTCTGATCCGATCGCGTATCCGGATTTCGAACGTGTCGACATCCGCGTCGGCACGATCGTCGCCGCCGAGCCATTTCCGCAGGCACGCAAGCCCGCGATCAAACTACGCATCGATTTTGGCGACGGTATCGGCGTGAAGACGTCGTCCGCGCAGATCACCGATCATTACACACCCGAAATGCTCGTCGGGCGGCAGGTTGCGGCGGTGGTCAACTTTCCCCCGCGTCAGATCGGGCCATTCATGTCCGAGGTACTGACGCTCGGCTTCCCCGACGCTGACGGCAAGGTGGTGCTGATCGGCCCTAGCCAGCCGGTGCCGAACGGCGGCAAATTGTTCTGACCCGGACGTCCCTATAGACGGTCCAGCGTTGCCGCGTCGCGCTCGCCGCCGAAAAACCGGTCGAGCGCCGCCACGAACGGTGCCGGATCGTCGGCCACCGCAGCGAACAGCGTCATCGACGACCGCAGCTTCATGGCATCGATGTCTCCCAGAATAGTCTCCGCGCTCCCCGGCGCGGCGATCACCGCCCGCGTCGCAGCGATCAACCGCGCTCCGAGCAGCGGATGCGCCAGATAGGCGCGTGCCTCCGACACATCGCGGATCGCATAGAAACGCGCCGTCTCGCTTCGCCCCAATCCGGCGATCTGTGGAAAGACGAACCACATCCAGTGACCCGTCTTGCGACCCCGACGCAGTTCGCCGTGCGCCTGGTCATAGGTCCGCGCCTGCGCCGAAACGAAGCGATCGAGGTCATGCGTCATGGCACAGGCAACCACCGGGCGATCCGCAGCGTTCCACCCGCATGCGTGCGCTCCATCTCACACCCCTGCTGCTGCTCGCCGCCTGTAGTGGCGGGAATGGCGACAAACCGGCGGACAATGCGGCAGCGACATTCGTCCCGCCGCCGACGCAGATGCCCAAGCCGATTCCTGGGCAGGCGCATAGCAACCCGATCTCCGCCTATGTCGGCAAATACCCCGGTGATGCGGTCGATGGCGTCGGCTTCTACGATCGGACCGAGGTGTCGCGGGCGCTGATCGACGCGGTCGGTGAAGACGCCGTACGCCGCCGCATCGTCGCGCGAGAGGCGGTGAGCGTACCGATCTTCAAGGCGGCGGACGGCCGCATTGCCGCGCACGGTTGCGCGCCGCACGATTGCGCCGACGTCAACTGGACGTTCCTCGTCGCAGTCGACGGTTCGCGGGGCGAGGCGTGCTACCATGATGCCGGAACGATGGGACAGGCCAGCCGCTGGTACGTGGCCGGTTCCGCTCCGCAGCGCCGTCCGGGTGATTGCCCTCAGGAGTAGACCGATGCTCGAACACGTTCCCGCCTGGCTTGGCAAGATGCTGGATGGTGTCCGCGCCGGTTCGGACAAGCTGGCGATCGCCCGCCCCGAACTGGGTGGCGCCTTTCCCGCTATGGATCTCGGTAGTCCGGCCTTCGCCACGGGCGCGCGCCTGCCCGAGCGGTTCACGGCAGACGGTGCGGGCGTATCGCCACCCCTCGTCTGGGGGGAGCCTCCGGAGGGTACGGCGCTGTTCGCCTTGCTGGTCGAGGATGCGGATGCGCCCGCGTCCCAGCCACTCGTTCATGCCGTGATCTGGGGCCTGCCCGCCGATGCGCGGCGGTTGGCCGAAGGCGACATCATCGGGGACGGCGCGGGTTCGCCCGAACGCGATGTCGGCCGTAATTCCTATCAACGTGAAGGCTGGCTGCCGCCCGATCCGCCCACGGGCCATGGCGAGCATCGCTACGCCTTTCAGCTGTTCGCACTGGCGTCGGGCGTCGGTGCGCCCGGCGAAACGCCCGGACGTTCGGCGATACTAGAGGCGATGGCGGGGCATGTGCTCGCCGCCGGATTGCTGATTGGCACCTACAGTCGGGGCGAAGAGGCGCCGGCGGGACTGGTCGGTGGGGTCGCCACTGCCTGACCGGCGGGCGACGGTGGCCCGGCGTCGATGCCGGGCCCGTCCTGCGTGCGACGTGTCAGCCGGCGGTCACGCCGCCTTGCGAGGCGATGACGAGGATGGTGGTCGCGAACGAGGCGAGGCTGAGGAACAGGCTGCGGTACATCGTCTATCTCCCGAAAGGATGCTGGTTATGCGACCGGTACGACGGGAACGGCGGCGCTGACGGCGAGCGCAGCGAAGGCGAGGGCGGCGACGACGGAGAAGACGGCACGCTGGGCGAGTTCGAAGCGGAGAAACATGATGGTATTCCCTTTTGGCATCGATGTGATCCATTCACGATCGATACCGGGGGCTTTGCAGCCTGCGTGCCAATTGCACTAAGCTGTTGATAAACAAAGATTGAAGAAACCGGCACTGTGAAGGTTGGTATTTTTCACCAGTCCTGACGGGCAAATCACGCCAAGATCAGGCGGCACACACCCGATCGCGACCATCGGCCTTTGCGGTGTAGAGCAGGCGGTCGGCACGATCGAACGCGGCATCGATCGGTTCGGCATCGTGAACTGCCGTGACGCCGATCGACAAGGTCACCTGACCGAGCGGTTTGTCGCTTTCGCGCAAGCGGAACCGCTTTCCGCTGATGACGCTGCGTACGCCATCCAGATGCGCGGCCGCGTCCGCCAGCGGGATACCATGCAACAGGACGGCGAATTCCTCGCCACCGTGACGCACGACCAGATGCCCGGCGCATTCCTCGGCCAGCGTCTTCGCGACGGCACTCAGCACGCGATCGCCGATCTGATGGCCGTGCGCATCGTTGATCCGCTTGAACCGGTCGATATCGCATACCGCCAGGCAGAACGGACCATCGCGCTCGCGTCGTGTCGTAAAGGCTTCGTCGAATGCACGGCGGTTGGGGAGGCCGGTCAGGGCGTCGCGCCGAGCGGTATCGTTCGCCTCGGCAAGCTTGGCACGCAGGGCATCGGCCTCGCTGGTCGCATGCGCCAGACGCACCTCGGCATCACGGATGCGCGTCAGCATCGATCCGGTGATCCGCGCGATCTCGTCGAGCCCGGCGGTGGTACTGGCCGCGCGATTGGCGGGCGCGATCGCTGCGGCACTTTCCGCCAGATCGCGACCGAAGTCTCTCGTCTCGTCCTGCATGGCACGCACGATCGACGTGAATCCGTCGACCTGGGCCTGGGTTTCCTCGACCAGCCTCATCGCCTCGTTCTCGACCCGGCTGGCGCGATCGCTGCCATCCTGAACCGATCCGGTGCCGCCGCCACCGATCGCCACGCGGCCACCCAGTTGCTCGATATCGGAACGGCTCAGGCGGACGCCGCCATCGGTCAGGCGATCGACCGCCTGCGCGATGACGCCGGCAGGATTGGCGATGACGTCATAGGCAAAGCTGTAATGTGCGGGATCCGGACTAAGCCCCTGTTGCGCAAGAAAAGCGCCGATGCGGGAGAATAAATCCCCCCGTTCGTCCTTCCTTACTGCAAATGGCCCGCCCATGCCCCACCCTCGATGATCGAGCGTGTTGTAGCGGTCAATAGTTAGCGCGACGTTGCCATGGCCTAGCCGCGGCGAAGTTTCTGTACCGCGGCAAGGGTGAGGGCGACATGCTGCGCGGGGTTCATGTCGTCATGCACATAGGCCACGCGACCATCCTTGCCGATCACATAGCTGGTGCGCTTCGTCAGCGACTTGCCCATCGCGGCCAGTGCGACATCGTAGTTCTTGATGACGGCCGGGCCGGCACTCGCCACCGCGAACTTGCCGGCGCACTTTTCCGCCGAGAACTTCTGCAGCGTCGGCACATCGTCGGCCGACATGCCGATCACGGTCGCACCCGCCTTCTGGAAGTCGGGGATCGCCTCGGCAAAGGCATGCGCTTCGGCATTGCAGCCCCCGGTAAACGCCGCGGGGAAGAAATAGAGCACCACCGGCCCCTTCTTCAGCTGCTGCGCGAGGTCGATGTTGACCACCTTGCCGGCGATCGCGCCGCGGGTGGCGAAGGTCGGCGCCTTCGCCCCGACCGCGAGCCCGGCCGCGGCGGCAGGAGCGGCGACGACGGCAATGGCGGCGAGAACGGGGAACAGGCGCATGAAGACGATCCTCTCGAAGTTGCCGCACCCTAGCGCACGGCAGGCGAGCGCGATAGGGCAGCACCCATGCCGATCACTGCCGCAAATATCCAGCTCGCCAGCCGCCTTGCCGATGCCGCCGGCGCCGCGATTCGTCCCTATTTCCGGGCCGAACACGGCGTCGAGCTGAAAGACGATCATTCCCCCGTCACCCGCGCCGACCGCGAGGCGGAGGCGGCGATGCGCAAGCTGCTGGATGCCGAGGCGCCCGGCGATGGGGTCATCGGTGAGGAATATGGCGAAAAGCGCGGCGTCACGGGCCGCAAATGGGTGCTCGACCCGATCGACGGCACGCGCAGCTTCACCGTTGGCCGCGCGATATTCGGCACGCTGATCGCGCTGGTCGAGGACGGCTGGCCGCTACTCGGCATCATCGACCAGCCGGTGCAGCGCGAACGCTGGCTCGGTGTCGCCGGACGCCCGACGACCTTCAACGGCAGGCCGGCACGGACACGGACCTGCGGGACGCTGGAGGGCGCGGTGCTGGCGACGACCAGCCCGCACCTGTTCGCCGAGGGCGACGTGCCGCACTATATGGCGCTGGTCGCCGCCGCATCGGGCGGTCACGTCCGGCAGGGACCCGTCTATGGCGGCGATTGCTACAATTACGGCCTGCTGGCGAGCGGCCACCTCGACATCGTCGCGGAATCAGGGCTGCAACTCTATGACTTCGCCGCGCTGGTGCCGGTGGTCGAGGGTGCGGGCGGGCGGATGTGCGACTGGAACGGCGATCCGCTGACCGCCGACAGCGCCGGCCACGTGCTGGCGATCGGCGATCCGGCACGGACGGATGATGTCCTGGAAGCGCTGCACGCCGTGCCGGACGCGCATTCGCATTAACTTCCGATGCCCCCCTTGCTTCAGTGGGCGAGGGAAGCCGCAGGCGCAGTCGGTGGTGGAGGGGGCGTTTCCGTGAGCGACGCAGTTCGTCGCCAGCCTTCCCAACGAAGTTCCTCGCTTGCCTCCCCCTCCGTCACGCCTTAGGCGCGCCACCCCCCCCCCCCTTGCGGGGGAGGGATGACGGCGTTTCTCAGAAGATACCCAGAAATTTCTTCCGCTGGCTCTTCTTCTCGCCCAGCGACCCGCTTCCGTCTTCCTCCTTCGCCGTCGTGCCCTTGCCGACATCGTCCCTCGGTGCGCCCTTTGTCGTCCGCTGAGCCCGCGCCGTCGCGCCCGCGAGCACCGGCCCGCAGGCTGCCGACTTGGCATCGCCGACATCGACGAACGCCAGCACGCCTGCGACCGGCGTCGCCACCAGCGCCAGACCCAGCCCCGCCCCCGCACGCGCCAGCAGCTGATCGCTGACCACGTCGAGCTTCGGCGCCGCGAACACCCCTCCGATCCCCACCGGCGACTGGCCGGAGAACAGGCTGAATTTCTTGCCGTCGGCACGGAACGCCAGATCGATACCCTCGGTCCGGAAGCTGAAGCCACCACGCCCGACGATGACGTTCTTCGTCGTGTCGAACAGGATCGGGTCCGCCGCCGCTACGCCACCCCGCACGGTGAAGCCCACCAGCCCGCAATTCAGCTCGACCGGCTTCTTCAACTTGTCCTCGAACATCTTCTGCACGAACGTGCCGAGGTCGAGCTCGGCGAGCTGGACGTTGCGCGTCCACAGCTGCCCCTGCGGCACGATGAACGCGATGCGCCCGGACGCGGTGCTCAGCGAATCGTGGATCGAATCGCCTCGCCCGTCGAGCTTGATCCGACCCTTTACCGTCCCCGTCGTTCCCGCCTCCGCCACGCCGTAGCCAGCCAGCAACCGCCCGAGCGGCGTCGGCGCCAGCCTGATGTCGTAGCTGACCGCGGTCGGCCTTTGCCGCGTGTCGAACACCACATCGGACGCGACATTGCCCCGCGCCATCGCGAAGCCCAGCGGCGACAGCGCCAGCCGCCCCCGCTCCAGGTCCAGCGTCAGGTCGACGTTGCTGATCGGCAGGTTGCGTGACCGGACAGTGCGGATGGTCCATTTGAGGTCCGCGTCGAACCGCCGCATCGTTTCGATCGGCAGCTCGGCATCGGGCATGATCCGCTGGGGCGCCGCGCCGGTCGCGGCCGCCGCGGCGATCGCCCCCTTGTCCGCGACGATATCCGGATTGTAGCCGATGAACGGTGCGGCATCGACGATGTCGAGCGTCTTCGTCGTCAGCGTCGAATCGAGATGCAGCCGATCACCGTTGGTGATCGTCAGCTTGCCCGCGACATCGCTCTCGCCGACGGTGCCGCTCATCCGGGTGAAGCGATACTCCTGACCCTGCTGCACCAGCTGCGCTTTCAGCCGGTAGGCGCGGGTGTTGGGGATGACGACGCCGATGATGCCGAGCAGTTCGGACAGGTTGCGCCCGCGTGCGCGGGTCTGGAGCGGTACGCCCTCGATCCCCGCGATCGACGGCAGCGTGCCGGAGACATCGACGACGTTATGCGCCGCCCATGCACGCGCGCGCAGTTCGTTCTTGCCGCGATTGACCGTCGCGTCCGGCGACAGCAACTGCGCGGTGACCCGGAACGGCGTGCCGCGGATCGTGCCGTCGCCGTCGACACCCACGGCCTTGCCGATTCGTGCGTCCGCCGAACGGATATCGTCGACCTTCAGATCGGCGATCAATTGCATGCGGGGATCGCGATAGCGGACGGCCGTGCCGCGCACGGTTGCCACGTCGATCCGCGGAAATTCCAGCGGCTTTCCACCCTTTTCGTTGCTGAACGTCCAGGTGTTGGCGCTGTGATCTTCGTTCCACTCGAGATCGACCGCGCCCTTCGCCAGATCGAGCCAGTACAGCCGCCGCTTGCCCCAGATGAGCGACAGCGGCGCGATCCGCGTATCGATCCGCTCCGCTTGGAACAGAAACGGCTTTGTCGCCCAGGCCGGATTGGCGATCGTCATCTTTTCCGCAACGAACTTGATGCGGAACGGCGCAAAATAGAGCTGGAAATCGCCCGCCACCGTCACTGGGCGATGCGTTTGCCCGCCGACGAATCGTTCGAAGGGGTGCTTCAGGAACCGTCCCTTGGTGATATAGAGCACCAGCCAGATCGCGACGAGCAGCCCGAGGATCGTCAGCAGTATGTTGCGGGCGATCCGCCACGCGCGACGACGACGCGAATCGACGGTCGCCGTTCCTGCTCCCTCATCGGGATCAGGTTGCGGCGTGGCGGCCGTTTCCGGTGCGGGGGGCGGCGTGTCCATCGGCGGCAACAGCGCGTCAGCACTCGTTTCGGTTCCGCATCGGCCGCTTGCGGATCGTCATTCGGGCATTGGTTGCGTTTTGCGCGATGCCACGCTAATGGGCCCGCTTCCCGAGCGAGGCGCTACAGGACTGCCCGGCCATCAAGGGCTGCCGCGGCTGTCCATGCCTGCTCATAGCGAAAGGACCAAAATGCCCAAGCTCAAGACCAAGAGCGGCGTCAAGAAGCGCTTCAAGCTGACCGCAAGCGGCCTGCTGAAGCACGGCGTCGCCGGCAAGCGCCACCGCCTGATCAGCCACAACAGCAAGTACATCCGCCAGAACCGCGGCACCAAGGTGCTGTCGAAGGCCGACACCGCCACGGTGAAGGCCTGGGCGCCGTACGGCCTCAAGTAAGGATATCAGGACATGGCACGCGTCAAACGTGGTGTAACCACCCGCGCCAAGCACAAGAGGATTCTTGAGCAGGCCAAGGGCTATTACGGCCGCCGCAAGAACACCATCCGCATCGCTCGTCAGGCCGTCGAAAAGGCAGGCCAGTATGCGTATCGCGACCGCAAGGTAAAGAAGCGGACCTTCCGCGGCCTGTGGATCCAGCGCATCAACGCCGGCGTCCGCGCCGAGGGCCTGACCTATTCGCAGTTCATGCACGGCCTGAAGCTGGCAGGCGTCGAACTGGACCGGAAGGTCCTGGCCGACATCGCCATGCACGAAACCGCCGCCTTCAGCGCGATCATCGCGCAGGCGAAAGCGGCTCTGCCCCAGGCCGCGTAACCGCGACTGGTGTGAGGTTTTTGGAAAGGGGCGTCGGTGGGGATACCACCGGCGCCTTTTTTCTGTTTGGTGCGGATTTTCCGCCTTACTCACATCGTCATCCCCGCGAAGGCGGGGATCCATAGGCGCAACGCCGCTGATAATCCGCTAAGTCAGCCACTATGGATTCCCGCCTTCGCGGGAATGACGAAGGAAGACACGGATGGACTGGCAACCGTGCGTCTACATCTTGGCCAGCGGGAAATACGGGACACTTTACATAGGTGTCACTTCACGCCTGATCGCCCGCCTCATCCAGCATCGCGAAGGGTCGGTCCCAGGCTTCACATCTCGCTACGACGTCCGCCAATTGGTCTGGTACGATGTCGCGGAGACAATGGAAGCGGCGATCACCCGCGAGAAGCAGCTCAAGAAATGGAACCGCGACTGGAAGCTGCGACTGATCGAGCAAGCCAATCCCGACTGGGATGATCTTGCGATCGGCCTTGGTCTTGCCCCGCAGAGTCATTCCCGCGAAGGCGGGAACCCATAGTCGCGACGCCGATGGCAAAACAGGACGCTCGCGCCTATGGATCCCCGCCTGCGCGGGGATGACGGACAATGAGGATGACGACACGTGACTGACGACCTCGATACCCTGCGCGACCACATGCTGACGGCAATCGACGCCGCGACCGGCCTCGACGCGGTCGAAGCGGTGCGGGTCGAGGCGCTTGGCAAGCAGGGCAGCGTCACCCAGCTGCTCAAAACGCTCGGCAGAATGACGCCCGAGGAACGCCAGACGCAGGGCCCGCGCATCAACGGCCTGCGCGAAGCCGTCGCCGGTGCCATCGCCACCCGCAAGACCGCGCTGGAACGCGCCGCGCTCGACGCGCGCCTTGCCGGCGAGACGCTCGACATGACGCTGCCCGCCGACGCGGCGCTCACCGGTACGGTCCATCCGGTCAGCCAGGTGATGGACGAACTCGCCGAGATCTTCGCCGACCTCGGCTTTGCGGTCGCCACCGGTCCCGAGATCGAGACCGACTGGCACAATTTCACTGCGCTCAACATTCCCGAAACGCATCCCGCACGGGCGATGCACGACACCTTCTACCTGCAGCAGGGTATCGACGCGAAAGCGGCGGGAATTGCGGACGAGCGCACGACGTTCTCGCTGCTGCGCACCCACACGTCGCCGGTGCAGATCCGCACGATGCTCCAGCAGAAGCCGCCGATCCGCATCATCGCGCCGGGGCGCACCTATCGCTCCGACAGCGACGCCACACACACGCCGATGTTCCATCAGGTCGAGGGGCTGGTGATCGACAAGGGCATCACGCTCGGCCACCTCAAGTGGACGCTGGAGACGTTTCTCAAGGCGTTCTTCGAGCGCGACGACATCGTGCTGCGCCTGCGCCCCAGCTACTTTCCCTTCACCGAACCCTCGGCGGAGGTCGACGTCGGCTACACGATCGAGAAGGGCAAGCGCGTCATCGGCGGCTCGGGTGGTGGCTGGATGGAAGTGCTCGGGTCCGGCATGGTCCACCCCAAGGTCATCGAATCCTGCGGCCTCGATCCGAACGAATGGCAGGGGTTCGCCTTTGGTTGCGGCATCGACCGGCTCGCAATGCTGAAATACGGCATGGACGACCTGCGCCCGTTCTTCGACGGCGATATCCGCTGGCTGAAGCATTACGGCTTCTCGACGCTCGACGTGCCGACCCTGTCGGGCGGCGTCGGCGCGGCATAAGCCTGTCGGGACACGCATGATGGCGGATGCAGCCGGCAGTCACGAGCCGCTCGCATCCATGGGTCCCGGCGTTCGCCGGGATGACGAAGGTTTGGAACTGCGATGAAATTCACGATTGGCTGGCTCTACGAGCATCTCGACACCGCCGCCGACCTCGACACCGTCGTCGAGGCGCTGACCCGCATCGGGCTGGAGGTCGAGGGCGTCCACAATCCCGGCGACGCGCTGAAGGCGTTTCGCGTGGCGAAGGTGCTCACCGCCGAACGCCATCCGCAGGCGGACAAGCTCCAGGTGCTGTCGGTCGACGCCGGTGACGGCCCGATGCAGGTGGTCTGCGGCGCCCCCAACGCCCGCGCCGGCCTCGTCGGTGTGTTCGGCCCTCCCGGTGCCTATGTTCCCGGCCTCGACGTGACGCTGAAGGTCGCCGCCATCCGCGGCGTCGAATCGAACGGCATGATGTGCTCGACCCGCGAACTGGAGCTGGGCGAGGATCATGACGGCATCATCGAACTGCCCGCCGATGCGCCCGTCGGCACCGCCTTCCCCGATTACGCCGGGCTCAACGATGCGGTGATCGACATCAGCGTCACCCCCAACCGGCAGGATTGCATGGGCGTCCGTGGCATCGCCCGCGACCTTGCCGCCGCCGGCCTCGGCACGCTGAAGCCGCTCGCGGTTACAGCCGTGGCAGGAGAGGGAGAAGCCCCCGACGTCCGCACCGACGACCCCGCCGGCTGCCCCGCCTTTTACGCGCAGAACGTCAGCGGCCTGACCAATGGCGAGGCGCCCGAATGGATGCGCCGCCGCCTCACCGCGATCGGGCAGAAGCCGATCAGCGCGCTGGTCGACATCACCAACTACGTTTCGATCAACCTAGGCCGACCCTTGCACGTCTACGACCGCGCCAAATTGTCCGGTGGTCTCGTCGCGCGCAAGGCGCAGGACGGCGAGCAGATCGTCGCATTGAACGGCAAGACCTATGCGCTGATCCCCGCGATGACCGTCATCGCCGACGACACCCAGGTGCACGACATCGGTGGCATCATGGGCGGCGAGCATTCCGGCGTGTCCGCGGACACCAAAGACGTGCTGATCGAATGCGCCTTCTTCGATCCCGATCACATCGCCCGCACGGGTCAGGCGCTGATGCTGACCAGCGACGCGCGCCAGCGGTTCGAGCGCGGCGTCGATCCCGCCTTCCTCGACGATGGCCTCGCGATCGCGACGCAGCTGGTCCTCGACCTGTGCGGCGGCACGCCCTCACCGGTGACCCGCGCTGGCGAGCCACCGCTGACCCCGCGCATCTATACCTATGACACCGAAAAGGCGGAGACGCTCGGTGGCCTCGCCGTGCCCGCCGATCGCCAGCGCGCCATCCTCGAGTCGCTCGGCTTTGCGGTGGACGCCGACTGGAACGTCACCGTGCCGACATGGCGCCGCGACATCGACGGTGCCGCCGACCTTGTCGAGGAGGTCATCCGCATCGAGGGCATCGACAAGGTCGCTCCCGTGCCGCTCCCCCGCACCCCCGGCGTCGCCCGCCCGACCGCCACCGCCGAACAGAAACTGGAACGCCGCGTCCGCCGCGCCGCCGCAGCGCGCGGCCTCGACGAGGCGGTGACGTGGAGCTTCCTGTCCGAGGCACAGGCCGCGCCCTTCGGCGGCGGTGCGTGGAGCCTCGCCAATCCGATCAGCGAAGACCTGAAGGTCATGCGCCCCTCGCTGCTCCCCGGCCTGCTGTCGGCGACCGAGCGCAACCTCAAGCGCGGCATCACGTCCGTTCGCCTGTTCGAGGTCGGCCGCCGCTACCTCAGCGATGCCGAGCGTCCGACGCTGGGCCTGATCCTCGCCGGCAACCGTCGCGAACGCGGCTGGCGCGACGGCAAGGCCGCCGGCTTCGACGCCTACGACGCCAAGGCCGAAGCGCTGGCGCTGCTCGCTGCGGCGGGTGCCCCGGTCGACAATCTGCAAGTGATGGGCGAGGCCGGCGACGCGTGGCATCCCGGCCAGAGCGGCACGCTGCGCCTCGGACCCAAGACCGTGCTGGCGAAGTTCGGCATGCTCCACCCAAGCCTGCTCAAGGCGTTCGACCTCGACGGCGCGGTCGCCGCGGTAGAGCTCTACCTCGATGCGCTGCCCGCCAGACGCGCGTCCGGCTTCATGCGCCCGGCCTTTACGCCGCCAGCGCTCCAGTCCGTCCGCCGCGACTTCGCATTCCTCGTGCCGGCGGAGGTCACCGCCGACGCCCTCGTCCGCGCCGTCCGCAGCGCGGACAAGGCCGCGATCACCGCTGCACGCGTGTTCGACGTCTTCACCGGCACCGGCGTCGAGGAGGGCAAGAAGTCGGTCGCGGTCGAGGTCATCCTGCAACCCATCGACAAGAGCTTCACCGACGAAACGCTGAAGACGATCGCCGACAAGGTGGTCGCCGCTGCGGCGAAGCAGGGTGCGAGCTTGCGGGGGTAACCTGTCCGTCATTGCGAGCGAAGCGAAGCAACCCAGGGCGGCACGGGCTACCCTGGGTTGCTTCGCGTCGCTCGCAATGACGAATATCGCGGGGCGGTCGCGTCCGCCCCCGGATCAGACCTTTGCGGAAAAGATCATCCGCCCGGTGCCAAGCTGCGCGAACACATCGCTCAGGTCACCTTCGCCGACCGCGAAGCAGCCCTGGCTGCGACCCAGCATGCCATGCGTGCGCAGCATGTCGCGGTTCGCATACCAGGCGGAATGCACCACGATCGCGCGTGACAGGGCATTGTCGTTGGTCGGGTCGAGCCCGATCAGCCGCTGCGACCGGCCGTGCTTGCCGACATAATAATCGTCGGTCACGAACGACCCTTCCGACGATGCATTCGAATTCGGTTCGTTGGAGAAGCGCTTCAGGAACCCGGTATGTGCCGGGTCGGAACCGCTGCCATGCGCGACGAGGAACGACTTGCTCTTGCCCGATACCAGATCGATCAGGTGAAAGCGCGCCTGCGAGGACGGCGCCGACATATCGGCGATCGCGATCCGGTCGCGGTGCGCGACGCGGCGGCCGTGCGTGTTGAGTGCGGCCATCGCCTGCCGCATCAGATCGGGGCGTACCACCCGTGACGACGTGATCGGCCGCGCGGCCACCATGGGCCGGGGGGCGGGGAGCGACGGCTCGCTGACGGGGCGCAGATCCTGCTGCGTCAGCCGCCGTGTCGCCGCGGACACTGTGCCCGGCACCGCCAGGGTCGCCGCCAGCACCAATGCGTTCTTCAGCAGCGCTCGCCGGTCGTGTGCCTGGTCATGTGCGTTATCGTGCTCAATTTGCATCGAATTTTCAAAAGCCCCGGTCATTGCCCGCTGATAGTCATATAGCAGCTATGGACTTAATTTTCTGCGGCTGTTCCCCCCAACCGGCGTTGCCGCTGCACGCTTCGGCGTGGTTGCGGCTCGATCGGTCCCGAATCGACACGGCACGATCGACGGACTCGTGCGTTGATCCAGGTGAAGGGGCAGTAGAGAAAGGAACGACGTAACATGAAGCAATGGCTCGTCATGGCTGGTGCCGCGATCCTCGCCATGGCTCCTGCGTCCGCAATGGCCGCCGCCGATGCGTTGGCCCCCGAAGTGACGTCGCTGGCGCCCAATCGCTTCCTGTGGAACGACAATGCGACGCTCGAACCGGTCAGCATCGTGATCTCGATCCCCGATCAGAAGGCCTATGTCTATCGCGGCGAGTTGCTGATCGGCGCCTCTACCGTGTCGACCGGCAAGGATGGCAAGGACACGCCGCTGGGCGTATTCCCGATCCTGCAGAAGTCCGAAAAGCATCGCAGCAACCTGTACGACGACGCGCCGATGCCGTTCATGCAGCGGCTGACATGGGATGGCGTGGCGATCCATGCCGGTATGAACCCGGGCTTCCCAGCTTCGCACGGCTGCATCCGCGTACCGACCCAGTTCGCGAAGAAGCTGTTCGCCGTCACCAGCAAGGGCACGCCCGTGCTGGTCACCGATGCGTCCGCCGCGGAGGGATGGACGCCGCCGACCAACGAAGACGCACAGGCGATGCAGGCCGAAACCGCGAGCGCCAACGCCTCCTTCCTGCGGCCTGCGGTCGATTGACACCCCCGCCGCCGCGCGCAATCGCGTCGCGACCGGCAGGGGATACAGATATGACCGAACTCGTCACCATCAGCTCGGGGGTGCTCACCGCCGCGATCGATCCGCTCGGCGCCGAGCTCGTCCACCTGCGCGATGCCGATGGTCGCGAGCTGATGACGGATGCAGATCCAGCGTTCTGGACCGGCCATGCACCGATCCTGTTCCCGGTCGTCGGCATGCCGTTCGAGGAGACGATCCGCATCGACGGAACCGCCCGTCCGATGAAGAAGCACGGCTTCGCCCGTCATTCGCGGTTCGATGCGGTCGCGCAGAGCGATGCCGGCGTCACCTTCGCGCTGACCGACAGCGACGACACCCGCGCCAGCTACCCCTTCGCCTTCCGGCTGGAACTCGCCTACACGCTCGACGACGCGACGCTGACGATCGAGGCGCGGATCGTCAATCCGGCGGCCGTCCCGCTGCCCGCCAGCTTCGGTTTCCATCCCGCCTTCGCCTGGCCACTGCCATACGGGCAGGATCGCGCCGCGCACCGCATCCTGTTCGAGGCCGACGAACCCGACACGCTCCGCACCATCGCCGCCGACGGCACCATCGCCGACGCACGCAAGCCATCACCGCTCGACGGCCGCGAACTGGCATTGCGCGACGATCTGTTCGCGCATGACGCGCTGGTGTGGGACCACATCCGCTCCCAGGCGGTGACCTACGGCGCCCCGACCGGCCCCCGCCTGCGCATTGCCTTCCCCGATACGCCTATGCTGGGCATCTGGACCAAGCCCGGTGCCGCATACGTCTGCGTCGAGCCATGGCACGGCATTGCCGACCCGGAGGGCTTTACCGGTGAGTATCGCGACAAGCCCGGCGTCTTCGAAGTCCCCGCCGGCGGCGACAAACGCATCACGATGAGTGTGACGCTGGAGCGGTAAGGGACGCCTGCTTCGCTATCACTCCCGCGGACGGGAGTGACGAACTGTAGGCGGGACGCGACCCGCAAACACCCCTCTGTCCTACACGCTCCCGATCTGGCAAAGCGCGTGCATGACCTGCACATTCCGCATCGCGTCGTTCCGTTCCGGAGCAGCATGCGGGACCCGCTTCTCATCCCGACGTACCGTCAACTTCGACAACTTCCGCGCCTCCCGTCCGGGTCGCGCCGCATCCCGAGACCCGATCCATTGACTTCCCCCCGCCGCACCTTCGCGATCATTTCCCACCCCGACGCCGGCAAGACCACGCTGACGGAAAAGCTGCTGTATTTCGGCGGCGCGATCCATCTGGCGGGCGAGGTGAAGGCGCGTGGCCAGAACCGTCGCGCGCGATCGGACTGGATGAAGATCGAACAGCAGCGCGGGATTTCGGTCACCTCGTCGGTGATGACGTTCGAGCGTGACGGGATCACCTTCAACCTGCTCGACACGCCGGGCCACGAAGATTTCAGCGAGGACACCTATCGCACGCTGACCGCTGTCGATTCCGCGGTGATGGTGATCGACGCGGCGAAGGGCATCGAGCCGCAGACGCGCAAATTGTTCGAGGTCTGTCGCCTGCGCAGCGTGCCGATCATCACCTTCGTCAACAAGGTCGATCGCGAAGGCCGCCCGATCTTCGAACTGCTCGACGAGATCGCCGACATGCTCGCGCTCGACGTTGCACCGATGAGCTGGCCGGTGGGCATGGGGGGCGAATTCGAAGGCGTGCTCGACCTCACCACCAACACGATCAGCCGTCCCGAAGGCGACAGCCGCGCGTTCCTCGGCAAGACCGAAGTGGCGCCGACGCTGTCGGAACGCTGGACCGAAGAGATCGAGCTGGCGCAGGCCGGCTATGCCGAATTCGATGCCGAGGCGTATCGCAACGGCGACCTGACCCCGGTCTATTTCGGCTCGGCGCTCAAAGACTTCGGTGTCGCCGAACTGATCGGTGCGCTCGCCGAACACGCGCCGCCGCCGCGCGCCCAGCCTGCCGAACCCGCACCCGTCTCGCCCGACGAGCCGCAAGTCACCGGCTTCGTGTTCAAGGTGCAGGCGAACATGGACCCCAACCACCGCGACCGCATCGCCTTCATGCGGATGTGTTCGGGCACGTTCAAACGCGGCATGAAGCTGACGCCGTCGGGCAGCGGCAAGCCGATCGCGATCCATTCGCCGATCCTGTTCTTCGCCCAGAACCGCGAAGTCGCCGACGAGGCCTTTCCCGGCGACATCATCGGCATCCCCAACCACGGCACGCTGCGCGTCGGCGATACGCTGTCCGAACGTGCCGATGTGCGCTTCACCGGCCTGCCCAATTTCGCTCCCGAAATCCTGCGCCGCGTCCAGCTCAAGGACCCGACCAAGACCAAGCAGCTGCGCAAGGCGCTGGACGACATGGCCGAAGAGGGCGTGACGCAGGTCTTCTATCCGGAGATCGGATCGAACTGGATCATCGGCGTCGTCGGCCAGCTCCAGCTCGAAGTGCTGCTGTCGCGGCTCGACGCGGAGTACAAGGTCGCCGCCGGGCTGGAACCCGCGCCGTTCGAGACGGCGCGCTGGGTGTCGGCGGAGGACCCGGCCGACCTCAAGCATTTTATGGACCTCAACCGCTCCGCGATGGCCAAGGACCGCGACAACAACCCGGTATTCCTCGCCAAAAGCGCCTGGGAGGTTAATTACATCGCAGACCGCTATTCGAAGGTAAGGTTCGCTGCGACGCGGGAGCGGTAAACCTCCCATCTCCGTCATCCCGGCGAACGCCGGGATGACGGTGGAGGAGTTGGTCGTGGGACCACGTAACCGACTACGTTTGCTCAGCAAATTGGCCGGGTCTGTCCTACACGCCGGTCACCCGCTACCCGAGAACCACCGACCCGCTCTTTCTCACCCCACCCAATCGCGCCGCAACGGCCGCACCGCCAGCAGCATCAATCCCGCCGCCACCAGATAGAATCCCAGCGCATAGGTCGTCGCCCAGCGCAAAGCATCCGCACCGTGCACCGCCGTCATCGCGTCAGACAGCCGCCCCATGATCAGTGATCCCAGCCCCAGCCCGATCAGATTGTTGATGAACAGGAAACTGGCGGAGGCGGTGGCGCGCATCGGGGGTGGCACGAGATGCTGGACCGCGGTCGTCACCGGTCCCAGCCACAGGATGTTGAGGCCGTGCGGGATCAGGAACAGGAACCAGGACAGCGTCAGCGACCCGCTGGTCAGGCCCGCGGCGAACAGTGGCACGGTCACCAGCCATGCGATTGCCGGCAGCTTCGCGTAAACCCCCCGGTCCTTCGCTCCCAGCCGATCGGCCAGCCATCCCCCGGCGAACACGCCGATCGTCCCGCCGATCAGCAGCAGCGATCCGATGTATTGCGATGCGGTCAGCAGCGAAAATCCGAACGAGCGGATCAGCACCGACGGCACCCAGAAGGCGAGACCATAGCCGCATAGCGAACTGAACGACGCCCCGAACGCCATCAGCCAGAAACTCGGCTTAGCGGCGAGGATGCGGAACACCGCACCCACCGATACCCGCTCGGATCGGACCGCGGCAGGATCGAACATCCCCCGCGGCGGCTCCTTCACCACGAACCGGAACAGCGGCGCGATGACGACGCCGGCGAGTCCCACGGCGATGAATGCCCAGCGCCAGTTGACCGCGCTCGCGAGCATGCCGCCGAGCAGTGCCCCCGCCGCCAGTCCGACCGGGATACCGAGCGAGTAGATCGACAGCGCCCGCGCCCGCTGCTCCGGCGGGAAATAGTCGCTGATCATGGCGTAGCTCGGTGCGACACCCCCCGCCTCGCCGACGCCGACACCCAGCCGGAACACGAAGAACTGCCAGAAGCCGGTCGCCAATCCGCACAATGCGGTGAATGCGCTCCATACCGTCAGGCTGATCGTGATGACCCAGCTTCGGCTCGTTCGATCCGCCACCAGCGCCAGCGGAATGGCGAGTGTGGAATACAGGAGCGCGAAGGCGATGCCGCCCAACGCCCCCAGCTGCGTATCGGTCAGCTCCAGCTCGGCCTTGATCGGCGCGACGAGGATGCCGAGGATCTGCCGGTCGAGAAAGTTGAACGTATAGACCAGCAGCAACATCGCCAGCACCAGCGCCCGGTAACGGGCGCTGGCGGCGGGCAGGGCGGGGGAGGGAGTCATCGTCATGCCCTTGTTCGCGATCCGGATGTCTGTCTAGAACTTCGCCGCAATGCTCGCGAAGACCTGCCGCGGGTTGCCATAGAAGGCGGTGGCGATCCCCTCCCGACCCAACGTCGAGGTATAGCCCCCCGCCGGCGTCCGGATCGGCACGCCGGCGACGGTGCTGGCGATATATTGATAGCCCGACGTCTTATACTGCTTGTCCGTCAGGTTCTTGCCATAGACGCCGATGGAATAGCGCCGTCCCTCGCCGAATGCCCAGGTGATCCCGGCATCGAGCAACGCATAGCGCGGTTGGTCGAGGAACGGACTTGCCGTTTCAAACTGGTGGGTGAGCCCGCGGTAGGACAGCGTGGAGTTGGCGGTGACCAGTCCCTCGCCGACCGGAACGTTGCCGGTCAGCGTGCCCGATGCGGTCCAGTGCGGCGTATTCTGGAACACGCGGACATTGGCGACATCGGTGCCGGTCGGACCGATGAAGCGGCGATATCTGGCGTCGATATAGCCGACCGCGCCGGTCAGCGCGACCGACGACCCGACGCCCGCAAAATCGCGGACAAGGATCGCGTTGGTTTCCAGCTCGACGCCCTTGATCCGCGCCTTGGCGGCGTTCGTCGTGATCCCGCAGAAGCTCTGCACGCCGTTCTGCAAACAGCCGACCGACCCCGGTACCTGTACGTCCTTGTAATCGGCGTAGAACCCCGCGAGCGCCCAGGTCAGTCGCCGATCGAACACCGCACCCTTGTAGCCCGCCTCGTAGCTGGTGACCGTCTCCGGATCGAACGACAGGTAGTTGTAGATGTCCTGATACGTCCGCCCTGCCGCCGCGCTGCTGATCGGCGCGGACGTGCCGGACCCCCGCGGATCGAACCCGCCGCCCTTGAAGCCTTCGGAATAGGACAGGTAGAGCAGGTGATCCTCCACCGGCTTGAAGCTGATGGAAGCGCGCGGCGTGAAGCGCTTGTAGTTGGCCTTGCCGCGGAAATCCGTGGCAGGGGCGCCTACCAGCACTGGCGTCCCACCAAACTCCGGGGTAAGGCCGAGGTAACTCGCCTTGAATACGTACGACTTGCGCTCGTCCCACGTATAGCGTCCGCCCAGCGACAGGCTGAACTGCGGCGTGAAGTCGAAGGTGAAGTCGCCGTACACCGACGATGTTTCGGTACGTACGTCACCGGCGGTATAGGCGTTGAAGCCCGGTAGCGTCGTCGACAGCAGCACGCCGAATCCGGTCGAGGCCTTGGCGCCCAGGTAATAATAGCCGAGCAACCCGTTCAGCTTGTCCGAGCTGTAGAGCAGCTGGAATTCCTGGCTGGTTTGTTCGTTGCGATAGATCGCCGGCACGTCGACATCGACCGCGGGCAACGCATCGAAGTCGATCGGGGTGAAGCTGTCGTCCTTGCGCCACGCACTGATGCTGCGCAACGTCAGGCTGTCGGTCAGCCTGGCGTTGGCGGTCATCGACAGGCCACCCGCCTTGATATCCTGCCGCGGAAAATTCAGGCCGGCGCGGGTGTCGTAGACATCGTCGAGCACCGGAGCGCCGGAAACGATGCCGGGGATCAACCGGTGCCCGTTGCGGGGGTTGCTCTTGTCATGGGTGTAGTCGCCGGTGATCCGCACGAACAGCCGCGTGTCCGGCGACTCGAACTCGACCGTGCCGCGCGCCGCCCAGATGTCCTTGTTGTAATTGTCGATATTGAGATTGATGTTGCGGCCGAAGCCGCCACGGCTGAGGCGTGCACCCGCCACCCCGACCTTCAGCATGTCGCCGATCGGCGCCGACAAGGTGACGATGCCGTCCGCCTGATCGTAGGACCCGTAATTTGCCTTGATCCGCACCTCGGGATCGTCCGGCAGCCGCTTGGTGACGTATTTCACCGCGCCGCCGATCGTATTGCGCCCGTATAGCGTACCCTGCGGTCCGCGCAGCACCTCGATCCGGTCGACATCATAGATGTCCAGCACCGCGGCCTGCGGGCGATTGAGATAGACGTCGTCCAGATAGATCCCGATGCCGGCTTCGAATCCCGGCACCGGATCCTGCTGGCCGACGCCGCGGATGAATGCGGCAAGCGTCGAATTGCTGCCGCGGGCGGTCTTCAGCGTCGTATTCGGCGTGAAATTCTGGATGTCGGTCAGATCGACTGCGCCAAGCTTGTCGAGCCGATCCGCGCTCAACGCCGTAACCGCGATCGGCACGCTCAGCAGCGATTCGACACGCCGACGCGCGGTGACGACGATGTCGCCGGTGTTTTCGGACGGCGTATCCGTCGTGTCGGGTGTCGTTTCGGTGGCCGCTGCGCCGTCCTGACCGATGCCTGCGGTATCGGCCGGAGCGATCCGGGCGGCGGCCGGTCCGGCGAACAGCGCCGCTGCGGCCGCGCCGAGCATCAGGAACGTGGACGTGCGCACCTTCATGGTAAAACCCCTCCTATGCAGCGCCGTCCGGTAGACCCGGGTTGTACGCCAATGACGAACGCTATAGTGAAACCTGAACCAGGATTCAACTTGGAATGATGGAGAGGCTTGGAGATGACGAGCGCTGAAGATGCCGCGTCGGTCGCGAGCCTCGACAAGACGCCGCGCACGGCGCGCGGTCGCAAGACGTTGCGTGCGCTGCTGGATGCGGCGGCATTGGAGTTCGGTGAACGCGGATTTCACGAGGCGTCGATCAGTGCGATCACGCGGCGGGCGGGCGTCGCGCTCGGCAGTTTCTATACGTATTTCGATTCGAAGGATGCAGTGTTCCGCGCACTGGTGACCGATCTATCGGCGCAGGTTCGCGATCATGTCGCGCCGGCGGTGCGCGCGGCTGGTGACGGCATCGCCGCGGAGCGAGCGGGATTGGCGCAGTTCATCGGATTCGTGCGGGAACATAAGGAAATCTATCGCATCATCGACGAGGCGGAGTTCGTCGATCCGGACAGCTTTCGGTCGCATTATGCGTCGACGGCGGAACGCATCGATCAGCGACTGAGGGCTGCGGCGACGCGCGGCGAGGTGCGCAGCGATGTGTCGGACGTACACGCCTGGGCGATCATGGGGATGAACGTGTTCCTCGGCCTGCGATTTGGTGTCTGGAACGAGGATCGCAGTGTCGAGGATGTGGCCGATCTGGCAGCGAGCCTGCTGCGCCACGGGCTGGTGCCCGAGGACTTATAAAGCGAGGTGTTCGTCCTGGCTGAGGGCATGGGCAAGCCGGTCGCGGATCGCCTTCAGCATGGGTAGCACCGACGCGGTATCCGCCTTATCTTCGGCTGGAGCGTCGGTACGCGCGGTGGCGAGCAATTGCTGCACACCGCGAACCGTATAACCCTCCTGATTCAGCAGGCCGTGAATGCGACGGATGAGCGCGACATCTTCCGGACGGTAATACCGTCGGTTGCCGGCGCGCGTGATCGGTCGCAGCTGGGGAAAGCGCGTTTCCCAATAGCGCAGGATATGCTGGGGAAGGCCGGTTTCCTCCGAAACCTCCCCGATCGTCCGGAACGCGCCGATGGCTTTCCCGGTGCCGGATGGCATCGTGGTCAGCTGGACGTGACGATGCGCTCGCGCATCATCTGGCTGGCCCGGAAGGTGAGGACGCGACGTGGTGCGATCGGCACCTCGATCCCGGTCTTGGGATTGCGTCCGATCCGTTCACCCTTGTCCCGCAGTACGAATGTGCCGAATCCCGAGATCTTGACGTTTTCGCCGCGCGATAACGCTTCGCACATTTCGGTCAGGATCTGCTCGACGATCTTGGCGGAATCGGCGCGAGATAAGCCGATCTGACGATGCAACGCTTCTGATAGGTCGGCCCGTGTCAAAGTGCCTGCGGTAGTCATCAACACGCTCGCCCCACTCCATCTGTTAGGATGCCCCGGCATTCGTTTACACCAGACCAGACGTGTCCGAAAGTGACTTTCTTCCGTTATATTAGGATAGTACCTATGTACTTGTACGTAATCGTCTTAAAAGCGGACAACCGCCGCACCCCAGGTGAACCCGCCGCCCATGGCCTCCAGAACGACGATCTGGCCCTGCCGGATACGGCCATCACGGACGGCCGTGTCGAGTGCCAGCGGGACCGAGGCGGCTGACGTATTGGCATGACGGTCGACGGTGACCACGACCTTGTCCACCGCCAGGCCCAGCTTGCGGCTGGTCGCATCGAGAATCCGGGCATTGGCCTGATGCGGCACGACCCAGTCGACATCGTCGGGAGCAAGCCCTGCGATCACCAGCGTTTCCTGCATCACCGCCGCAAGGTTGACGACGGCGTGGCGGAACACCTCGCGGCCCTTCATGCGCAGCTTGCCGACCGTGCCGGTGGTCGACGGGCCACCGTCGACATAGAGCAGTTCGTTGTGGCGGCCGTCGGCATGGAGCTTGGTCGCGAGGATGCCGCGGCCGGTGTCCGAGTCGCTTTCCTGCCCCTCCAGTACGATCGCGCCGGCGCCGTCGCCGAACAGCACGGCGGTGGTGCGGTCTTCCCAGTCGAGGATGCGGCTGAACGTTTCCGCGCCGATCACCAGCGCACGCTGGTGGATACCGGTACGCAGCATCGCATCCGCGACCTGCACCGCGTAGAGAAAGCCCGAGCAGACCGCAGCGACATCGAAGGCGACGCAATCGTCGATGCCGAGCATCGCCTGGACTTTGGTGGCGGTCGCCGGAAAGGTCTGATCCGGGGTCGCGGTGGCTAGAACGATCAGGTCGATGTCCTGCGCAGTCTTGCCCGACGATTCCAGTGCGGCGCGGCACGCCTCGGCCGCGAGGGTCGAGGTCGTTTCGTGCGGCTGCGCGATATGGCGGAAGCGGATGCCGGTGCGCTCGACGATCCATTCGTCGCTGGTGTCGAGGCGGTCGGCAAGATCGGCGTTCGAGACGCGGTTTTCCGGTAACGCCGAACCGGTGCCGAGGATGACCGAACGGATCATGCCGCGCGCTTTTCGAAATTGCCGAGATCGTCGGCGATGCGGCGGGTGAGATCGGCACGCACCATCTTGGCGGCATTGCCGATCGCGGTGGCGACGCCGCGTTCGTTGGCGCTGCCGTGGCTCTTCACGACGATGCCGTTGAGGCCGAGGAAGACCGCGCCATTGTGATTGTTGGGATCGAGGTGGTCGCGCAGCAATTCGGTCGCGGGGCGCGAGATCAGGAAGCCGACCTTCGAGCGGACCGAGGAACTGAAGGCGCGCTTGAGCAAGTCGGCGACGAAGCGGGCGGTGCCCTCTGCAGTCTTGAGCGCGATATTGCCGGCGAAACCGTCGCAGACGATGACGTCGTGGTTGCCCCGGGCGAGCTGGTTGCCCTCGACGAAGCCGGTAAAGGTGAGGGGCAGGTGCGTCTGGCCCTTCAGCACAGCAGCGGCGTCGCGAATCTCGTCGGTGCCCTTCTGGTCTTCGCTGCCGATGTTGAGCAACGCGACCCGGGGCGATTCGAGGTCCATGATCGTGCGGGCATAGGCTGCACCCATGACCGCGAACTGGACGAGGTTGCGCGCGTCCACCTCCGTATTCGCACCGAGGTCGAGCATGACCACGTCATTCTCGCCGAGCGTCGGCAGCGGCGCTGCGAGCGCGGGACGGTCGATGCCCGGCAGGGTGCGCAACGCGACCTTTGCCATCGCCATCAGCGCGCCGGTGTTGCCCGACGAGACGGCGGCGCCGGCGCGACCCTGTTTCACCAGATCGATGGCGATGCCCATCGACGTGGTCTTGGCGCGGCGAATCGCCTGACTCGGCTTGTCGCTCGACCCGACCGTTTCCGGTGCGTGGACGATCTCGCTGTGCTGGCTGAGGTTCGGGTGAGTCTTCAGCTCTTCGCGAACCGCCGATTCGTCACCCACCAGGAAGAAGCGCATGCCTTCAAAGCGCCGACGGGCCGCAGCCACGCCGGCGAGCATGACCGCCACCCCTTCGTCGCCGCCCATCGCATCGACGGCGATCCAGGAATTGTCGGGCATGGTTCAGCGCTTATCCGGATGGGAGGGGAGGGTGTTAACCCTCGACCGAGACGATCTCGCGGCCGTTATAGTGACCGCAAGCGGTGCACAGGTTGTGCGGACGCTTGAGTTCGCCACAGTTCGGGCACTCCTGGAACGACGCGATGGTCAGCGAGTCGTGACCGCGACGCATGCCGCGCTTGGAGGGAGAGGTCTTTCGCTTGGGGACGGCCATTTCGGCACCTTGTTCTAGAAATTCGGCTTACGGAAATCCGATGAGCCCGACGGGACGTGCCGACAACCGACGCAAGGTCGGCCGCTGGACGCCACCGACAACCGGACGCATCGCGAAGCGCGGGCCTATAGCGAATTTCCGGACTGTTGCAAGCTTCGCCAGCGGATATCGGGGCGGCAGCGCGACGGCGGAGAGGGGCGTGGTCCTGAGTCGTTTGCGCGGAAGTTGCCGAACTTGTCACTACGTCGGAGACGGAATGCGTCTCCAGCCGCTGCCGTGGGCATCGGGTGGGGGAGGCGAGATTGTACGGCATGGCGGGGACGATAGCCGGCTGGCGGCGTGTAGGACAGCACTGGTTCGACCACGGAACGGGATGCCCCGCTTTCCGTTGGTTCCGCCGTGGCAGAAGACGGAGTGTTGTCATGGATTTCAAGCGGTTAGGGCTGGGCCTGGGAGTGTTCTCGATCGCGTTGGGCGTGACCGAGCTGTTCGCGTCGAAGCGGATCGCGAGGGCGTTGGAAGCGGAAGGATCGGAAGGGCTGATCAAGGGATTCGGCGCGCGCGAGTTGCTGGCGGGGGCGAACCTGCTGGCGGCGCCGGCAGTGTCGACCAACGTCTGGAACCGGGTGGCCGGCGACGCGATGGACCTGACCGCGCTGGGGGCGGCGGCAAGTGCGCACCCGAAGAACAAGGCGGTGTGGGGCGCGGTGGCGTTCGTCGTGGCAGCGACGCTGCTGGATGTGGTGACGGCGCTGGGTCTGGACCGGGAATCGGGGAAGATGTTGCCGGTCGGGCGGTGATGGGGTTGGGGTCTTCGGGTGAGGTCCTGCCTTCGTCATTTCCGCGGAAACGGAAATCCATACTGGCTGGCGTTGCGGCGTGAGGCGCGACGTTGTTGATTATGGGTCCCCGCCTTCGCGGGGATGACGATGTCTTGGGATGGCTGTCGTACCCACCCTCCTCGTCATCCCGACGAAAGTCGGGACCCATGGACATCGCGCCATCGGCGGTGCGCGCATCGCTGGCCGCTTGCCTCCATGGGTCCCGGCGTTCGCCGGGATGACGGAGGGGGGGGGCGGGGGCGGAGTAGGTGGGACGGCGGAGTGGGTGGGGTGGTGGAATAGAAAGGTCGAGAGCCGGAGGTGAGGGTAACGCTACTCCGCCAATGCCTTGTCGCTGACGAACATGTTGTTGGCGCGTTCGTGGGCGAAGGTGCTGGGGTTGCCGTGGCCCGGGATGAAGGCGGTATCGTCGCCCAGCGGCCAGAGCTTCGTCACGATCGTCTCGATCAATTGCTTGTGGTTGCCGCCGGGCATGTCGCTGCGGCCGACCGAGCCCTGGAACAGGACGTCGCCGACCTGCGCGAACTTGCTCGGCGCATGATGGAAGATGACGTGACCCAGCGTGTGCCCGGGGGTTTCGTAGACGTCGAGGGTGAGGTTGCCGACGCTCACCGTGTCGCCTTCGACCAGCCAGCGGTCGGGTTCGAAGACGACGCCGGTCATGCCGTAGTTCTTGCCGTCGTCGTCGAGGCGGGCGAGCCAGAAGCGGTCGGCCTCGTGCGGGCCCTCGATCGGTACGCCGAGATCGGTGGCGAGCGTCTTGGCTTCGCCGGCGTGGTCGATGTGGCCGTGGGTGAGCAGTATTTTTTCCACCGTGACGCCGGCCTGCGTCACCGCGGCCTTGATACGGGGCAGATCGCCGCCGGGATCGACGATCGCGGCCTTCATCGTCGCGGTGCACCAGATCAGGGTGCAATTCTGCTGGAAGGGCGTCACCTGGACGATGGCGGCTTTGAGCGGGCTGTCGGTCATGGCGGCAGAGATAGGGGGCGGGCGAGGGGGCGGCAATCGCCGCTTGCGCCGGGAGCATCCACCCGTGCATTTGACGGTGCATGCTGAACGCGCCGTTCGTACTGCTGGACGATGCCCGGGCCGATGGCGCGGGGGCGCGGCTGTATGTCGATCCGGTCGAGATCGTGACGGCCGGGCGGCTGGATCAGGTGGTTCCGGCGCTGGAGCGATTGCGCGGGGCGTCCGCGCGTGGGCTGCATGCGGCGGGTTATCTGACCTATGAGGCGGGTGCGGCGCTGATGCCGCGGGACCTGCCGGCGCGGGATATCGACGCACCGCTGCTGTGGTTCGGGCTGTTCGAGGGATATCGGACGATGACGGCCGATGAGGTGGCGGCGCTGTTGCCGGACCCTGCCGGGGCATGGGCGACCCACCCGCAGCCGCGGATCGAGCGTCACGTCTACGACGATGCGCTGGACCGGGCGCTGGAGATGATCCGGGCGGGCGATATCTATCAGGCGAACCTGACGCTGCGGGCGGATGTGCTGATCGCGGGCGATCCCGCGGCCTTGTATGCGAAGCTGCGGCGGGGGTCGGCAGCTGGCTATGGCGCATTGGTGGCGACGGGCGAACGGCATCTGCTGTCGCTGTCGCCGGAGCTGTTCTTCGCGCTGGAGGACAAGCGGCTGACGTGTCGGCCGATGAAGGGGACGGCGACGCGCGGCGATACGCCGGAGGAAGATGCGGCACGGGTGGTGGCGTTGGGCGCGGATGCCAAGCAGCGGGCCGAGAATCTGATGATCGTCGACCTGATGCGCAACGACCTGTCGCGGATCGCGAAGCCGGGCAGTGTGGCGGTGCCGGCCCTGTTCACCGTCGAAACCTATCCGACGGTGCATCAGATGACGTCGACGGTGATGGCCGACCTGGCGGTGGGCCGCGATGCGGTGGACGTGCTGACCGCGCTCTATCCCTGCGGCTCGATCACCGGCGCGCCGAAGCAGCGCGCCATGGAGGTGATCGGCGATGTCGAGGCGACGGCTCGCGGCGTCTACACCGGCGCGATCGGGCGGATCGATGCGGACGGCGGCGCGGCGTTCAACGTGGCGATCCGAACGCTGACGGTCGAGGCAGGCACGACGGTTGCCGAACTCGGCCTCGGATCGGGTATCGTCGCGGACAGCCGGGCGGACGAGGAATGGGCGGAGGTGCTGGCGAAGGGCGCGTTCGTCACCGCGGAGCAGCGACCGCTCGACCTGATCGAGACGATGGCGTTCGATCCCGAGCAGGGAATACGCTTGCTCGACCGGCATCTGGAACGGATGCGGGCGAGTGCGGTCGCACTGGGCTTTCGCTTCGACCGGCATCATGCGCGTAACGAATTGCAGGCGGCGACTTTCCGGTTGCGCGAGGCGGCGCGGATACGGCTGCTGCTGGCGCAGGGCGGGGCGATCGCGATTGAAGTGGGACCGGCGCCGGCGCGGTTCGACCGACCGTTACAGGTAACGGTGGTGCCGTTGCCGGTCGCAACCGACGATTACCGGTTGCGGCACAAGTCGAGCGATCGTGGCTTCTATGATGCGGCACGGATCGCGGCGGGAACCGACGAGGTGGTGTTCATGCGGCCGGACGGCTGGCTGACCGAGGGAAGCTTTACCTCGCTGTTCGTGCCACGGAATGGCGGGCTGGTGACCCCGGCGGCGGCCCACGGACTGCTGCCGGGTGTGCTGCGATCGGAATTGATCGAATCGGGGCGGGTGATCGAGGTTAATCTGTCGCCTAACGATCTTCCCAAGCAATTTTTTGTCGGAAATGCGCTGCGCGGGTTGATGCCGGCGGTTGTTGCGGTTGCGAAATCGGACCCGCTGTCGCTATAGGGCCGCGCGTTCCCTGTCGCCATAAGGCCCCTGCCATGAAGCCCTCCGCCGCCCTCGGCCGTATCAGCCCGTCCCCGACGCTCGCCATCACCAGCCGCGTGCTGGAATTGAAGCGCGCCGGCGTCGACGTGATCGGGCTGGGTGCGGGCGAGCCGGACTTCGATACGCCCGACTTTGTGAAAGAGGCGGCGATCCAGGCGATTCGCGACGGCAAGACCAAATATACCAACGTCGACGGCACGATCGAGCTGAAGCAGGCGATCGTCGCCAAGTTCGCGCGCGACAACCACCTGACCTACACGACGGATCAGGTGACGGTGAACGTCGGCGGCAAGCATACGCTGTTCAACGCGATCGTCGCGACGGTGGATGCCGGTGACGAGGTGGTGATCCCCGCGCCTTACTGGGTGAGCTATCCCGACGTGGTGCAGTTCGCGGGCGGCACGCCGGTGTTCGCGGTCGCCGGACCGGAGCAGGATTACAAGCTGTCGCCGGAAGCGCTGGAGGCGGCGATCACGCCCCGGACCAAATGGGTGATCCTCAATTCGCCGTCCAACCCGACGGGCGCGGGCTATACCGTCGATGAGCTGAAGGCGCTGGGCGCGGTGCTGGCGCGGCATCCGCACGTCTGGGTGTTCGCGGACGATATGTACGAGCATATCGTCTATGATGGATTCCGCTTCGCAACGATCGCCGAGGTGTGCCCGGAGCTGTACGAGCGGACGCTGACGGTGAACGGCTGTTCGAAGGCCTATGCGATGACCGGGTGGCGGATCGGCTATGCGGCGGGCGCGCAGTGGCTGATCAAGGCGATTGCGAAGCTGCAGTCGCAGTCGACCAGCAACCCCTGTTCGATCGCGCAGGCGGCGGCGGTGGCGGCGCTAAACGGCCCGCAGGGGTTCCTGCAAGAGCGCAATGCGGCGTTCCAGGTACGGCGCGATCTGGTCGTCGGCATGCTCAACGCGATCCCCGGCATGCACTGCCCGACGCCCGAGGGTGCGTTCTACGTCTATCCGTCGTTTGCGGAGCTGATCGGCAAGAGCACGCCGTCGGGGCGGGTGATCGACAGCGACGAGGCGTTCGTCGGCTATCTGCTCGACGATGCCAAGGTGGCGGCGGTGCAGGGCGCGGCGTTCGGTTTGTCGCCGGCGATGCGGATCAGCTATGCGACATCTGATGCGCTGTTGCGCAAGGCGTGCGAGCGCATTCAGCAGGCGTGTGCCGATCTGAAGTAGGGGGATCGTCCTCACCCTTCCGCCGCTGCGCGGCTCTCTCCCTCTCCCATCGGGAGAGGGAATAGACGGCGCAGCCGTTGCTGAATGGGGTGAGGCCACTCCGGTACAATATTACGCCCGATGAACGCGGTCGCCACGCCGCGTTAATTCAGCGTTTCTATAAACGGCATTGAGCCTGGAGGCGGGAGAGACGATCTCGCATCCTTACGGGGCGCAGCGACGTAGCTGCGCTCGAACAAACCAATGGGTGCGTCATGCGCAAGGTCTTCAAGAGCGGCTTCTTCTGGCAATTCGTCGGTGGCTTCGCCATCGGCGCGGTCGGCGTCGTGACGCTCCAGCCGGCGAGCGCGCAGGGCGTGCAGCCGATTCCGGCGGCTTCGCCGATCGTCGCGGTCCGCTGAGGCTGTAATGCGGGCGGCGGCTCCCCATGTTGGTGGCATGCTGAAAATCCTGTTGCCCGTCGCCGGTGTCGCCGCCGCCGTGATCGCCTCCACCGGCTTCGCCGCGGCCGAGCGCGCGGTGCCGATCCCCGTTGCCAAGGTCGATGTTCCGGCTGCGGCGGGAATGCAGACCGCGGTGTTCGCGGGCGGCTGCTTCTGGGGCATGGAAGCGGTGTTCGAGCATGTGAAGGGCGTACGCGGGGTGACCGCGGGCTATGCCGGCGGCACGCGTGAGACGGCCAATTACGATGCCGTATCGACCGAGCGGACCGGGCATGCCGAGGCGATCAAGGTCGTCTTCGATCCACGGCAGGTGAGCTATGCGACGCTGCTGCGGGTGTATTTCTCGATCGCGCACGATCCGACGCAGCTGAACCGGCAGGGTCCGGATAGCGGCCCGAGCTATCGGTCGGCGGTGTTCCCGCAGGATGCGCGCCAGGCGGCGGTTGCGCGGGCGTATATCGCGCAGCTTGGTGCGGCGAAGAGCTTTCCGCGGCCGATCGTGACGAAGGTAGAGCAGGGCAAGTTCTTCCCGGCCGAGGCGTATCATCAGAATTTCTACGACCGGAATCCGACGCACCCGTATATCGTGCATTGGGACAAGCCGAAGGTCGCGGCGTTCAAGGCGGGATTTCCGACGCTGTATCGGTGAGGCCTGCCCCCTCTCCCCTGCGGGGAGAGGGAGCGCAGTTAAGCAGCGATCGGGAAGCGCAGGAGGCGCTGTTCTACCGGGACCAGCGCTTCTGCGCCGCGACCCACCGCCTTCGTCAGCGCGGGGTGATTAACGTCCAGTCCACCGGTCAACGCACCGAATGCCGGCAGGACGATTTTGCGCTCCGTCGCGACGAAACAGCGCCTCGCGATCTGCTTGCCGCGCACCGCAACCCGCAGCTTCGGGTGGAAATGACCCGACAGCTCCGGGCGTGTTTCCAGCGGATCGGCCTCGTGGCGCAGGATCAGCCCATCGACTTCCGCCTCGTCGGCGATCTCGCCGCCGCAGCGGTCCTTGATGTCGGGATCGTGGTTGCCGGTGATCCACGTCCAGCGCAGCCCTTCGGTCAGCGCGCGGAGGCGGATTTGTGCTTCCTGCGGCAGGCGCTCGCAGCCGTCGCTGTCGTGGAAGCTGTCGCCGAGGCACCAGAGTTCCTCCGCCCCGGTCCTAGCGACCAGTGCGGCGAGATCGGCGAGCGTCGCCAGTGAATCGTACGGCGGCAGCATCTGGCCGCGGGCAGCGAACCAGCTCGCTTTTTCGAAATGGAGATCGGCGACGAGCAAGGCACGGCGTGCCGGCCATAGCAACGCACCCTCCGGAAGGGCGCAGAGCGCGTGGCCGCCGAACGAAAAGGGAACCATGCGTCCGCCTTGCCCGCAAAGATCCGCATGGGCAAGCCGTTGTGCGGTGCGGAGCAAATCCGCTTGCCTGGGGCTGCAATAGGCGTAAAGCGCGCCGTCCTCCCGCCGGGAGGGTTCTGTCAGAGGGTAGTCGCGCGCATGTCGCCCGCCGTCCAAGCACCCGTTTCCACCGCCCAGCATCATCCCGCACTCATCGGTCTCACCATCGGGGCGATCGGCGTGGTGTTCGGCGATATCGGCACCAGTCCGCTCTACGCGTTCCGCGATGCGCTGGGGCAGTCCGCCGCCGACGGTATCGATCCGTCCGAGATCCTCGGCGTGCTCAGCCTCGCGCTGTGGACGCTGACGCTGATCGTCACGTGCAAATACGTCTTTTTCCTGATGCGCGCCGACAATCACGGCGAGGGCGGCGTGCTGGCGCTGGCGGCGCTGGCGCGGCGGTCGCTGGGGATGCGCAGCCGCATCGCGCTGGTGTTGGGCGCAGCGGGTGCGGCGTTGTTCTATGGCGATGCGATCATCACGCCGTCGCTGTCGGTGCTGTCGGCAATGGAGGGATTGCAGACGATCCCGTCCGCCGCGAAATTGTTCGACGAGGGCACGATCCGGGCGCTGACGATCGGCATCCTGATCGCGCTGTTCCTGATCCAGAAGCGCGGCACGGCGATGGTCGCCAAGCTGTTCGGGCCGGTCTGCATCCTGTGGTTCGTGACCATCGGGGCCTTGGGCATCTGGCATATCGCCGACGAGCTATCGATCTTTCGCGTGCTGATCCCGAGCTATGGCATCCGTTTCCTCGCGACGCACGGCACGACGGGGCTGTTCGTGCTCGGCGCGGTGTTCCTGACCGTCACCGGCGCGGAGGCGTTGACCGCGGACATGGGGCATTTCGGCAAGCGGCCGATCCGGATCGCGTGGTTGTTCCTCGTCTTCCCGGCGCTGACGCTCAACTATCTGGGGCAGGGCGCGTTCGCGCTGTCGCATCTGGAAGCCGCGGCGGCGGCGGGGACGCCGTTCGTCAACCAGAACTGGTTCTTCCTGATGGCGCCCGAATCGTTTCGTGGGCCGCTGATCGTGCTGGCGGGGTTCGCCACGGTGATCGCGAGCCAAGCGGTGATCACCGGTGCCTTCTCGCTGACGCAGCAGGCGGTGCAGCTGGGGTTGCTGCCGCGCATGAAGCTGCGCCAGACGTCGGCGGATTTCGCCGGGCAGATCTATATCCCGGCGATCAACTGGTTGCTGCTGGTCGGCGTGCTGGTGCTGATCGTCCAGTTCAAGACGTCGTCGGCGATGGCGGCCGCGTACGGCATCGCCGTGACGGGCACGATGGTGGTGACGACGTTGCTCGGCTACCTCGTGGCGCGGCATGTCTGGCATTGGAAGCGGGTGTGGGCGCTGACCGCGGTGCTGCCGTTCCTTTGCCTCGACCTGATCTTCTTCGGTGCCAACATCCTGCGCGTGGTCGAGGGCGGCTGGGTGCCGCTGGTAATCGCCGCCGCGATCGGCCTGCTGATCTACACCTGGGTGCGCGGCAAGGGCATCGTGCGGGCATTCGAGGCGCGGCAGAGCATCCCGCTCGCCGACCTCGCCGTCGCGCTGGCGAAGCGCCCGCCCGAGCGGGTGCCGGGCACCGCGGTGTTCCTGACCGCCAATCCGCGCTCGGCGCCGGGAGCGTTGCTCCACAACCTCAAGCACAACAAGGTGCTGCACGAGCGCAACCTGGTGGTGAGCATCCGCACCACCGACCGGCCGGTGGTGGACGAGGCGCATCGATCGACGGTCGAGCGGCTGGACGACAATTTCGAGATCGTCGTGCTGAACTACGGCTTCATGGAATCGCCCGACGTGCCGGCCGACCTCGGCGTCGGTGGCAAGACCGAGATGCGCAGCCTGGATGCGATGAAGACGAGCTTCTTCATCGGGCGCAACACGTTGAAGCCGGAGGCGGATGTGGGCATGCCGCTGTGGCAGGACCGCATCTTCATGTTCATGCAGCGCAATGCGAGCGATCCGACCGATTTCCTGAAGATTCCGCCGGGGAAGGTACTGGAATTGGGCGAGCAGGTTACGGTCTGATTGTTCACGCGAAGACGCGAAGACGCGAAGAGGTTTTGCGCGCGGAGGCGCAGAGGGCGCGGAGAAGAAGAGGGCCGCGTAGCGGCTGTCATCGCCCGCTCAAGAGGTGGATTGGAGCTGCCGCAAGCTCGTCTCTGCGCCTCGGCGCGCTAAAACCCTTCTTCTCTTCGCGTCTTTGCGGCTTCGCGTGAATCACGCATCTTTCAAAAAGGTCAGTCGAGCGTCATCGCCTCCGCCGCAAGCGCTTCGGCTTCGATCAGCAAGGCATCATCTGCGCTGCCGACCGAGATTTTCTCGCGGCCGATCAGGGTCAGCACCGGGACGGCAAGTGGGGTGACGCGCTCAAGATCGACGTGGAGCATCGTCTCGGCGGCGCGGTCGAGCAGGCCGGCGAGGCGGCCGACGTCGGTCATGCGGGCGCGGGCGTCGTCCCAGGCGGCTTGCAGGAGCAGGTGGCTGGGTTCGTATTTGCGCAGGACATCGTAGATCAGGTCGGTCGAGAAGGTGACCTGTCGCCCGGTCTTGCGCTTGCCGGGGTGCTGGCGCTCGACGAGGCCGCCGATCACCGCGACTTCGCGGAAGGCGCGTTTGAGCAGGTGCGATTGCTGCACCCAGTCGACGAATTCGTGTTCGAGGATGTCGGGGCTGAACAAAGCGGCGGGGTCGGTGATCTTGTCGATGCCGTACACCGCGAGCGCGTAATCGTTGGCGACGAAGCCCAGCGGCTTCAGTCCCTCCGCCTCCATGCGGCGGGTGATGAGCATGCCGAGCGACTGGTGCGCGTTCCACCCTTCGAAACTGTAGGCGACCATGTAATTGCGCCCTTCGCGCGGGAAGGTTTCGACCAGAAGCTGGCCGGGGCGGGGCAGGGCGGAGCGTTTCGCCTGGAATTCCAGCCATTCGCGCACGTCGTCGGGGAAGCGCGCCCATTGGCCGGGATCGGCGAGGAAGCCGCGGACGCGGTCGGCGAGGTTGGTCGACAACGGCATGCGCGATCCGCCGTAGGTCGGGATACGCGCGGGCTTGGACGAGGCGCGGACGATGAGGTCCTCGGTATCGATCTTCTGCACTTCGCAGCTGAGGCCGGCGAAGAAGAAGGTGTCGCCGGGGGAGAGTTGCGCGGCGAACCCTTCCTCGACCTTGCCAAGGTTGCGGCCATTCTTGAAGCGGACGTTGAGCATCGTCGATTCGACGATGATGCCGGCGTTGAGGCGGTGCTGGGTGACGAACTTCGGGTGGCTGACGCGCCACAGGCCGTCGGCCTCCTGCGTCAGGCGCTTGAAGCGGTCGTAGGCCTTGAGGCTGTAGCCGCCATCGCGGATGAAGCCGAGGACGCGATCGAACGTCTCGTCGGTCAGCGCCGAATAAGGGAGGGCGGAGCGGACCTCGTCGAGCAATGTCGCCTGATCGAACGGCGCGGCGCAGGCGACCGCCATGACGTGCTGGGCGAGCACGTCGAGCGCACCGGGGCGGAACAGGTCGGGGTCGAGTTCGCCCGCCTCCACCGCGTCGAGGGCGGCGCGGGCTTCGAGATATTCGAAGCGGTTGCCGGGGACGACGATCGCTTCCGAAGCTTCGTCGAGCCGGTGGTTGGCGCGGCCGATCCGCTGGAGCAGGCGTGACGAGCCCTTGGGCGCGCCCATCTGGATGACGCAATCCACGTCGCCCCAGTCGACACCCAGGTCCAGGCTGGCGGTCGCCACCAGCGCGCGCAGGCGGCCGTCCGCCATCGCACCCTCCACCTTGCGGCGCGCCTCGAGCGAGAGGCTGCCGTGATGGACGCCGATCGGCAGCGACTGGGTGTTCACCTTCCACAGGTCCTGGAAGATCAGTTCGGCGAGGCTGCGGGTGTTGCAGAAGACGATCGAGGTCTTGTGCGCCTCGATCTCCGCCATGACCTGTTCGGCGGCATAGCGGCCGGAATGGCCCGACCATGGCACGCGGCCTTCGGGCAGCAGGATGGCGATGTTGGGGTCGGCGCCCGCCTCGCCCTGCACCATCGCGACCTGATCGATATCGCCATCGGGGGCGAGCCAGGCGCGATAGCCGTCCGAATCGGCGACGGTGGCGGAGAGGGCGACGCGGCGCAGGCCCGGACTGATCCGCTGGAGGCGCGCCATGCAGAGCGACAGCAGGTCGCCGCGCTTGCCGGTGGCGAAGGCGTGGACTTCGTCGACGACGATCGTCCTCAGCCCTTCGAACATGGTGAAGCTGTCGGGGTAGCTGAGCAGCAGCGACAGCGATTCGGGCGTGGTGAGCAGGATCTGCGGCGGCTTGACGCGCTGGCGGGCCTTGCGGTCGCTGGGCGTGTCGCCGGTGCGGGTCTCAATGCGCAGGTCGAGGCCCATCTCTTCGACGGGCGCGACGAGATTGCGCTGGATGTCGACCGCCAGCGCCTTCAACGGCGAGACGTAGAGCGTGTGCAGACCCTCGGTCGGCGTCTCGATCAATTCGGTCAGTGTCGGGAGAAACCCGGCGAGCGTCTTGCCCGCGCCGGTGGTGGCGACGAGCAAGGCGTGGTGGCCGGCGCGGCCTTCGCGGAGCATGTCGAGCTGGTGACGCCGGGGATGCCAGCCGCGGGTGGCGAACCAATCTGCGAGCGGCTGGGGGAGGTCCATTGCAACCTATGTAGGGCGGGAGCGTCGCCCACACCACTCGTCACCCCCGACTTGTTCCGGGGGAGCGCTGGGCGGCGAACGGAAAGGCTAGAGTCTCGGGGTCTTTCCCTTGTGGATGAGTGGACCCCGGAACGCGTCCGGGGTGACGGAGGATCTTACCGCTGGTCGTGATCCACCGCATCGCCCTGGTACAGGTCGTGCGTCGCCTGTTCGGTGCGGCGGTGCTGGTCGCGCGAGACGCGATTGTTGAACTTCGCCCAGATGAGTACGCCGAGCAGCACCATCGCGCCGACGAAGACGACCAAACCCCAGAAGCTGCTGATCACCATCGATTTTCTCCCGTAGGTGTAGCGTTCGGGGTCAACGACCCGTGGCCGCTATTCGATCCGGCGGCACCGTAAGCGCGGCTGGCGCGTAGTAGCGGCATGGCACGATTGGGCGACTGGCTGGAACCGCATCCGCACGGCATCTACGTCAAACCAGCGGATGCGTGGATCGACCCGTCCGAGCCGGAGGCGCGCGCGCTGGTGACGCACGGCCACGCCGATCACGCGCGCGGTGGGCATGGCGCCGTGTGGGCGACGCCGGAAACGCTGGCGATCATGGACGCGCGCTACGGCGAACAGGCAGGCCACCCCGTCGTTTATGGCGAGAGCATCCGGATGGGCGAGGTGGAGATCGGCTATGTCCCCGCCGGGCATGTGCTGGGATCGGCGCAGATCGTGCTCGACTACCGCGGCGAGCGGGTCGTCGTGTCGGGCGACTATAAGCGGCGGGCGGACCCGACGTGTACGCCGTTTGAGCCGGTAAAGTGCGACGTGTTCGTCACAGAGGCGACCTTTGCGCTACCGGTGTTCCGCCACCCCGATACGGGCGACGAGATCGACAAGCTGATCGCGCGACTGCACGCCAACCCCGATCGCTGCGTGCTGGTCGGCGCCTATGCGCTCGGCAAGGCGCAGCGGGTGATCGCCGAGCTGCGCGAGCGGGGGCATGAGGCGCCGATCTACATCCATGGCGCGTTGCAGCGGTTGTGCGACCTGTACGCCGAGCATGGCGTGCGGCTGGGCGAGCTGCTGCCGGTGGCGGATGCGAAGAAGGCGGACATGGCGGGGCACGTCGTGATGTGCCCGCCGGGTGCGCTCAACGATCGCTGGTCGCGCCGCCTGCCCGATCCGATCACCGCCATGGCTTCTGGGTGGATGCGAGTACGGCAGCGGGCGCGGCAGAAGAACGTCGAACTGCCGCTGATCCTGTCCGATCACGCCGACTGGGACGAGCTGACCGACACCTTGTCCGAAATCGCACCGCGCGAAGTGTGGGTGACGCACGGGCGCGAAGAGGCGCTGGTCCATTGGTGCGAGCAGCGCCAGATGAAGGCAAGGGCCTTGGCGTTGGTGGGGTTCGAGGATGAGGATGATTGAGCCGTCGCGGTGAGAAGGTGCTTTCACGCGAAGGTTTTTTGCGCGCAGAGGCGCAGAGGACGCAGAGACGTTCGATGCCAGCGGCAGCTTTCAGTTCAAATTTTCTGAATACAGCTGCTTCGCGAAAGCCCACTCCGCGTCCTCTGCGCCTCTGCGCGAACAATCCTTCTTTGCGTCTTCGCGCCTTCGCGTGAAATTTACTGCTACCGAAAGGCGATCCGCGCCACGACAGGGAAATGGTCGGACGGGTAAAGCGCACCCGTGTGGCGGGTGATCGTTCGTGCGGTCAACGGGCGGAAACCGCGGGTCAAAATCCAGTCGATGCGGCGATCGGGTTTGCCGGTGAAGTCGTGGAAGGTGAGCGGTGGGCCTTTGGGCGCGCGGACGGATTGCCAGACATCCTTGAGCGCGGCTGTCAGGGTGGCGTGGGCCTTCGTGTCGGGGGTGGTGTTGAAATCGCCGGTCAGGACCACGGGATCGTTCGCGGCGATATCCGGCAGGCGGGCGACGATCAACGCGGCGGCCTTTTCGCGGGCGGCTTCGTCCTCCAAACGGTAGGGGAAATGGGTGTTGAGCGCCACGAAGCGGCGTCCATCGCGGGTCTGGAAGCGGCCCCATGTCACCATCCGCGGCAGCGGGTGGCCCCAGGTGATGCTGCCGGGAAGGTCGGGCGTGTCCGACAGCCAGAAGTCGCCCTGCGCCAGCAAAGTCAGCCGGTCGGGGCGATAGAAGATGCCCATATGCTCGTCGGCATGGCCGCCGCGGCGATCGCGACCGAACCAGCGGTAGCGCGGCAGCGCGCGGACGATGTCGTCGCCCTGGGACTGGAACAGTTCCTGCGTGCCGAACAGATCGGGATCGGCGGCAGCGACCGTCTGCGCGAACAATGCGCGGCGGTGCGGCCAGTCGTTGGCGCCGTCCGAAGCCATGGGCAGACGGACGTTGAAGGTCATGATGGTGAGCGTCTGCGCGGGCTTCACTGCACCGGTCAGCGGCAGTGTCATGACCCCGGCAAGCATCGCGCGGCGGGAAAGGTTCATGCCCCTTCCAACGTGCGCGCGCGGCGGCGCTGGACCGAACTGCCGATGCCCATCGCCTCACGGTATTTGGCGACAGTGCGACGGGCTATGTCGAAGCCCTTGGCCTGCAGCAATTCGACCAATGTGTCGTCGGACAGGATCTTGGCTCCCTCATTGGCAATGAGCGCGCGGATCGCGCTTTTCACTGCCTCGGCAGATACGGCATCGCCACCGTCGGCGGACTGGATGGCGCTGGTGAAGAAATATTTCAGCTCGAAGACGCCGCGCGCGCAGCTCAGATATTTGTTGCTCGTCACGCGGCTGACGGTGGATTCGTGCATCTCGATCGCGTCCGCCACGCGTGCGAGCGTCATCGGCTTCAGGTGCGCGACGCCCTTCAGAAAAAACGCCTCCTGCTGCTTCACGATCTCGGCAGCGACCTTGATGATCGTGCGCTGGCGCTGGTCGAGGGCCTTGATCAGCCAGTTGGCGCTGGCGAGCGCGTCGGACAGCCAGGCCTTGGACGCCTTGTCCTGCGGGCCGTGGCTGAGTTCGTGGTAATAGCGGCGGTTGACGAGGACGCGGGGCAGGGTGGCGGCGTTGAGTTCGATGCCCCAGCCGGTCTTGGTCTTCTGGACGAACAGGTCGGGCGTCACCGCCAGCGCGGGTTCGCCACCGTAGCGGCAGCCGGGCTTGGGATCGTAGCCGCGCAGTTCGCGGATCATGTCCGCCATATCTTCGTCGTCGACGCCGCACATGCGTTTGAGCCGCGTCAGGTCACCGCGCGCGAGCAGGTCGAGATTGTCGATCAGCCGCGCCATGCAGGGGTCGTAGCGGTCCGCCTCGCGCGCCTGCAACGCGATGCACTCGGCGAGGTCGCGTGCGCCGACGCCGGTGGGATCGAGCGTCTGGATGAGCGTCAGGACATGCTCCACGCGCGCCTGCGACGTGCCGAGCCGCGTGGCGATGTCGAGCAGGGATGCGGTGAGATAACCCGCCTCGTCGATCTGGTCGATCAGATGCTGGGCGATGAACCAGTCGGCGCCATCGACCACCGCGCCGGCCTGAGCAAGGAGATGGTCGCCGAGCGTGCCATCGCGTTGCGCGAAGGAATCGAAGTCGAGGTCTTCGCCTCCCAAGCTGCTGCCGCCACTGCCCCCGGTCATCGACAGCGCGCCGTCGAAGCCGCCGCCGCCGTCCGCGACGCTGTCCTGCTGGTGGCTTTCGGTCGCATAGTCGACGTCGATCGGGTCGGCGGTCGCGGTGCCGCCGATCAGGTCGTCCGCACCCGCGGGTTCTTCGCGCTCGACGCGTTCGGGCCGGATGACCTCGTCGGTCTGCGCCGCTTCGAGCAGCGGGTTCTTCTCGACCTCTTCGGCGATGAAGCCTTCGATCTCGAGGTTGGACAGCGCGAGCAGCTTGATCGCCTGCTGCAATTGCGGCGTCATCACCAGCGATTGCGACTGGCGGATATCGAGGCGCGGGGCGAGGCTCATGCGGCGCGCAAAGCCCTCCCCCGCCAGGGGGAGGTGGCAGCCGTCAGGCTGACGGAGGGGGAGGACGGCAATGAACTTTGTCGGAGGGGGCGTCGCTTACCTCCCCCTCCGTCACCGCTTCGCGGCGCCACCTCCCCCTTGCGGGCGAGGGCCAAGGTAGATGATCGACCCATACCCTACAGCGAGAAGCCCTCGCCCAGATACAGGCGGCGGACGTTGGCGTCGGCCACCAGTTCTTCGGGCGATCCTGCGAACAGCACGCGGCCGTCGTAGATGATGTAGGCGCGATCGACGATGTCGAGCGTTTCGCGGACGTTATGGTCGGTGATCAGCACGCCGATGTCGCGGCGCTTGAGGTCTTTGACCAGATCGCGGATGTCGGCGATCGAGATCGGGTCGATGCCGGCGAACGGTTCGTCAAGCAGCATGATCGACGGATCCGCCGCCAGCGCGCGGGCGATCTCTGCCCGGCGACGCTCGCCGCCCGACAATGCCATCGCCGGGCTGGAGCGCAACCGGGTGAGGCCGAATTCGTCGAGCAGCTTGTCGAGCTTGGCGGGACGCGCCGAGGCATCCGGTTCGGAGAGTTCGAGCACCGAGGCTATGTTCTTTTCGATCGACAGGCCGCGGAAGATGCTGGTTTCCTGCGGCAGGTAGCCGAGGCCGAGGATCGCCCGACGGTACATCGGCAGCTTGGTGATGTCTTCGCCGTCGAGCATGATCCGGCCCGAATCGGGCTTCACCAGCCCCATCACCGAATAGAAGCACGTCGTCTTGCCGGCGCCGTTGGGGCCGAGCAGGCCGACCACCTCGCCGCGATCGACCGACACCGACACGTCGGTAAGGACGATGCGCTTGTCATAGGATTTGGCGATCGAGATCGCCTGCAGGCCGCGGTTGACTGGCGGTTCGTGGATCGCCTCGGCGGTTTGCAGGTCGGAAACGGCGGCGTCCATGGGCGTGATGCCTCGCAGCAATAGGTTACCGAACTCCTGCCTTGGCAGGGTTCGTGCATGGGATGCGTCATGGCGCGCGCAGGCGACGGAGGGAAGCCCCTTCCGACGAGATGCGGGATGGCTGCGGTGATGTGGGCGCGCGGTCGCCCTCCCCCCTGCGGGGGGAGGGTTAGTTGCGCTTGGGTACGGAGAAGGTGCCGGTCACCCGACCGCCGGGGCTCGCCGACGTGGTGCCCCCGGTCGCGCCGCTCGATCCGCGCACGGACGATCCGTCGATCACCGCACGTCCGGTGTCGAGATTGATCGTCAGGCGACCGCCGTTGACGGTGTTGCCGCCCTGGGTCAGTGTCACCGCACCCAGCATGGTGATGACGCGGCGATTGAGATCGTAGATCGCGAACTGACTTCTGGCGGTCTGATCGGGCCGACGGACAGTGACACCGCCACTCGCATCGAGGCGCGACACCTGCGGGTTCCCGCCAACCACCTGGCCGGTATAGCTGACGGTCATCCGTGCGGCATTGAGCGTCATCGCCGCCTGCTTGACCGAGACGTTGCCCGACAGCACGGCACGGTTCGCCTTGTCCTGCAATTCGATGTTGTCCGCGCCGAAATCGATCGGCGCGTTCGAATTATGGGCCGTCTGGGCAGCCAGGGGAGCCGCGACGAGCAGGGCGAGAGGAATGAGCGAGCGCATGGCGGCTATTTCGTGCGTCCGGGGACGAACCGCAAGCGGGCATTGCCGCTGAGCCGCACGGTGCGTCCCTCGAGATCCGCGTTGAGCGTATTCGCGCTGAAATTGCCCTGCGGCACGGTGCCGGTGACCTTGCCCTGACTGCTCATCGTTCGCGATTTGAGATCGATCGTCGCATCGCTGGTATCGAGGCGATAGCCATTGGCGGTGCGAAACGCGATCGGGCCGTCGACCTTCATCTGTTCGCTGTTGAGGTCGTAGCGTCCCTGATCGGCGCGCAACGTCGCGGGGCCGTCCTCCAGCTCGAGGTCGGCGGCCATGCCGTTGATCTGGACGATCGGCACGCTGCTGCTCTGTTGCACCGCCGACCCGGCGTTGAGCGCGAAGGCCTGCCCCTTGTCGTCCTGCCCGCGATAGGTGGCGGACTGAAGCTTCATCCGCTCCTTCGCGACCTCGACCTTGTTCTTGTCGAGAACGAACGACACTTCGTTGCTCGCCGTCAGCGGTGCCATCACGAGAAATGCCATCAGCACGCCGATGCCGACGGGAAGACCGGTGTTGAGCGAGGCGACGAACCGGTCGTGGCGTCCGCCGGGGGCGGCCCAGCGCTGGCGCGCCGAACGCACGCGTTGCGCGACGGCGGAACTCATGCGCTTCTACCGGTCAGGGCCGACACGAGCTGGCGCGGGTCTGGCGCGGGTGACGATTCAGGCATGGGCGAAGATGTCGATGTCGGGCCACCCGGCAAGGTCGAGCGCGGCGCGGGTCGGCAGGAAGTCGAAGCATGCCTGCGCCATTTCCATCCGGCCTTCGCGAATCAGGCGACGGTTCAGTTCGGCCTGCAGTCGATGCAGGAAGCGGACGTCGCTGGCGGCGTAGTCCTTTTGCGCATCCGACAGTTCGGGCGATCCCCAGTCGGACGATTGCTGCTGCTTGCTGAGTTCCTGACCCAGCAATTCGCGGACCAGTTCCTTCAATCCGTGACGATCGGTGTAGGTGCGGATCAGGCGCGATGCGATCTTCGTATCGTACGCCGGACCGGCGACGATACCCAGATAATGCTGGAGCGCGGCGATGTCGAAACGGCCGTAATGATACAGCTTCACCCGGCCGGGATCAGCGAGCAGCGCCTTCAGATTGGGTGCGGCATAGTCGCTGCCTGGGCCGAACCGAACGAGGTGTTCGTCGGGCCCGCCATCGGACAATTGCACCACACACAGACGGTCGCGTGGCGTGATGAGACCCATCGTCTCGGTATCGACGGCGATGGAGGCGCCGGGAGCGAAGACGTCGGCGGGGAGGTCTTCCTCGTGGAAGTGTACGGTCATGGCGACGCCCTACGCCGCAACGCCGGATCGCTCAATGATTTAAGCGCGACGGTAGAACCGATGTGAACCAGAGGCGGGTGCGCGATGGGCAAAAAGGGCGCTTTGATGGCAATGGGTTCGCCGGTGGTCGGTGATCACCACGAACTGGTCGAAAGATACGACGAATTTGTTCGCGACGACTTGTTTTCTGCGCTATGACGAGTCCCAAGGCGCAATAGGTTTCGCGCCCGAGGGCTCGCGTTCGTCGTCCGGCGCACGGGTTCTTGTCACGGATTGGATGCGGGCGAACCGGGAAGACGAACAGGGTTATGGGTTACGACAAAGGTGGCCGCGGCAATCGTGGCGGACGTGGTCGCGACAAGCGCGATGATTTCGGCGGCGGCAGCAGCGACTTCGGTGGCGGCAGCAGCTTCGGCGGTGGTGGTTTCGGTGGCGGCGGCTTCGGCGGCGGTGACCGCGGCGGCTTCGGTGGCGGCAGCAGCTTCGGCGGCGGTGGCGGTGATCGCGGCGGATTCGGCGGCGGCGGCGGCGGCTTCCGTGGCGGCGGCGGCGGCGGTTTCGGCGGCGGCGGCGGCGGTGGTGGCGGCTTCAGCGGCGGCGGCCGCGGCATGCCCCCGCAGGTCGTTGGCGAAGGCACCGGCGTGGTCAAGTTCTTCAACGCGCAGAAGGGCTTCGGCTTCGTAGTCCGCGATGACGGCGGCGAAGACGTGTTCGTGCACATCTCGGCCGTCGAACAGGCCGGCATGAGCGCGCTCGCAGAAGGTCAGCCGCTTGGCTTCACCCTCGTCGATCGCGGCGGCCGTATCTCGGCGACCGAACTGAAGATCGATGGCGAGCCGATGGCCGTGTCCGAGCGCGCTCCCCGCGAGCCGCGCGAAGGTGGCTTCGGCGACCGCGGTCCGCGTCCGGGCGGTGCTGGTGGCGCCGGTGGCGCGCCGCAGCGTCAGCTGACCGGTGAGAAGGCAACGGGTACCGTCAAATTCTTCAACGCGATGAAGGGCTTCGGCTTCATTCAGCGCGATGACGGACAGCCCGATGCATTCGTGCACATCTCGGCCGTCGAGCGCGCCGGCATGTCCACGCTGAACGAGGGCGACAAGCTCCAGTTCGAACTCGAGGTCGACCGTCGCGGCAAGTACGCCGCGGTAAATCTGTCGGCCGCGTAAGCTTCCCTGATTCGCCAACGAAAGGCCCGGCCCCGCATCAGCGGTGCCGGGCCTTTTGCGTTTTGTGGCCGGAGATGCGAGGTCCCGGCGACATAGTTCGCGGAATGGCAGAGGAATGCGTGTGGTGAAGGTGGCATTGGCGCTGGGGATCGTTGGCGTGTTCGGCGGTGTCGCATGGCAGGCGCAGCAGCCTGCGGCTCCGGCTCCGGTTACGACCGCGACCCCGGCACAACCCGCTGCGGTCGCGCCTGAAGCAGGCGTGCCGGTCTATGCGGCAACGGTGGTCGCACGGATGCCGCATGACACCGGCGCGTTCACCGAAGGGCTGCTGTTCTGCAACGGCGCGCTGTACGAGAGCACGGGCAAGGAAGGCGCGTCGGATGTTCGCCGGGTCTCACTTACGGATGGCAAGGTGCTTGCGCGGGGTCGCATCGCGCCGGAGTTGTTCGGCGAAGGCATTGGTTGCTGGAAGAACACGCTGCTGAGCGTGACGTGGAAGACCGGCCTCGGTTTCCGCTGGACACTGCCGACACTGAAGCAGGCGGTAAAGCCGTTCCGCTATACCGGCGAGGGCTGGGGCATGACCAGCGACGCGACCGGGATCATCCTGTCAGATGGTACGCCGACGCTGCGCCGCATGGACCCGGTGAGCTTTGCCGAACGCGGCCGGATTGCGGTCACGATGAACGGCCGGCCGCTTCAGAAACTCAACGAGCTGGAATACCGGCAGGGGCGGATTCTCGCGAACATATGGATGAGCGGGTTCATCGCACGGATCGATCCCGCCACCGGCAAGGTGGACGGGCTGATCGACCTGCGGCCGCTGGTCGCGGAGATCGCGAACAGCGATCCGGACGCGGTTGCGAACGGCATCGCCTACGACGCCGCCAGCGACCGTTTGTTCGTCACGGGCAAATACTGGCCGACGCTGTTCGAGATCAAAATCGGCGAAGAGGTTGGCCGAGCGGGCTAAGGACAATTGCGACTTGCGATGCGACCCCGGCGCGCCTCCTTTGCGACATGTCGATCGACATTCCATCGCCTGCTCATGCCGTTCGTGCATAGTCTTCATCCGTGGTGGCCAGCCAGCGCTTTGCCGCATCCAGCTGCAGGAACACGCGAACGCGAGGATGGACGAGGGTTCGCTCCGCCTGTGCCTTGTTGAGGTGGCTGCCGACGACGACCGCGGCACGCCCCGTCGTGAGGGCCATACCTCCGCGCATGATATGGACCAGCATGTCCGCCACGTCATTGGCCTGAACCGGAAATTCGAGTGACTCGACGATGACGTTGAAATCCGGCCTGATTGCCCTTGCTTCCTGTGCCTTCGCACCGACCCGCGCGGCGAAAGGGGTGACATCTTCCGGTCGCCAGAACCCTTTGACGGTGAGGATCAGGGCATTGGCACAGGCATCATAGTCGACGTGAAACATGGAGAGCGGCGCTTTCCGAAAAGATGTGCCGGCATCTTTGCCCGACGTGCACCTGTAATCCTAGCCGGACGGCGGATATGGCGGCGATCGCTTCAGGTCACCAGCCGCTTCAGCGTCTCCACCCGGTCCGCCTCCGCCGCCGGTTTGTCTGTTCGTATCCGCGCGATCCGCGGAAAGCGCATGGCGATGCCGGATTTGTGGCGTGTCGAGGTGTGGATCGAATCGAACGCGATCTCCAGCACCATCGTCTTTTCCACCTCGCGGACCGGACCGAAGCGATTGAGGGTGTGGCGGCGGACGAAGCTGTCGAGCATGCGCAATTCCTCGTCGGTGATGCCGGAATAGGCCTTGCCCACGGGAAGTAGCTCGCCCTCTTCGGTCCAGCAGCCGAACGTATAGTCGCTGTAATAGGATGAGCGGCGACCGTTGCCGCGCTGGGCGTACATGACGACGCAATCGGCGGTGAGCGGATCGCGCTTCCATTTGTACCACAGGCCGGCACGTCGGCCGCCGACGTAGGGCGAATCGCGGCGCTTGAGCATGACGCCCTCGATCGCGGAGTCGCGGGCGCCGGCGCGGATCGCCTCCAGTTCGGTGAAGCTCGCGGCCTCGATTACCTGGCTGATGTCAAACCGATGGGGGTCAAGACCGGGGACGAACGCCTCGAGCCGGGCGCGGCGCTCGGTCCAGGGAAGGGCGCGCAGATCTTCGGGACCGTCGAGCAGGATGTCGTAAAGGCGGACGAAGGCTGGATAATCGGCCAGCATCTTCGCCGAGACGGTCTTGCGGCCGAGGCGCTGCTGGAGCGCGTTGAAGCTTGCCGCGCCCCCGCCGTCTTCCAGCGCGCCGCCCTGGACCTCCCCTTTCACCAGCAGTTCGCCATCGACGGTGCCAGGGGTGGTGAACGCGGCGGCAACGTCGGGGAAGCTGCCGGTAACGTCGTCGCCGGTGCGGCTGTAGAGGCGGGTCTGGCCAGAAACGTGGACGATCTGGACGCGGATGCCATCCCATTTCCATTCGGCGGCATAGTCGGCGAGGTCGACCTGCGCGTCCTCGAGTCCGTGCGCGAGCATGAACGGGCGGAAGACCGGGACGTCGGCGGGCGTCGGTTGTTCGCCGGTGCCCTCTGCCCAGGCGAACAGCGAGACGTAGGGCGGCGAAAGGCCGTGCCACACCTCTTCGACGGCATCGACATTCAGCCCGAACGCCTGCGCCAGCGCGGTCTTGGCAAGACGCGCGGACACGCCGATGCGGAGGCCGCCGGTCGCCATCTTAAGGAGCGCAAAGCGTTCCTCGGCATCCAGGCGGTCCAGCATGTCGGCGAGTACCGCGGGCGCATCGGACCGCGACAGATGGCGGAGCGCGTCGACCGTTGCGGTGATCGATACCGGCTCGGCGGCGACAGGCGGCGGCACGGGTGCAGGCCAGAGCAGCGCGACGGTTTCGGCCGTATCCCCGACGTAATCGCGGCTCATCCGGAAGAGGACGGGATCGACCCGCGCCTCGATCAACGCGCGAATCTGGGCAGGCTTCACGCCGGGCAAGTCGAGATCGCCTGTCAGCGCCGCCATCGCCCATCCACGGTCGGGGTCGGGGGTGGCGTGGAGATAGTCGACGATCAGCTTCAGCTTCGCATTACGCCCGCGGGTGTAGATGAGCGAATCAAGGAGCGCGGCAAAAGCGTGCATGGGGGGCAAACGCATGGCGCGATCGATCCGCTCCCGTTACGGCTGCCACAATGCGGACTTTGCTCTGGATCCTGGCTGCGGGGCTGGCGCTGCTGCCGGGCGTGGCGGGATGGTGGCACCTCAACGCGCTCGCCGATCCCGTGCTGCGGCGGACGCGGCTGGCGTTGCCGGACTGGCCCGCAGGAGCGAAGCCGGTGACCGTGGCGCTGATCAGCGATATCCATATCGGCAACAGTACGATGGACGGGGATCGCCTGACGCGGATTGTCGCGCAGATCGATGAGCTGCGGCCGGACCTCGTGCTGATCGGCGGCGACTATGTTGCGGGGCACGACGTGGACGTGGCGCGGGCGGGCGCGCGCGATCTGGTCGCGCCCCTGTCCCGGTTAAGCGCCCCTTTGGGTGTGGTGGCGGTGCTCGGCAACCATGACCAATCCATGCCCGAGACGATCGCGTCGGGGTTGCGGCGGGCGGGGGTGACGGTGCTCGATAACGCGGCGGTCAGACGAGGGCCACTGGCGATCGGTGGCGCGGGGGACGCGTTCAGCGGGCACGACGATTTGCCAGCGACGCTGCGGGCAATGGCGGCGCTAGCGGGCGCGAAGGTGATCCTGACTCATTCGCCCGATCTGTCGCTGGGAGTGCCACCGGGGATCGGGGTGTTGTTCGCTGGACATACGCATTGCGGGCAGGGTGTGCTGCCGATCATCGGGGCGCCGCGGGTGTTCTGGAAACCGGGGCTGATGTGCGGACTGGTCCGCCGGGGCGGGTTAACGACGGTGATCACTGCGGGGCTGGGAACAAGCGGCGTGCCGCTGCGGTTCCGGGCGCCGGCTGACGTGTGGCTGGTGACGCTGGGCGGGTGAGGCGCCCTTGTGGACCGGCTTGTGGGCCATGTGCACGCCGAACGGTGTATCGCCCTGGTAACCGATACCTGATCCCGGCAGCGTTTCCCTGGCCGCGCCAGGGGAACGCTGGAAGGATCGGCATCGGGGCTTAGCCCTTGCGGCTGGCCTCGAACAGGAACCAGGCACGCTCCTCGGCCTGGTCGGTCCATTCGTCGACGATACCGCTGGTTGCATTGTCCTTCGCGTCGTCGGCCGCATCCTTCACGACACGAAAGCTTTCGACGAGCTTCAGATTGTCTTCGCGCAGCTCGGCGAGCATCGCCGCGGCATTGACGAAATCCTTGTCATTGTCGGCGATCGTCTGGCGACGGCTGATATCGCCGATCGACCGCAACGTGGTGTTGCCGGTCTTGCGCACCCTTTCGGCGATGGCATCGGTCACACCGAGAATCTGCGCCGCCTGATCGTCGAGCATCAGATGATAGTCCCGGAAATGCGGGCCGGACACGTGCCAATGGAAGTTCTTGGTCTTGAGATAGAGTGCGTAGCAGTCGGCTAACGATGCGTTCAGCGCGTCGGCGACGCTGCGAGTGTTGCTGAGGTCAGTCGGCGTGTTCAGCGCGGGATTGATGTCTGCCATGGGAAACTCCGTCGAATGGGATCGTTGCGGCAACGATCCGATGGCGGAAATGCTCCGTTGGTGGGGGCATTTTACGAGCCGGTGTGATCGGCGCGCTAGATCAGGCGAAGTGCGCCGAGTCCAAGCCAGATTGCGGCGACGATGAACAGCGCTGCGATAGTCCGGCGCATGGCGACGAGCGGAAGCGCCGTCCAGCCGCGTTCGCCCAGCACCACGGCAGGAACGACGACCGCCAGCGAGCCCAGCATGGCGCCGACGGCGGCCATCCACGGCAGTTCCGCGCGTACCGCGAGCGCGAGGACGACGAATTGCACGCCGTCACCGAAGGCAAGGATGAACAGGCCGATGAGGCTGGTCGCGGCAGCGCCGATCCGCCAGCCGGCAAGACGGTCTGGCGCCTTGACGGGGAACAGGGCGCCGCCACCCTGAAACAGGAGCGACATGGCCAGAAACAGCTGCTTCGCCTCGGGTGTCAGCTGCGGCGCGAGCAACGCCCCCAGCGCGGCGGCAAGCAGGCCCGCACCGAGTAGTGCAAGCGCCGCCATCGCGATGACGAGTCCCGGCGCGCGATACCGGTCGCCGAGGATCGCGGCGAGCCACGCCGGACGATCGCCGACCTGCGCCAGAGCGGCGGCAACCAGTGCCGCCATCAGCGCATCCATGCTAGCCGGCCAGCCGTACCGAGCAGGCGGCAGCGAAGGCGTCGCAGGCACGCACGTCCTGACGATCGCAGGCGACGGCGTCGCCCAGCACCGACAACCAGCCATGGACGAGTGCACCATGTTCGCCGCGGGACAGTGCCGAATCCACGAAATGCGCGACGGTGACGGCCGGGTTCAGTCCGTTGCGATGGGCGATCAATCGGATCTGGTTGATATCCGGCTTGAGGTCGCGAGCGCACGTATAGGGCGCCTTCACATCGATGGCGGCGATTCGCGCGGCAAGATCCGCGCGCACCGATTCTATCATGGTCATTTCACCATCGACTGCCTGCCCCATTTGCCCCGCTCCATCTTTTTCACACGTGATCCTGCGCCTGCAATGGTAAGGGGTCGGTTAAGAGGGGTGTTTCGGGCGTCGCGCGGTTGACTTCGGTCGCCTCATCCGCCATGCGCCGCGACTGATTGAGCGGCGGCGTTGGTGCTGCCGCTCTCCTTGTTTTCAGGATTAGGGCTCATGGCCAAGCCGACTACCGTCAAGATCAAGCTCGTCAGCACCGCCGACACCGGCTTCTTCTACGTCACCAAGAAGAACCCGCGCACGAAGACCGAGAAGCTGAGCTTCAGCAAGTACGATCCGGTCGTGCGCAAGCATGTCGAGTTCAAGGAAGCCAAGATCAAGTAATCCCGCCGGCGGCATCACGTCCGCCGGTATCGTTGCTTGTTTCGCGAAAGCCTTCGGAGCCTTGTGCTTCGGGGGCCTTCGTTGCGTCAGCACTTCTCCCGACCGGTTGCCTCATGCCGGACCTGCTTCGGACACATTGCGTTCATGTTCGCCGGGCATAGCGGCACATGGTGGCCGGATCGTTCGGCCGCCCTGTATCGCGTCACTACGGGCCAGGGGCGGTATTCTCGCTATGAGGATGCCGCCCTTGGTTTTTTTGTCTCCGGACGCCGCCATGGCGATGGCGGCTAACGTCGATCAGCGTTCTCCGCAGGGCAGGCGTCTAGGGGCGGTCGCGTGACCTATCACCGAATCTCGATGCCCGGCGAGAAGAGCCCGAGCGCCGGTTATTGCACGGCCGCATGGGCCGCCGTCTGCCGTTCCGAAGCCGTCGCGGAATTCGATATGGAGGGCCGCTTCACCTGGGCCAACGACCGGTTCCTGACCCTAATCGGGTATCGCATGGAAGAGGTGATCGGCGCGCACCATCGCCTGCTCTGCCCGGCCGAGGTGTCGGATTCCGCAGGATATCGCGCGCTCTGGAGCGGTTTGCGCAACGGGGATTTCGCCAGCGGAGAATATCAGCGCCGACGGGCCGATGGTGCGCCCCTGTGGTTGCAGGCGACGTACAATCCGATCTTCGACGAGGGGATTCCCCGCCGGGTCCTGAAGATCGCGACCGACATCACCCGGCAGGTGCAACTGGAACGGCAGGCGCAGGCGTTGCTCGACGAAAGCCGGCGATACCAGTCCGCGCTGGAAGAGCGCAGCCGGACGCTGGAGGGTACGATGACCGAACTGGGCGAGATCGTCACGTCGATCCAGCAGATCGCCAAGCAGACCAATCTGCTCGCGCTGAACGCGGCGATCGAGGCGGCGCGTGCGGGCACGGCGGGTCAGGGGTTCGCGGTGGTCGCGACCGAGGTCAAGAAACTGGCGGGGGATACCCGGGCCGCGACCGAACGCGCCGGCGCGATGGTGGCGCAGCGCACACGCCTCGACGCCTCGGCACAGGGCGCGGTCGATCGCATCCCGGCGGGAAACATGCTGCTGCCGAACGACGCGTGAGGGGGGGCGCCCGTCATGCGGGACCTCCGTTCGCCGCACTGCGACGGGACTATTGCGCGACAATACTTGTCGGACGCCGCTTCCAGCCCCTAAGGCAGGGCGATGCAGGGGCATAAGCTGCACTGGTGGCAAACGCGGTGGTTCGTCGTGGCGGTGGTGATCGCGACGATGATCCCCTTGCTGTGGCCGACGATCCCGCCGCTGGTCGACCTGCCGGGCCATATGGGCCGGTATCGCGTCCAGCTGGACGGCGCGTCCTATCCCTGGCTGGCGGAATGGTATGACTTCCGCTGGTCGATGATCGGCAATCTGGGCGTCGACCTGTTGATCGAACCGCTGGCGCCGATCTTTGGGCTGGAACTGGCGGTCAAGCTGGTGGTGATGGCCATCCCGGCGCTGACGGTATCCGGTCTGCTGTGGATCGCGCGCGAGGTTCACGGCCGCATTCCGGCGACGGCCCTGTTCGCACTGCCGCTCGCATATGGTTATCCCTTCCAGTTCGGCTTCGTGAACTTCGCTTTGTCGATGGCGCTGGCGCTCAATCTGTTCGCGCTGTGGCTGCGGATGGGGCGGCTGGGGGCCGTGCGGCTGCGAGCCTTGCTGTTCGTGCCGCTGTCGTGCGTGCTGTGGATTTGCCACACGTTCGGCTGGGGTGTGCTCGGCATCCTCGCATTCTCTGCCGAGATGATCCGGCAGCATGACGTGCGCAAGGATCGACAGAGCGGCCACTGGCTGGAAAGCTGGGTGAGGGCGGGTATCGGCTGCCTGCCGCTGGCGTTGCCGTTCGCGATGATGGTGCTGTGGCGATCCGGCGATCACGTTACCGGCCAGACGATGGACTGGTTCAACTGGCGCGCCAAGGTCGGCTATCTGATCATGGTGCTGCGGGACCGGTGGATGGCGTTCGATCTGGCGTCCGCGACCGTGCTGTTCGTGATCCTGTTGAAGGGCGTGCGTGACGACCGCGTCGAATATTCGCGCAACCTGCTGCTATCGACGTTGTTCCTGACGGCGATCTTCGTATTGCTGCCGCGGATCGTGTTCGGATCGGCGTATGCCGACATGCGGCTGGCACCGTTCGCACTGGCCATCGCACTGATCGCATTGCGGCCAAAGCGTGGGCTGTCGTTCCGTGGGGCGGCGACGTTGGCAGCGCTGGGCCTCGCGTTCTTCGGGGTGCGGCTCGCCGGCACCACGGTGAGCTACTGGCTGTATGCCAGGGATTACGACCGGACGCTGGCGGCGCTGGATCACGTGCCGGAGGGCGCGCGGCTATTGACGATGGTCGGGCGGACGTGCCGCGACGACTGGACATCGACCCGGCTGGAGCATGCCGCCGGGCTGGCACTGGAGCGCAAGATCGCCTTCGCCAACGACCAATGGTCGATGGCGGGCGGGCAGTTGCTGACGGTGCGCTATCCCATCGCCGGCCGCTTCGCGCATGACCCCTCGCAACTGGTCACCGACCGACGGTGTCGGGGGGAGTGGTGGAGGCCGTTGAAGGTGTCGCTGGCGTTCCTGCCGCGGCACGCCTTCGATTACGTCTGGCTGATCAATCCGCCGACGGTGGAGGCCGAGTTCCTGACCGGGCTGACGCCGGTCTGGCAGAGCGGACGCGACGTCCTGTACCGGATCGACGACCAGACGCCCGCCAGCGTGGTGCTGGACCCGGCGCTGCTGCCGCCGCGCCGGCTGCCGAGGCCGCCGATGGTGCCGCCGCCGCCGGGTGAGAGTGGCGTGGCGAGGGATTAAGGAGGGGGGCTGCCGCCTTTCTCAAAAAGGATGGTATTTTGGGAATCTCCGGAGCGGTTCTCACGTTCGTCACCGCGATGGAAATACGATCCATGTTGCAGCCAAGCTTCGACGCCGCTAACTGTTGCACATGAGTAATACAGCCAATCTCCTGAAGCGGACGGTTCACGGCAGTTTGATCGGGCTGCTGGCTTGCGCCTCGATGGCGGACGCCAGAGCCAAAGCCTCTCTGCCGGATATGACCACAACCCTACGCGAACATCGCGTGGAGAGTGCTTCAGTCGCCGTGATACGCAACGGACGGATCGTCTCGACTGCAGCTTGGGGCATGGCTGGCCCCAACCGTGCGACCACCGTCGCCACGCCCTACAATCTAGCCTCGCTGACGAAGCCGCTGACGGCGGAGGTCATTCTGCGGCTGGTGTCGGCCGGCAAGCTGTCGCTTGATGAGCCGATGGACCGCTACTGGAGCGACCCCGACCTGTCGCGCGATCCCCGGCGGATGAAGCTGACGGTCCGAATGGCGCTGAGCCATCGCACGGGATTACCGAACTGGCGCGATGCAAAGGGGCTGGCCTTCGATCATGATCCTGGCACGACCACCGGCTATTCGGGCGAAGGGTATCAATATGCAGCGCGCTACGCCGAGCGTCGCACCGGGCAGTCGTTCGAGACGCTCGCCGGGCGCTGGCTGTTCGCCCCAGCCCATATGCGCGCGTCGGGCTATGTGTCGGCGCAAGGTGAGACGGCGCCGATCGCCGTGCCGTATGACGACACCGGCAAGCCGCTGCCCGTCGGGCGGGTGACGCGATACAATGCTGCTGATCTGGCTCACGCGACAGCGCGTGATTATGCGCGTTTCCTCATCGATGCCCGCAATGACCGGGGTCTGGTCGCGTCTGTCGCGGCAGAGCGCAGCAAATCGCAAGCCGATCTGACACCCGCGATATGCGCCGGAGCGAAGGCGACGACGTGTCCACCCTCGACCGGCTTCGGATTGGGTTGGCAGCTCCTCGGCTTTCCCAAGGGCGCGACGATGCTTCACACCGGCAAGGATGCCGGGGCCTTCACCTTCGCCGCGATCGATCGCACGAGCGGTGACGGGATCGTCATCCTGACCAATAGCGACAACGGGTGGCGGATCATCCTGCCTATCCTTGAGCGCACCAGCAGCGATCCAAAGCTGATCGCCTTCCTTCGCGGCCAGATGAACTGACAGGACCACGAGTATGTTGACCACCATCGCCATTGCCGCGGCATTGCTCGCGACACCCGTGCCGCCTCCGACCGATCCGCTGACGACGGAGATCGGCACGCTTGATGCCAAGGTGTTCGATGCTTACAATCGCTGCGATCTGCCGGCCTTCTCCGGCTATTTCGATCCTAAGGTGGCCTTCTACCACGATACTGGCGGCGCGACGTTCGAGCGTGACGCGATGGTGGACGGCGTTCGCAAGTACATCTGCGGGAAGGTGAAGCGCGAGCTGATCCCGGCTACCTTCCATGTCTATCCGATCAAGGACTATGGTGCGATCGAGGAAGGCGAACACCGCTTCTGCGAACTGGCGACAGGCCGATGCGAGGGGATCGCCAAGTTCGTGATGGTCTGGGCGAAACAGGATGGCGCATGGCGGATCACCAGCGTCCTCAGTTACGGACACCGCGCCGCGACGCCTGCCGAACAGCGGAGCGCTGCCGGCAGATAGCTCGCCGGCTATTTCCCGATTAGGAACCCATAGCGGGACAGTCGCCTGAGCGATTGCGCGGAGTGCCGCCCGGGGCACGTCCTTTCCCGAAATCTGTTCCCGATTGCTCTTTCCCGAAATAGCCGGACGGAGACGGAGAAACGGGAAAGATCGCGCTTGATGAATGGCTGTTATCGGAAGCCCGGATCACCGGCCTGAACGTCGGTATGTGTCCGCAAGCGGGCCGTCCGCTTCTGGTGAATGATGATCTTCGGGGTGACGTAGCGCCACGCCTCTACCCACGCCCGGCCCCTCGCTTGCAGGGAGGGGAGGGGATGCGTCAGTCGCCGCCCTTTCTGAACGGGGCGAGTTCGGTGAGGCAGGATTGTTCGTGTGCCACGGCGGCGCGTTCGCGGATGAGGAAGTCGGCGATGGCGCGGCGGAAGCCCGCATCCGGGATGTAGTGCGCGGACCAGGTGGGGACGGGGACGTAGCCGCGGGCTAGCTTGTGTTCGCCTTGGGCTCCGGCCTCGACGGTCTTGAGGCCGCGGGCGATGGCGGCGTCGATCGCCTGATAATAGCAGAGTTCGAAGTGGAGGAAGGGCACCTCTTCGGTGCAGCCCCAGTAGCGGCCGTAGAGCGTGTCTTCGCCGATCAGGTTCAGTGCGCCAGCAACGGGCACGCCGTCGCGCTCGGCGAGGATCAGCAACACCTTGTCCCCCATGCGTTCCCCCAGCAGTGGGAAGAATGCTCGCTTGAGGTAGGGTTGGCCCCATTTGCGGCTGCCGGTGTCCTGATAGAAGGTCCAGAAGGCGTCCCAATGCTCTTCGCGGATGTCGGCGCCGGTGAGGTGGCGGATGGTCAGGCCCTCGACGGCGGCGGCGCGTTCCTTGCGGATCGCCTTGCGCTTGCGGCTGGCGAGTGCGCCCAGGAAATCGTCGAAGGTGGCGTAATTCTGATTGGCCCAGTGGAATTGCGTGCCTTCGCGGATCAGCCAGCCGGCCTGTTCGAACAGCGGCACCTGATCGGGGGCGAGGAAGGTGGCGTGTGCGGAGGAGAGGCCGTGCTGGTCGGTGACGGCCTCCAGCGCGGCGATCAGCGCGGGGGCGGCGGCGGGATCGCGGAGCAGCAGGCGGGGGCCGGGCACGGGACTGAACGGGGCGGCGATCTGGAGCTTGGGATAGTATGCTCCCCCGGCGCGCTCCCATGCGTCGGCCCAGGCGTGGTCGAAGACGTATTCGCCCTGGCTGTGGCTCTTGGCATAGGCGGGGGCGATGGCGGCGGGGGTGCCGTCCGCGCCGTCGACGACGATCGGGATCGGTTGCCAGCCGGAGCGGTTGCCGGTGCTGGCGGAGTCTTCGAGCGCCGACAGGAAGGCGTGGCTGACGAAGGGGTTGGTGGTGCCGGCGCAGGCGTCCCATTGTTCGGGCGGGATGGCGCGGACGCCGTCGACGAGGCGGGCGGCGACCTGGGTCATGCGGCGTGGAGCGGGGCTGACATCGTCGCTGATATAGGGGCGCTATCGGCGCTTGCGGAGGGGGGCGTGTTCCTGCGAACATGGGAACCCGGAGTTTCGAGCGGTGCGCTTGGTAACCCTGGGCTCCTGCGTGCGCAGGAGCACGTGGGGTCAGGCCAGTTCGATGATGGCGTCGACTTCGACCGCTGCGCCCAACGGCAGGACGGGGACGCCGACCGCGCTGCGGGCGTGCTTGCCGGCGTCGCCGAACAGCGCGACCATCAGTTCGGATGCGCCGTTGGCGACCTTCGGCTGGTCGGTGAAATCGGCGTGGCTGTTGACGAAGACGCCGAGCTTCACGACGCGCTTGATCCGCGAGAGGTCGCCGCCGAGGTGCTTCTTGACCTGCGCCACGATCATCAGGCCGCAGAGCTTCGCGGCTTCCTGACCGTCTTCCAGCGAGACGCCGTCGCCGAGGCGGCCCTTGACGAGCTGGCCGTCCTTGAAGGGCAATTGGCCCGAGAGGTGGAGCATGCCGCCGGCTTCTACGACGGGGACGTAGGCGGCGACCGGGGCGGCGGCTTCGGGGAGGGTGAGGCCGAGTTCTTCGAGCTTGCGGTCGACGTGCGTGGTCATGGGTGGGTCCTTCTTGCGGGTTTGGGGGAGGGGTTTAGGCGGCCGGCACGCCGGCGTCGAACTTCGCCTCGATCCAGTCGGCGGCTTCGCGCCAGTCGTCGATGCGGGCGTGGGCGTGTTCGGCCCTGGGGACGTTGGGGGCGAGCGTCGGTTCGGAGACCATGTGGAGGCGGTGGACGCCGGGGGCGTGGCGCGAGACCGATTCGTGGTGGACGGCGAGGTCGTCGACGAACACCGTGACCGGGTTGCCGTGTTCCGCGACGAGGCGCGCGACGGGATCACCCTTGCCGCCCTGATTGCATTCGACGCGGTGTTCGATGCCGAACTTCGCGAGTTGATCGAGTCGCGCGGTCTTGCAGGCGTCGGTGATGTTGGTGAGGATGACGATGTCGGCGCGTTCCGCGAGCTGTGTGAGGGCTTCGGCGGCGTGGGGGACGAGGGTCTGGCGGTGCATTTCGGCCGGGAAGAAGCCGCCGAGCATCGCCCACATTTCCTCGCGGGTCGGGACGGCGCCATTGTCGCGGCGGCGCATGCTGTTGGTGAAATCCGCACCGTCGGGGGCGAAATCGATATCGTGCGTCTCACCCAGCCAGACGCCGAAATGCTTGACCATGTGGAGGAGGACTTCGTCGCAATCGGAGATCAGCAGCGGCTTCATCGGGCCTCCAGGGCTTCGTGGGCGGCGACCAGCGCCTGTGGGGGGACGCCGAGCGCGGACGCGCAGGCGACAAGATCGGGTTCGTAGGATTCGAGATAGCCGATAACGGCGGCGAGGACCGCAGGCTCCCCGGCCCGGGCGCGCAGGTCGTCGGGGTCGAGGCCGGTGACCGCGATCAGGCGGTCGGCGCGGTCTGGCTCGCCGATCGCCCAGACCAATGCCTGCAATCCGAGCACGTCCGCATCGGGAAGGTTTGTATCGCGCGTGCGCATTGCTATCGTCCCGGTTTGAAAGGCTGGTGACGCACGTGGCGAAACGGGTGCTCGTTGTCGAGGACAACGAACTCAATCTGAAGCTGTTCTGCGACCTGTTGCGGGCGCACGAGTTCGTCGCCGAGCCGGTGCGCGACGGACGCGAGGCGGTGGCGCGGGCGCGCGAGTTCGTGCCGGACCTGATCATCATGGACATCCAGATGCCGCATGTGACGGGGTATGAGCTGATCCTGGAGCTGATGGCGGACGAGGTGCTGCGGGCGATTCCGGTGATGGCGGTGACCGCCTACGCGGGGCGGGACGACGAGGAGCGGATTCGGGCGGCGGGGGCTAGGTCGTACGTGTCGAAGCCGATCAGCCTGGCTCGGTTCATGGATGCGGTGAACGCGTTAGTGTGATTTGCCTGATCGGGCCGAGATCACCCCAGGGACGTCGTCACCCCGGACTTGTTCCGGGGTCCACTCTGCGGCGAGGGGAATAGCGCGCGCCTCCAGCCTTTCCGGTGGGGCACCGTGGACCCCGGAACACGTCCGGGGTGACGACGTCATCTGGTCAAACAAAGACGCCCTGCCGATGCGGCGGGCATCGACAGGGCGTCGCGAGCTTCCAATTCCCCTGCCCCCCGAAAAGGGCTGGATGCTGCAAGCGTAACGATAACGTGGATCAGGGCGATCCGGTTCCCTTATTCGGCGTCGCGGCGGCCCAACAGGCGCAGGCGCAGTGCGTTGAGCTTGATGAAGCCGGCCGCGTCGCGCTGGTCGTAGGCGCCCTGATCGTCCTCGAAGGTCACCACCTTTTCCGAATAGAGGCTGTTGGGCGACTTGCGGCCGACGATGTAGACGCCGCCCTTGTAGAGCTTGAGGCGGACGGTGCCGCTGACCTTCGCCTGGCTGTGGTCGATCGCGGCCTGCAACATCTCGCGTTCCGGCGAGAACCAGAAACCGTTGTAGATCAGCTCGGCATAGCGGGGGGCGAGTTCGTCCTTGAGGTGCGCAGCGCCGCGATCGAGCGTGATCTGTTCGATGCCGCGATGGGCGAGGTGATAGATCGTGCCGCCCGGCGTTTCGTACATGCCGCGGCTCTTCATGCCGACGAAGCGGTTCTCGACGAGGTCGAGGCGGCCGATGCCATGGCGACGGCCGAGCTCGTTGAGCTTGGTCAGCAGGGTCGCCGGGCTGGTCGCCTCGCCGTTGAGCGCGACGCCGTCGCCGCGTTCGAAGTCGATCGTGATGTATTCGGGGGTGTCCGGCGCGTCTTCCGGATTGACGGTGCGCGAATAGACGTAGTCGGGGACCTCATCCCACGGATTTTCCAGCACCTTGCCCTCGGACGAGGTGTGCAGGAGGTTCGCGTCGGTCGAGAAGGGCGATTCGCCGCGCTTGTCCTTGGCGACCGGGATCTGGTGCTGTTCGGCGAATTCGATCAGCCGGGTGCGGCTGGTGAGGTCCCACTCGCGCCACGGTGCGATGACCTTGATGTCCGGCGCGAGCGCGTAATAGCCGAGTTCGAAGCGGACCTGATCGTTGCCCTTGCCGGTCGCGCCGTGGCTGACCGCGTCGGCGTTGACCATCCGCGCGATCTCGATCTGGCGCTTGGCGATCAAGGGCCGCGCGATCGAGGTGCCGAGCAGGTACAGCCCCTCGTACAGCGCGTTCGAGCGCATCATCGGGAAGACGTAGTCGCGCACGAACTCCTCGCGCAGGTCGTCGATGAAGATATGCTCGGGCTTGACGCCGGCCATCTGCGCCTTCTGGCGGGCGGGCTCCAGCTCCTCGCCCTGACCGAGGTCGGCGGTGAAGGTGACGACCTCGCAATTATAGGTCTGTTGCAGCCACTTCAGGATCACGCTCGTATCCAGCCCGCCCGAATAGGCGAGAACGACACGGTTGATCTGATCGGTCACGGGCAGCATCCTCGATTGCGGTGGATGGCGCGCCCCTAAGCGCCTGTGCGTTGCGGTGCAACGTCTGCGTTCACCGGGGGTTTAAGCGCCGCCGCCTAGTGCGGGGTCAAACCCATTACCCGGAGACGTCATGTTTCGTCCGTTGTTCGCCGCTTTGCCCGTCCTGTTGCCCGCGCTGCTGGTCGCCACGCCTGCGCTGGCGCAGAAGGTCGATCCCAAGATCAAGGCGGAGTTCGACAAGACCGACGCCAACAAGGACGGCTTCCTGACCCGTGCCGAGATCGATGCGCGCGTGGCGCGGATGGACGTCGGCAAGAACAAGATGCCGCCGGGCAAGGCGAAGGCGATCAGCGGCGCGTGGTTCAACACCGCCGATGCGAACCATGACGGGAAGGTGTCGCCGACCGAGATGCAGGGCCTGTTCCGGGCGCTGGCGTCGCGGTACGATACCAACCGTGACGGCGTGGTGAGCCTGGACGAGCGGACCGCGGCGCGGGCGGCGGTGATCGGGCCGCAGGCGGGTGCCAAGGCTCCGGCGGGGCGGTGACGCGCGTGCTCCTGCGCAGGCAGGAGCCCAGGGTTACGCAGGCTGGCCCCCGTGGCTCTGGGTTCCTGCGTTCGCAGGAACACGGGGGCTCGCAGGGCAGTGACGCGCGTGCTCCTGCGCAGGCAGGAGCCCAGGGTTACGCAGGCTGGCCCCCGTGGCTCTGGGTTCCTGCGTTCGCAGGAACACGGGGGGCTAGAGGGGCGGTGATGCGCGTGCTCCTGCGGAGGCAGGAGCCCAGGGTTACATAGGCTGGTCTTCGTGGCTCTGGGTTCCTGCGTTCGCAGGAACACTGGGGGCTCGCAGCGCGCGTTCGCCTTCGAACATGTAGTCGCGGGTGATGGGGAGTTCGGTGCGGCTGCGGCTGAACTGGATCTGGTAATTGACCAGCCCGCCGTTCTCGAACGCATTGGCCGCGCCGGCGAGATAGAAGGTCCACATCCGGTAGAAGCGTTCGTCGTAGAGCGCGACGATCTGGTCGCGCGCGGCGAGGGTGCGGCGATACCATTCGTGGAGCGTGTAGGCGTAGTGGAGGCGCAGCACCTCGACGTCGGTCAGGAACAGCTTGAGCCCCTCGAATGCCTGCATCACTTCGGACAGCGCCGGATTGTAGCCGCCGGGGAAGATGTATTTGGTCGTCCAGTCGTCGGTGACGCTCGGCGGCCCAAGCCGGCCGATGGTGTGGAGCAGCATCACGCCGTCCGGGGTCAGCAGGTCGCGGCATTTGCGGAAGAAGGTGCGGTATTGCGGCGGGCCGACGTGTTCGAACATGCCGACCGAGACGATGCGGTCGAAGCGGCCTTCTACCCGGCGATAGTCGATCAGCTCGAACTTGACCGTGTCCGACAGGCCAGCGGCGGCGGCGCGTTCGCGGGCGATCTTGAGCTGTTCCTCGGACAAAGTGACGCCGAGCACTTCGACGCCGAAATGTTTGTTGAGGTAGAGCGCCATGCCGCCCCAGCCGCAGCCGATGTCGAGCACGCGCATGCCGGGGCGCAGCGCCAGCTTGGCCGCGATATGCGCGAGCTTGTCGGTCTGTGCCTGTTCCAGACCGTTGTCGGGGCTGGTGTAATAAGCGCAGGAATATTGTTTGTCGGCGTCGAGGAACAGGTCGTAGAGCCGCGCCGACAGGTCGTAATGGTGGGCGACGTTCCGCTTCGAGCGACGCTCCATGTTGATGCGGTCGAGCCGGTGCTTCACCGCGCCCAGCCCCTGCACGAAGGTGGAGGGCTTCAGCGCGTTCTGGCCGCGCTCCCACGCGCTGTTGCGCTTGAGCAGGCGGACGAGACCCATGATGTCGTCGCCGTCGACGGTGAGGCGGCCGTCCATGTACATCTCGCCAGCCGCCAGCGCGGGGTTGCGGACGATGCGGCCGGCGACGCCGTTATCGGTGAAGCGGATGGTGATGTGGCCGTAGTCGGGATCGGGCGTGCCGAAGGTGGCGGGCGGCTTGCCGGGGCGATGGAGGGTGAGTTGGCCACGCTTTACGGCGCGGCTGAGGAACATGTCGATCAGCGCCATGGGGCCGCTCTACTGTCCTAGATGCCGGCGTACCAATCGTAATCGACGTTGTCCTCCCAATAGCCGCCCTTGCCCTTACCTATGTTGGCGAGGTTTTCGACCGCGTCGATGCCGGTGACGTATTTGGCGTGTTTGTAGCCGAGCTGGCGCTCGACGCGGAGGCGGACGGGGGCGCCGTGGGGGACCGTCAGGCGGCTGCCGTTCATTTTTAGCGCGAGGATCGTCTGCGGGTGGAAGGCGTCGATCGTGTCGATCGATTCGTAATAGGGCTGGCCATTGTAGAGGTCGGCGCAGGTGAAGACGACGTAGCGGGCGGTGTTGCGCATACCCGCGGCCTTGAGGACGGTGCCGAGCATCGGACCCTGCCATGCGCCGATCGCGCTCCAGCCCTCGACACAATCGTGGCGGGTGATCTGCTTGCGGGCGGGCATCGAGGCGAGTTGCGTGAGGCTGAGCGACAGCGGCCGGTGGACGAGGCCGCCGACGCGCAGGCGGTAGTCGGCGAAATCGTTGGCGACCATCGCGGCATAAGCGGGGGTGCCGGGATCGCGGGTGCCGTTGGCGCGGAAGATCGGCGACATCTGTTCGGGGGTGAATTCGGGGGCGAGCGCACCGCGGTCCATCAGCGCGCGTTGCAGGCCGCGGTGCATATCCTCGCCCGCGAACAGGATCTTGCGCGCCTGGGGGAGGGCGGCGACCTTGTCGCAGCCGGCGAGCAGCAGGCCGCCGGCACCGACGAGCAGGTTGCGACGGGCGATTATCATGGCCGGTCTCCGGTGGGGGGCACCTTCCAGCGGCCGGTGATCATCGAGCGCAGTTCGTTGCCCGCGCCGGCGAGGATGACAAGCGTCAGGTGGATGACGACGAAGCCGCCGATCAGGGCACAGGTGACGAAGTGGATCGAGCGCGCCGACTGGCGGCCGCCGAACAGGTCGAGCAGCCACGGCCATGCCGCATCCATGCCGGGCGACAGCGCGAGACCGGTGAGGATCATCAGCGGGAGCATGACGAAGATCGTCAGGATGTAGCTCCATTTCTGGAGCGAATTGTACGCGCCGGGATCGTCGGCGTCGTGGAAGCGGAAGTTGAGGTGATCGCGAACGTCTTCGGCGAGATGCGCGGGGGTGACGTCGGCGCGCTTGAGCTTGAGGTTGCGCTGGAAGTGGCGGTTGATCAGGCTGGCGATCATGAAGGCGAGCAGGCCGAAGGCGAGGACCAGCGCGAACAGCAGATGCCAGCGGCGCGAGATCGCGAGATTGTAGTTGGCGGGGATGGTGATCCACGCGGGGAAGCGCGGCAATTGCGCCCAGGCGTGGTCGAAGTTCGCGCCGTAGCGGCCCCAGTAGAGCCGCGGATGCGCGTTGGAGATGCCGAGGCCGCTGCCGATCAGGATGAAGATCGCGACCGCGTTGATCCAGTGCCAGGTCCGCGTCGCCAGCGCGTGGCGGAAGATCGAAGTGCCAGGCGCTATTGGGTTCATGCCGATATTGTAGCAGGTAAGCGGGCATGATCGAATGGCATTTCTACGAACCCCGCGACGGCCACCGCCTGCCGCACGATCCCCTCAACGCGATGGTCGCGCCGCGACCGATCGGATGGATCAGCACCGTATCCGCCGATGGGGTACGAAACATCGCGCCGTACAGCTTCTTCAATTTGCTCAACTATGCGCCGCCGCTGATCGGCTTTTCGAGCATGGGGCGGAAGGACAGCGTCGCCAATGTCGAGGCGACGGGCGAGTTCGTCTGGAACCTCGCGACGCGCGATCTGGCGGAGGCGATGAATGCGACGTCGGCGATGGTGCCGGCGGATGTAGACGAGTTCGCGCTTGCCGGGCTGGAGACGCTGCCGTCGCGGCTGGTCGCGCCGGAGCGGGTGGCGGCGAGTCCGGTGGCGTTCGAATGCAGGCTGACGCAGCTGATCCGGTTGACCGATCGGCATGGGGAGGAGTTGGACCAGTATCTGGTGATCGGCGAGGCGGTGGGGGTGCATATCGACACCGCGATGCTGGAGGACGGCGTGTACCAGACGGCGCGGGCGCGGCCGATCATGCGCGGGGGTGGGCCGGCGGATTATTTCGATGTGACCGAGGCGAATCTGTTTCGGATGTGGCGGCCGCGGTAGATCGGGTTGGGCTGCGTCGTGGGAGAAGGTGTGTTCGCGCGGAGGCGCGGAGGACGCAGAGGGGGGGCGCTTGCCGCGTCGGTAGTCCTGCCCCACTTTCCTTATCGATAGCAGGATGATGCTGCCGCGCGCGACACGACTTCGCGTTCTCCGCGCCTCTGTGCGAACACACTTTCTTGTCTAGGCGTAGGCCCGCCAGAAGAACACCGCGGTGGTGACGATGGTCACCAGCAGCGTCCAGCCGCGGATGATGGCGGGGGACAGGCGGCGGCCGACCAGTGCGCCGAGGTAGCCGCCGGCGATCGATCCGACCATCATCGGTACGCAGAGCGCCCATGCGACCATGCCGCTGGCGACGAAGACGATCGTCGCGGCGGTGTTGGCGACGGCGAGCATCAGCGTGCGCGGGGCGGCGAGCGAGGCGGGGGTAGCTCCGGTGAGCAGCCCCCACATCGCGGTCAGCATCATGCCGACGCCGCCGCCGAAATAGCCGCCATAGATGCCGAGCAGCGCCTGTCCCGCGACGATGCTGCGCGGCCCGGCGACGAAGCGCGCGCTGAGCCAGTCGGAGGCGTGGCGGCCGAGTGCGATGGCGATCGTCGCGGCGAGCAGCAGCCAGGGGACGATGACGTCGAATGCGCTCGCCGACGTGTGGGCGAGCAACAGGCTGCCGGCGAGGCCACCGGTGAAGGTGATGGCGGAGAGCGTCCGAACGCCGATGCCGCCGATCGGGGCGAGGCCGGCGCGATAGGCCCAGGCGCTTGCCACCGCGCCGGGCTGGACCGCGACGTTGCTGGTCGCGTTGGCGACGGTGGAGGGCAGGCCGAGCGCGATCAGCGTCGGCATCGTCGCGAACGATCCGCCGCCCGCCAGCGCGTTCATCGCCCCGCCCAGCATCCCCGCGCCCGCCGCCAGCGCGAGCGCAACTGGATCAGCCAAGCGCGATCATCTTTTCCTCGGCCTCGCGGTCCATCTGCGCGCGGCTCTTCTTCTCGGCCGCGGTCTTGAGCTGGCCGCAGGCGGCGTCGATGTCGCGACCGCGCGGTGTACGGACCGGCGCCGAAATGCCCGAAGCGAAGATGATCTCGCTGAACCGGCGCACCCGCTCCGGCGTCGACGTATCGTAGGCGGCGCCGGGCCAGGGGTTGAACGGAATCAGGTTCACCTTGGCGGGCAGATCGTATTTGCGCAGCAGGCGGACGAGTTCGTGCGCTTCGGCGTCCGAATCGTTCTTGTCCTTGAGCATGACGTATTCGAACGTGATGCGCCGCGCGTTGCTGGTGCCATGATAGTCGGCGCAGGCCTGCAGCAATTCCTCGATCCCGTATTTCCGGTTGAGCGGCACGAGTTCGTCGCGCACCTCCTTCGTCACGGCGTGCAGCGATACGGCGAGGTTGACGCCGATCTCCGTACCGGCGCGCGCCATCATCGGCACCACGCCGCTGGTGCTGAGCGTGATCCGGCGGCGAGAGAGTGCGAGGCCGTCGCCGTCCATCACCAGCTTCAGCGCGTCGCGGACCGCGTCGAAATTGTAGAGCGGTTCGCCCATGCCCATCATCACGATGTTGGTGAGCATGCGCCCCTCGGGCTGGCTCGGCCATTCGCCGAGCGCATCGCGGGCGAGCATGACCTGGCCGACGATCTCGCCCGCGGTCAGGTTGCGGACGAGGCGCATCGTGCCGGTGTGGCAGAAGCGGCAGTTGAGCGTGCAGCCGACCTGGCTGGATACGCAGAGCGTGCCGCGGTCGGCGTCGGGGATGAACACCGCCTCGTAATCCTGCCCGTCGGGCGAGCGGAGCAGCCACTTGCGGGTGCCGTCGGTGGACACCTGCGCCTCGACCACCTCGGGGCGGCCGATGACGAAGCGTTGTTCCAGCCACGGGTGCATGGTCTTGGAGATGTCGCTCATCGCGGAAAATTCGGTCGCGCCGCGGTTGTAGAGCCAGTGCCAGATCTGTTTCGAGCGGAGCTTGGCCTGACGCAGCTCCATGCCGGCGTCGAGCAGGGTCTGGCGAAGGGCGTCCTTGCCGAGGCCGATCAGGTCGATGCGGCCGTCCTCGCGGAACGTCTTGGCGCGGGGCACCGGCACAGGGTCGATGTGGCCCGGAATGGGCATGGGCGGGGCAACGCTGTCGAGCATCGGCGGTATATAGACGAAAATGGGGTTGGTTTCCATCCCGGTGGGTTGGGGGTGGAGAGGTTGTTCACGCGAAGACGCTAAGGCGCGAAGAAGAAGGTTGGTTCGCGCGGAGGCGCGGAGAAGAAGAGGGGGGTAGGGAGGCGTGATACCTGTTCCCTCTCTTCGTTTCGTTTGCTCCCCTCCCCTCCCCTCCTTTCGTCATCCCGGCGGACGCCGGGACCCATGGACGCCCGCGGCCAATGGCGTGTGCGATTACGACCGCCTTGAAACCATGGGTCCCGGCGTTCGCCGGGATGACGGTGGGGGCGGGGGCGGTGGAGTGCCGCCTTCTTCGCGTCTTTGCGGCTTCGCGTGAATCCAGCCTAGCGCACGCACGCCAGCGTCGCCGCGTCGATCGCGGTTGCGGCACCCGTCAGGAGGTAGACGTCGACGAAGGGGCGGCCTCCGGTGGCGACGGCTTCGATGCTCATGCTGCGGCCGGAGCGGAGGGCGGTGACGATCGCGCGGTCGGTCGGGGCGTCGGGGGCCCAGGCATCGAGGCTGTTGGCGGTGAGTTCGAAGCGGCGCTCGCCCACCGTCAGCGTGACGGAGGCAGAGCGATCGCGGGTCTGGGACAGCCGGATGTGGAGCGATGCGCGCAGGCCGCGACCGGGCCAGCTCGCGACGCTCGCCCAACCGGTGCTGCGGCCCCCCGCCTTTGCCGGGCGGGCGATGGCGTAGCAGCGGGACGGGGTGGCGTCGCGGAAGGCTCCCCAGCTCTTGTAGACGCCGATCGTGTCGCGCGCCGTGGCGGGCGTCGCGATGGCCAGCGATATGGGCAGCAGGACGGCGAGCAGGCGCTTCACGCCGGCGCGTGTCCGGTGCCGAGGTGGGGGATCGATTCGCGGCCCTGCTCGATCAGCACCAGCGAGCCCTGCGGCAGCCCTCCGGCGATCGGCGCGCCCCATTCGGGATGGTCGCCCGCGCCGGTCATCACGCCGCGGAGCACGCGGCTGGAGATGCCGTGCATGATGACGAGCCGGTCGGCGGGATCGTCGTGCGTATCGGCGAGCCAGCCCGAGACGCGGGTGGTGATCTGGCGGTAATCCTCGCCGTCGGCGGCGGGGCGGAGCAGGCCTTCGGGTGTCACCACCGGGCCGACCTCTCCGATCACGTCGGCGTAATAGCGGCCGCCCCAGCTGCCCATGCCGATCTCAGTCAGGCGCGGGTCGGTGCGGGCGGCGTGCCAGTCGAGTTCGAGATGTTCGGCGATGACCGCCAGCGTCTGGAGCGCGCGACCCGTCGGCGATGCCCAGAGGGCGAGGGCTGGTTTCGCGCCCAGCAGATCGCGCAATGCCCGGCCCATCTCGTCGGCCTGCATGAATCCGGCGCGGGTGAGCGGGGTGTGCGGATGGTCGCCCTGCAAGCGGCGGGCGGCGTTGAAAACGGTCTCCCCATGCCGGGCGATAAAATCGCGACCTTTTCGCGAGGCAGGAAGGGGCTGGTTCATCGCGCCGGTGTCGGATCGCTGTGGCGCAAAAGCAACGGATTTCCGTGTTTAGCTGAGGTTCATGCAACGGTGCGCGGCTTCGGCCATTGGGTCGGTCCGCCCCGCGTTCATGGGGCCCATCACGGAGTAGTTCATGCGTAACCTCATTTTCGCCGCGCTCGCCACGACCGCCTTCGCCGCCCCCGCCATGGCGCAGACGACCGGATCGCCGTTCACTGGCCTGCGCATCGAAGGCGTCGCCGGCTACGATGCGCTGAAGGACGGCCACAGTCAGGATTCGAGTTCGAGCGACGGCATCGTCTATGGCGGCGCGGTCGGGTATGACGTGCAAGTCAACAATCTGATCCTCGGCGGTGAGGGCGAGCTGACCGGATCGACCACCGATACGCGCACGGACAATCTGGTGCTGGCCGGCGACCGGCTGCGCGTCGATGCGGGTCGCGACATCTATGTCGGCGGCCGTGCGGGCTTCGTGCTCAATCCTTCGACGATGGCCTATGCGAAGGCGGGCTATACCAACGCCCGGGTCGAGGCGCGCTACGACGTCGGCACCACGCGGACGAGCGATCATGTCGATCTCGACGGGCTGCGGCTGGGCGCGGGACTGGAGCATCAGATCGGCGCGCGGACCTATGTGAAGGGCGAATATCGCTATTCGCATTATGGCCGGGCAGACGATTTCGACATCGATGCCGATCGGCACCAGATCGTCGCCGGCGTCGGAATGCGGTTCTGATCCGATAACGTCCTGTTAACCGGAATCGCCCGAGGGGTCGGAGTGCTTGCTCCGACCCCTTTTTCATGGGTAGGACAGGCGGGACACGCCCCGGACTCGGGGGACGGGGGTAAGACTCATGAAGGCGACGATCGAACGTGCAACGCTCCTGAAGGGGCTGAGCCATGTCCAGTCCGTGGTGGAGCGGCGCAATACCATTCCGATCCTGTCGAACGTGCTGCTGGAAGCGACCGCCGAGGGGCAGTTGCGGCTGATGGCGACCGACCTCGATCTGCAAATCAACGAATCGGTGGCGGCGGCGGTGGATCAGGCGGGTTCGACGACGGTGTCGGCGCACACCCTGTTCGATATCGCGCGCAAGCTGCCCGATGGATCGCAGGTGCAATTGCATGCGGCGGAGGGTCGCATGTCGATCGTGGCGGGGCGCGCGCGCTTTTCGCTCGGCACGCTGCCGCGCGACGATTTCCCGGTGATCGCCGAGGGTGAGCTGCCGACGCAGTTCGAGATTCCGGCGGAGACGCTGAAGCAGATCATCGACAAGACGCGCTTTGCGATCTCGACCGAAGAGACGCGTTATTACCTCAACGGCATTTTCCTGCACGTGCAGGACGATGCGAGCGAACCGACGTTGAAGGCGGCAGCGACCGACGGCCATCGGCTGGCGCGCGTGACGCTGCCGCGGCCCGAGGGCGCGGCGGGGATGCCCGACGTGATCGTACCGCGGAAGTGCGTCGCCGAACTGCGCAAGCTGCTCGACGAGGTCGACGGGTCGGTCGGCGTGTCGCTGTCGGGGACCAAGATCCGGTTCGACCTGGGGCAGGCGGTGCTGACGTCGAAGCTGATCGACGGGACGTTCCCTGATTATTCGCGCGTCATCCCGACCGGCAACGACAAGATCCTGAAGCTCGATCCGCGCAGCTTCGAAGAGGGCGTGGATCGTGTGTCGACGATCGCGACCGAGAAGACGCGGGCGGTGAAGATGGCGCTGGATCGTGACAAGATCACCTTGTCGGTGACCAGCCCGGAGAATGGGACCGCGGCCGAGGAAGTGCCGGGCGATTATGCCGCGATGCCGTTCGAGATCGGCTTCAACAGCCGGTATCTGCTCGACATTCTGGGGCAGATCGACGGCGATGTGGTCGAGGTGCATCTGAACGATGCCGCCGCGCCGACGCTGATCCGCGAGAACGACAAGGCGCCGGCGCTGTACGTGCTGATGCCGATGCGGGTGTAAACGGCCCCTCGTTTCGTTCCCCTTTTCATCACCTCCTACCCCCATCATCCCGGTGTTCGCCGGGATGATGGGGGTAGGAGGTGGATCGCCGCACCGCCGACTGTTGCCTATGCAATCGCTGCCTTTCGCCGCTTTGGGAGCGAGCGGTTACCGTGCCGCCAATTGTTCGTGCGCGATCGCCTGCAACGCCGCGGCATGATCCGGTGACAGGCCGAGTTCGTCCGCGGCGCGTTCGTTACGGCCGAGACTGCGGGGGTCGACGCCGGTAACGTCGCCAAATACCGTCAGCGCCTCGAGATAATAGCCCGCCGTGCTGGCGTGATAATGGTCGAAGGACCAGAGGTTCATCTGGCCGTAGGCGATGCCGTCATACGGGTTCGGGTCGGCAATACCGGCGGCGAACGCGCGATTCCATGCCTGACCGACCGGGATGATACCCGACACCGCGCGGTTGGTGCGGCGAGCGCGATCGGCGGCGTTGCGCAGGTCCTCCGCCATGGTCGCCACTGGCCTGCCGGACCACGGGCTGCCGGGTTGATAGATCTGATCCGCGCGGCTCCACGTGGCCATCAGTGCCACCTTCACCGCATGATTGCGAACGCGGAACAGCGAACTCAGCTGGCCGACGCTGCGGATGTAGCGGGTGGCGTCGCCGGGTCGATCGCGGTCGAGCGTGCTGTATTCCTGCAGCACGACGACATCCCACGGGCGGTCGAACAGCTGGCGGCGCTGTTCGTAGTGGAAGGCGAGGCTTTGACCGCCCTGCGTTTCCAGGCTGACGGCGTAGTTGAGACCGGCCTCCACGGTGAATTCCTTGAACAGCGCCGGCACGCCGCCATAGCCCGCGCCGTTCAGATCGGTGACGCGATCGGCGTGCCAGTTGCGGAGCGGCGAATGCGCGCCCTGCGTGAAGCTGTTGCCGATGAACAGGATGGTGCGCGGCAGTTGCACCGGCGTGGTGGTCTGCGCACGCTGGGCCGATGCGGCACCCGGGATCGCCGCGGCCAGGGTGGCGGCGAGGATCGACTTCCAGATCATATGCGTGTTCTCCCAGTGATCGGACATGGCGCGTGCCCCCGTATCGGATGCCGGGGGCCGAACGCCAGTGGGCTGGCGCGCGAAGGTGCAGGCGCTAGAGGAGCAGCGATGTTGCAATTCTATCGTGACGATCTTGCGCGGCTGGCGGCGGCCGACCGGTTGCGGGCGCTTCGGCCGAGGACGGGCGCCGATTTCGCCTCCAACGATTACCTCGGGCTGGGAGCGTCCTTGCGGCTGCGGCAGGCGGTGGCGGCAGCGCTGGACCGCGGCGTCGGCATTGGATCGGGCGGGTCGCGGCTGCTGCGCGGCAACGATCCCGAGCATGAGGCGCTGGAGGTCGAGGCGGCGGCGCATTTCGGCAGCGCGGCTGCGCTGTTCTTCGCCAATGGCTATGCAGCGAACGTGGCGGCGTTCGCGACCCTGCCGCAGCCGGGCGATATAATTGTTTGTGATGAGCTGGTGCACGCGAGTGCACACGATGGCATGCGGCTGGGGCGTGCGCCGCGGGTGGCGGTTTCGCATAACGATGTTGACGCGTTCGAGGATGCGATCCGGCGGTGGCGGGCTGGAGGCGGCACCGGCACGCCGTGGATCGCCGTCGAGAGCCTGTATGGCATGGATGGCGACCAGGCGCCGCTGAACGATCTGGCGGCGGTGGCGGCGCGGCACGACGCGATGCTGCTGATCGACGAGGCGCATGCGACCGGCGTGTTCGGCAGCGCGGGGCGGGGGCTGGCCGAGGGGCTGCACGGCGCGGAGAATGTCGTGACGCTGCACACCTGTGGGAAGGCATTGGGCGCGGAGGGCGGGCTGCTGTGCGTGCCGGCCGTGCTGCGCGACATGCTGATCAACCGGGCCCGCGGCTTCGTGTTCTCGACCGCGCCATCGCCGCTGATGGCGGCGGCGGTGCGGGAGGCATTGCGCTGTCTGGTCGACGAGCCGGAGCGGCAGGCGCGGCTATGGGCCCTGGTCGCGGCGGCGGAGCGCGCGCTGGGCTTCGCAAGCGGATCGCAGCTGTTTCCGGTGATCGTCGGCGAGGATGGTGCCGCGGTGGCACTGGCGGAGCGATGTCAGGCGGCGGGGTACGACGTGCGGGCGATCCGGCCGCCGACGGTGGCGGCGGGGACGGCGCGGTTGCGGGTGTCGATCACCTGCAACGTCGACGAGGCGGCGATCGAAGGTCTGGGAGGGGTGCTGCGATGAACCGGGCGATCGTGGTGACGGGGACCGACACCGACGTCGGCAAGACCGTGTTCGCGGCGGCGCTGACCGTGGCGCTGGGTGCGACCTACTGGAAGCCGGTGCAGGCGGGACTGGACGAGGGCGGTGACGCGGCGGGGGTGCGGGCGCTGGGCGTCTGGCGGGTGCTGCCCGAGGCGTATCGGCTGGTGACGCCGTGTTCGCCGCATCGTGCCGCCGCGATCGACGGGGTGACGATCGATCCGGCGCGGCTGGCAATGCCGACGGTCGAGGGACCGCTGGTGGTCGAGGGGGCGGGGGGCGTGCTGGTGCCGCTGGCTGGCGATCTGGTTTATGCCGATATGTTCGCACGCTGGGAAGCGCCCGTCGTGCTGGTGGCCCGCACAGGACTGGGGACGATCAACCACAGCCTGTTGAGCATCGAGGCATTGCGGAGGCGGGGGGTGCCGATCCTCGGTATCGCGTTCAACGGTGAGGCTCAGGAGGATAGCGAGGCGACGATCTGCAGGATCGGCGCCGTGCGGCGTCTGGGGCGGCTGGGCCGGGTCGATCCGCTCAATGCCGCGGGGTTGGCTCGGGCATTTGCGGACAGTTTTGGTGTGGAGGATTTCATGTGAGCGCGGTGTGGCATCCGTTCACGCAGCATGGGCTGGGCGAGCCGATCCCCGAAGTCGTGCGGGCGGAGGGGGCGGCGCTCTACACGGCGGACGGGCGGCGGGTGGTCGATGCGATTTCGTCATGGTGGGTGACGACGCATGGCCATTGCGAACCGCGGATCATGGCGGCGATTGCCGATCAGGCGGCAAAGATGGACCAGATCATCTTCGCCGGCTGGACGCACGAACCGGCGGAGGCGGTGGCGGCCGGGTTGCTGCGGCTGATGCCGGAGGCGCTGACGCGGGTGTTCTTTTCCGATTCGGGTTCGACCAGCGTCGAGGTGGCACTGAAGATGGCGCTCGGCTTCTGGCTTAATCGGGGAGAGCCGCGGCATCGTATTCTGGTGCTGGAGCATGGCTATCACGGCGACACGATCGGGACGATGTCGGTCGGTGCCCGGGGCGCGTTCAACCGCGCGTACGAGCCGTTGCTGTTCGATGTCGCGACCATCCCGTTTCCCGCCACCGGCCGCGAGCAGGCCACTTTGGATGCGCTGGAGGCGGCGTGCCGAGAAGCTCCGGCGGCGCTGATTGTCGAGCCGCTGATCTGCGGGGCGGGTGGCATGCTGGTCTATCCGGCATCGGTGCTCGCCGAGATGCGGGCGATCTGTGCGCGGCACGACGTGCTGTTCATCGCGGATGAGGTGATGACGGGATGGGGACGGACCGGAACCGTGCTGGCGTGCGAGCAGGCCGGCGTCGTGCCGGATATCCTGTGCCTGTCCAAGGGGTTGACCGGGGGCGCGGTGCCATTGGCGGTGACGATGGCGCGCGAGGCGATCTATCAGGCGCATTTGAGTGCCGACCGGGCGCGGATGTTCTTTCATTCGTCGAGCTACACCGCGAACCCGATCGCCTGCGCGGCGGCGGCGGCGAATATCGCGATCTGGGAGGAGGAGCCGGTGCTGGAGCGGGTCGCGAACCTGGCGGCGCGGCAGTTGGTGAGGGCCGACGCCTTGTCGGGTGTGCGCAATATCCGGACGCTGGGAACGATCGCGGCGGTCGATCTGGGGGACGAGGGCGCGGACTATCTGTCGGCGATGGGGCCGCGGCTGCTAGCGTTCTTTCGGACGCGAGACCTGCTGCTGCGACCGCTGGGGAACGTGGTGTACGTGATGCCGCCGTATTGCATCGGCGACGATGATCTGGACGCGGTGTATGCTGCGATCGGCGAGGCTGCTGCCTGGGTAGGTTGATTAGCGCGAAGGCGCAAAGGCGCGAAGAGAAGACGCCGGTTCGCGCGGAGACGCGCAGAAGAAGGGTCGAGGACCTGCGTTTGGAGTCGGCTGCGCCCCCACTCCCATCCGTCATCCCGGCGGACGCCGGGACCCACGGATGCGATCGATCTGATGGAGCGCATCACGCCGCCGTAGCGCCCCCATGGATACAGACCTTCGTCGGGATGACGGGGAGTGGGGTGCCGCCCCTTCTGCTTTTCTCCGTGTCCTCCGTGCGAACACACGTCTTTCTTCGCGGCTCAGCGGCTTCGCGTGGACATCACTCGACGAACGGCTCCACCGTGATCCGCCGCCCCCGCAGGAAGGCGTCGGCCACATGGCGCAAGGGGGCGATGTCGACGTCGGATTGACCGGCGCGGACGATCTCGGCGAAACGGGCGTAGAGGCCGGCATATTCGCCGTGAAGCGCATCCTCATGCGAGGGTTCGGTGCCGTCGGGCATCACCAGACGCGCGCCGCCATCGTGGAGGGTCAGCGTGCCCTCCGCAGTGTCGACGACGATATCCCAGCTCTGCGGGCCTTCCTGCCGGAAGTCGAAGTCCGCCGCGATGGCCACGCCATGGTCGTCGGCGAAGGTGATGCGCGCGGCGATCGGGGCGTCGCAATTGGCAGGGAAATCCAGTTCCGCATCGGCGATGAAGAACGGCCGCGGCAGGATGCGGGTGACGATCGACAGCGCGTTGATGCCGGGATCGAACACGCCAAAGCCGCCCGCCTCCAGAATCCACGCCTGTCCCGGATGCCAGACGCGGATGTCCTCGCGCCATGTCACCGTGACCTTGCGGATGTCGGCATGGGCGAGGAAGGCGCGCGCCGGCTCGACGCCAGGGGCGTAGCGCGAATGCCAGCTCGCGAAGAGGCTGATGTTGGCGGCGTCCGCGGCGGTTTGCAGGTGCGCGACCTCGGCCAGCGTCGCGCCGGGGGGCTTTTCGAGGAAAACGTGCCAGCCCTGTGCGATCGCCTGTGCGGCTATGGTGCGGCGAACCTGCGGCGGGGTGCAGAGTGACACAGCATCGATCGCGATCCCGCTGGCGATCAGATCGGCGAGTTCCCGGAAGTGCGGGACACCGTCTACGCCTTCGCCGTTACGGCTGACCGTCGCGGCGAGCGTGATGTCGCCGTTGCCGGTGATCGCGGGGACGTGCTGGTCGTGGGCGATCTTGCCCATCCCGACCAGCGCGAGTCGGATCGGCTCGCTCACAGCGGCGTCACCGTGACCGGCGCGGCGGGTGCGGTGGCGAGCGGATTGCGCAGCGGCAGCGTGAAGGGCGCGGCCTCGATCGCGAAGACGTCGCCGTCCTGCGTCTGAATATTGTCGGCGCAGGACAGGGTCGCGGTGCCGAAGAAGTGAACGTGCACGTCCCCCGGGCGACGGAAGGACGCATATTTGAAATGATGATGTTCGAGGTTGGAGAGGCTGTGCGACATATTCGCCTCTCCGGTGAGGAACGGCTTTTCCCAAAGGGTCTCGCCGTTCCGCTCGATCCGGCTGGTGCCACGGATGTCGGCGGGCGGTTCGCCGAGCAGCAGTTCCGCACCGAGCGCCGCCTGCCGCAGCTTCGAATGCGCGAGCCACAGGTAATTATGGCGTTCCGTCACATGGTCGCTGAACTCGTTCGCGAGTGCGATGCCGAGGCGGAAGGGGGTGCCGTCGTCGCCGATCAGATAGATGCCGGCGAGTTCGGGTTCCTCGCCGCCGTCCTGCGCGAAGGACGGCGAGGTCAGCGGCGCTCCGGGCGCGATCAGCGACTGGCCGTCGCCCTTGTAGAACCACTCGGGCTGCGCACCCGTCTGACCCTCCGTCGGTCGGCCGCCCTCCATGCCTTCGAGAAAAAGTCGCATCGAGTCGGTCTGTTTGCCCTCGGCAGCGGCCTTGTGCATCGCATCACGGCCCGATGCGGAGCCGAGGTGGGTCAGCCCGGTGCCCGCGAGCATCAGGCGCGAGCTGTCGTCGTGATCGATCGCGGGCAGCAGTTCGCCGGCGGCGAGCGCGGCGGGAAGGTCCACCGTCTCGTCCGAGCGACGGGCGCGGGCAGCGTCGAGCAGCGAACTGCCTTCGGTAATGGCGGCAGCCGCGAGTTCGCGGGTGGTGGTGACGCCTGTGAGGACATGCGCGGCATGCTCGGCGAGGATTACCCGGCGCGTGCCGTCGGGCAGGCGCTGCTGAAGGAGGCGGGCCGAAATCGAAGAAGGAGGTGTCATGCGAGGGCCTTCACTGCGGAAACGAACGTCGCGGCATCGCGCGCGACGTCGGCGGCGGACTTGCCGGCGCGATAGAGATTGGAGCCGAGGCCGAAGCCATCCGCTCCGGCGGCGTGCCATGCGGCCATGGTGTCGGGGGTGATGCCCCCGACGGCGAGCACTTTCGTGTCCTTGGGGAGGACGGCGCGTTGCGCCTTGAGGTAGGTGGGAGCGGCACCTTCGGCCGGAAACAGCTTGAGGCCATGCGCGCCGGCGGCGAGTGCGGCGAAGCCTTCGCTGGGGGTGTAATATCCGGGCAGCGAGATCATGCCGCGCGCGACCGAGGCGCGGATGACGGCGGGATCGGTGTTGGGCGAGACGATGAGTTCGCCGCCCGCGTCGGCGACGGCGGCGACATCGTCTGTGGTGAGTACGGTGCCCGCACCGACGATCGCCCGGCCAGCGTAGCGCTTCGCCATTGCGGCGATGCTGGTCAGCGGGTCGGGCGAGTTCAGCGGCACTTCGAGCAGCGTGAAGCCGGCATCGACCAGCGCGTCGCCGATCGCCTCAGCCTCGGCGGGGGTGAGGCCGCGGAGGACCGCGACGAGCGGGCAGGCGGCGAACGCCTCGGCGAAGCGGGTTGCGGGGTCGGTCATTGTAAAGGCTCCCGGGGTGTTGCGGCATGCTGGCCTTGGCGGTGGTGACGTCGCGAGAGGATCATGCGGCCAGATGCGCGCGCAGGTGGTGGATGCCGGCGATGAAGGCCATCGTCGCGTCGACCGGCTCTACCCGGCCGCCGAGCGTTTCGATCGCGGCGGTGTAGAGAGCGGCGAGCGTGCCGTCGGCGAGCAGGTGGACCGTCTCGCCCGCCATATCGCGTGCGCCGACGTCGGAACCGATCAGCACGCCGCTGGCATAGGCCGCAGCGTCTTTGGGTGCGCGGCGGGCGAGGAGGACGGCGGCACGGACCTCGAACAGCGCCGCGCCGAGGTCGCAGGCACCGGCGCCGCGCGCGATGCCTTCGCGAAACGCAGTCCCATCCGCGACCGGGCCGTCGAGCATGCCGGCGAGGATGCCGTGCGCCTTGAGCAGCGCGAAGAGTTCGCCGGTCATCACCGTCGTCACATCCACGATCCGCGCGTCCTGTGTGGCGATCCATTTGTTGTGCGTGCCGGGCTGGCAGAACAGCGCATCGGCAGGGGCAAGGCCGGCGGCGACCGCGCCCAGAACCTGCACCTCTTCACCGCGCATCACGTCGGCACGGGCACCATGGACCCAAGACACGCCGGGGACGATAATGGCTCTGGCATCGTCGATCCGCAGCGCGGTCCGGCCGAGTGCAGCAAGATCGGCGGGAGCGGGCACATAGGGCGCTTCCCGCCAGCCGCGGGTCGAACCGATCATGCCCGCCGCGATGACCGGCAGATCGCCGAGCCGTTCGCGCAGCGTGGCGAGCGCGGGGACATAATCGTCCGCCGCCATCGCCAGCACGCCGGCCCCGTCGCGCATGCCGTCCGACACGCTGCCGTCCGCCTCGACCCGGTAGGCGCGGCGATTGGTCGTACCCCAATCGACCGCGATAATCGCATTCGCCATCCCGCTTACTCGGCTTGGGGCGTGCCGAGGTCGGCGGTCGGCTTCGAACCCCAGAGCGCATAAGCGAGGACGACGACCTCGCACGCCATGGTCAGGAAGAACGAGTTCTGGAGGCCGTAGCGATCGGCGAGCCAGCCCTGGACAACGACGAGCGCACCGCCGGCGATCGCCATGATCATCAGGCCCGACCCCTCTTCGGTCAGCGGGCCGAGGCCGCGGATCGCGAGCGTGAAGATCGTCGGGAACATGATCGAATGGAACAACCCGACCGCGATCAGCGACCACATGGCCATCGGCCCGGTGGTGAACGTCGCAACGGCGACGACGACGAGCGCGCCGAAGGCGAAGACGCTAAGCACGCGTTCCGGTGCGATCTTTTGCATGATGAGGCTGCCGGCGAAGCGGCCGACCATCATCCCGCCCCACAGCAGCGCGAGATAGCGCGACGCCTGTTCGTGCGTGATCGCGGCGATCTCGGGCTGCGAGACGAAATTCACGAACAGGTTGGCGACGCCGATCTCGGCGAGCAGGTAGGCGATCATCGTCGGGATGCCGAGCGTCAGGTTGCGATGCTTCCACAGCGAATGCTGGTGACGGTCCGCCTTGGCCGCGCGCTGCGTCGCCGCGCCCAGCGATGGGAGCGGGAAGCGCGCGATGACGACCGCGAGGACGACCAGCACGATCGCGACGAGGACGTAGGGCAGGATCACCGACTGCGCGTCCGCATAACGCTGTGCCTGCGTCAGCGTCGCGCCGGCTTCGGCGGTCCCGCTCTGGCTGCGGCCGAGAATCAGATAGCCGGCGAACAGCGGCGCGAGCGTGGTGCCGAGCGAGTTGAAGGCCTGCACCAGGTTCAGCCGCGACGATCCCGTTTCGGGCGGGCCGATGACGGTGACATAGGGGTTGGCCGCGACCTGCAGCAGCGTGATGCCGCTCGCGATGATGAACAGCATGACGAGCGTCACGCCATAGGACGGCAGGCTGGCGGCGAGCGTCATGCCGAGCGCCCCGGCAGCCATGATCAGCAGGCCGATCACGATCGCGCGCTGGTATCCGACGCGCTCGATGAGTTTGGCGGACGGAATGGACGCGAAGAAATAGGCGATGAACCAGACCGATTCGATCAGCGTCGTCTGGGTGTAGTCGAGTTCGAACACCGATCGCAGGTGCGGCAGCAGCACGCCGTTGATGACGGTGATGAAACCCCACATGAAAAACAGGCTGGCGAGCAGGCTGAGCGCCTTGCCGTAGGAGGCGCTGCCCCCTGCCCCCACCGCATGATGCGTGGTCGTGCCGATCGGTCCTGCCATTCTCTCATCCTCTTCCGCTGCCGACGTCGTTCCGCCGCCTTGCGCCCCGGTTATTTGTCTGACTATAAAGGCAGCATACGCCGGGTCAATGCCGGCGATGAGTGTCGGGAGAGATGCGGTGAAGGTTCGAAAGGCTTTGGGGATGGCAGGCGCCGGATTGATGACGTTGGCTGCCGCGCAGGCCGATGCGGCCACCGCGAAGCGCGAGGCTGCAGGGGCGCTGCCCGACGGTACCGCCGTGGAGGCGATCACGCTGATCGCGAAGGGTGGTGTCGAGGCGCGCATCCTGACCTATGGCGCGACGTTGCAGGCACTGCGTGGCCCGGATCGCAACGGCAAGGTCGCCGACGTGGTGCTCGGCTATGACGATGCCAGGGATTATGCCTCACATCCCAATTACTTCGGCGTCACCGTCGGTCGTTACGCCAATCGCATCGGCGGGGGCCGGTTCACGCTCGACGGCAAGACGTATCAGCTGCCGCTGAACGACAAGGTCAATTCGCTGCATGGCGGCACCAAAGGGTTCGACAAGCAGCCGTGGCGGGTCGTGTCGGTGAAGGACGGCAGCGTCACGCTGGCGCTGACCAGCGCGGACGGCGATCAGGGCTATCCCGGCAAGCTCGACGTGACGGTCACCTATGCGATGAGCGACGACGGTGCGCTGACCATCACCTTCGGTGCCAGCACCGACAAGCCGACCGTGGTAAACATGACCAACCACGCGATCTTCAATCTCGCCGGCGAAGGATCGCCGAGGGACGCGATGGGGCATCGGCTGACGATTCCCGCCAGGGCGATCACGCCGGTCGACGCCAATCTGATCCCGACCGGCGAGCTGCGCCCCGTCGCGGACACGGTGTTCGATTTCCAGAGCGGGCGTGTGGTCGGCGACGGCCTGCGCGACGGTCGCGATCCCCAGATCGTGATGGGCCACGGCTACGATCACAATTTCGCGCTCGACAAGGGACTGTCCACGGCGCCGGGCCTTGCCGCGCGACTGGAGGACCCTGTATCAGGCCGTGTGCTGGAGGTGTCGACGACCGAGCCGGGCGTGCAATTGTATACCGGCAATTTCCTCGACGGGACGTTCATCGGCAAATCGAAACACGTCTACAGGATGGGCGACGGCATTGCGCTGGAGCCGCAGAAATTCCCGGACTCTCCCAACAAGCCCGCCTTTGCGTCCGCCCGGGTCGATCCCGGCAAGCCGTATAGGCACGTGATGATCTACAAGCTATCGGTGGCCAAATAACATGACGCAATCGCGCACGCCCCTCCGTTCCAGGGCCTGGTTCGACAACCCTGCCAACATCGACATGACCGCGCTGTATCTGGAGCGGTACCTGAACTTCGGGCTGAGCCTGGAGGAGCTGCAATCGGGCAAGCCGATCATCGGCATCGCCCAGACCGGCAGCGACCTGTCGCCGTGCAACCGCCACCATCTGGTGCTGGCGGACCGCGTGCGCGAGGGCGTGCGCGAGGCGGGCGGGATCGTGCTGGAATTCCCCGTGCACCCGATCCAGGAGACGGGCAAGCGGCCGACCGCGGGGCTTGATCGCAACCTTGCCTATCTTGGGCTGGTCGAGACGTTGTACGGCTATCCGCTCGACGGCGTAGTGCTGACGATCGGTTGCGACAAGACGACGCCCGCCTGCCTGATGGCGGCGGCGACGGTGAATATTCCGGCGATCGCGCTGTCGGTCGGGCCGATGCTCAACGGCTGGCACAAGGGCGAGCGCACCGGGTCGGGCACGATCGTGTGGAAGGCGCGGCAGCTGCTCGCGGCGGGCGAGATCGACGATGCGGAATTCATCCGGCTGGTCGCGTCGTCCGCGCCATCGACGGGCTATTGCAACACGATGGGCACCGCGACGACGATGAACTCGCTGTGCGAGGCGCTCGGCATGTCGCTGCCGGGATCGGCGGCGATCCCCGCGCCGTATCGCGACCGGCAGGAGGTGTCGTACCTGACCGGCAAGCGCATCGTGCAGATGGTGGCGGAGGATCTGAAGCCGTCCGACATCTTGACGAAGCCGGCGTTTCACAATGCGATCCGAGTCAATTCGGCGATCGGCGGTTCGACCAACGCGCCGATCCATCTGTCGGCGATCGCCCGCCACGTCGGCGTCGACCTGCCGCTAAAGGATTGGGAGACCGAGGGGCACAAGGTGCCGCTGCTCGTCAACCTGCAACCCGCCGGCGAATATCTCGGCGAGGATTATTACCGCGCGGGTGGCGTGCCCGCGGTGGTCAACCAGCTGATCGGGCAGGGGCTGATCCATGAGGATGCGCTGACCGTCAACGGCAAGACGATGGGCGAGAATTGCCGCGGCGTCGCCATCGAGGACGAGAAGGTGATCCGTCCGTTCGACCAGCCTTTGGTCGAGGATGCGGGCTTCATCGTGCTGTCGGGCAATCTGTTCGACGCGGCGGTGATGAAGACCAGTGTGATCTCGCCCGAATTCCGCCAGCGTTACCTGTCCAACCCCGACGATCTCAACGCGTTCGAGGGGCCGGCGGTCGTGTTCGACGGGCCGGAGGATTACCACCACCGCATCGACGATCCCGCGACCGGGATCACGCCGGAAACGCTGCTGTTCATGCGCGGCGCCGGGCCGATCGGCTATCCCGGCGCGGCGGAGGTCGTCAACATGCGGCCGCCGGCGTATCTGATCACCGAGGGCGTTAGCGCATTGCCATGCATCGGCGACGGGCGACAATCGGGAACGAGTGGATCGCCGTCGATCCTGAATGCGTCGCCAGAGGCGGCGGCGATGGGTGGGCTCGCGCTGCTTAAGACCGGCGACCGCGTGCGCGTGGACCTCAACACCGGCACCGCGAACGTGCTGATCCCGGACGCCGAACTGATGGACCGGCGGGCGGCGCTGGAGGCGGCGGGCGGGTTCGCCTATCCGAAGTCGCAGACGCCGTGGCAGGAGATCCAGCGTGCGGTCGTCGGGCAGATGAACACCGGCGCGATCTTGGAGGGCGCAGAGAAATACCAGCGGATCGCACAAACGATGGGGTTGCCGCGCGACAACCATTGATGGAGTTCCCTCCTGCGCGCGAGAGAAACGTTGCTGATCCTCACGGCGCGGCAAGATTCCAGTCCTCCCCCGCGAGGGGGAGGCGGCGCCGAGCAGCGGTGACGGAGGGGGAGGCAAGCGATGTCCTCCGTGACCCAAGACATCGCTACGCTCAACAAACTCACGCTTGCAGCAAGCGCTCCGTATCCTCGTGCGCCTGTTGCAGCAGGACGATGGTCGCGTCCCTTGCCGTCGCCGCATCGCTGGCCGCGATCGCATCGTAGAGGCGGCGGTGCTGGGGCATGGGGTCGCGGGGGCGGCGGCTGCCGCGGAACTTGAAGATGGTCGTCCAGCGAACCGCCGCACCGATACTGCCCGACAGGCTGACCAGCAGTTCGTTGTCGGTCGCCTCGAGAATCGTGTTGTGGAAGGTCTGGTCCGCCGCCTGACCCTCCGGCGTGTCGAGGCCGTGCTCGACCATGCCGTGCAGGGCCGTGTCCATCCGCTCCAGCTGATCGGCGGTACGCGACAGTGCGGCCATCTCGGCAGCGGCCGGTTCGACGATCATGCGCAACTGGAACAGCGCACGGACGAAACTGGCGGGTGGTTCGCCCTCGAACATCCATGCCAGCAGATCGGGATCGAGCAGATTCCATTGTGCGCGTTCGCGGACGCGGGTGCCGGATTTGGGGCGGCTTTCGACGAGCCCCTTGGCCGACAGCATGCGCAGTGCTTCGCGCACGACGCTGCGCGAGACGCCGCGCTGGCTGGCGATGTCGATCTCGCCCGGAATGACGCTGCCGGGCGGGTGACGGCCGGTGACGATGGCGATGCCGAGGTCGCGAGCGATCAGCGTATGGGACGGTTCGCGCCGCTCGCTCTTGATCGCCATCCCGCTCTCCCTCGATTTGTCAGACTACGCCTAGGCCGCATGGCAACGGTTGGAAAGCCCGGCGCTTGACTGTAGCGGTGCTGTCATGGCCGTTACCGATATCGCGACGCGCACCTGGGACCATAATTGGCGGCTCGATCCGATCGTGCGCAGCCTGCTCGACACCGATTTTTACAAGTTGCTGATGCTGCAGATGATCCGCCACCTGCACGGTGACGTCGATGCCACGTTCCGGCTGATCAACCGCAGTACCAGCGTCCGTCTCGCCGATGTGATCGACGAGGATGAACTGCGGGCGCAGCTCGATCATGCGCGGCGACTTCACTTCGCCAAAAAAGAATTGATCTGGCTGGCGGGTAACAGCTTCTACGGCCAGCAGCGGATGTTCGCGCCCGACTTCATCGCCTGGCTCGCGGATTTCCGGTTGCCCCCGTACGAATTGCATCGCGTCGACGGACAGTTCGAGCTGACGTTCGAAGGACCCTGGACGCACACGACCATGTGGGAGATCCCGGCGCTTGCGATCGTCAACGAATTGCGGGCGCGGGCGGCGCTGCGCGGCAAGGACCGGTTCGCGCTCGACGTGCTCTACGCACGCGCCAAGGCGAAGCTGTGGGACAAGGTCGAGCGGCTGCGCGATCTCCCCGACCTCGTCATCTCCGACTTCGGCACGCGACGGCGGCATGGCTTCCTGTGGCAGCGCTGGTGCGTCGAGGCGCTGAAGGAGGGGCTGGGCAGCCGCTTCATCGGATCGTCCAACGTGCTGCTGGCGATGGACAATGATCTGGAGGCGATCGGCACGAACGCACACGAACTGCCGATGGTGCTGGCGGCACTGGCGCGCGACGATGCCGGGGTCGCGGCGGCGCCCTATCGCGTGCTGGAGGAATGGCAGGCGCATTACGGCGGCAATCTGCTGGTGGTATTGCCCGATGCGTTCGGCACGGCGGCATTCCTGCGCGATGCACCGGCATGGGTCGCGGGCTGGACCGGCTTTCGCCCGGACAGCGCGCCGCCGATCGAGGCGGGCGAGCAGGTGATCGAATGGTGGCAGGCTCACGGGCAGGATGCGCGCGACAAATTGCTGATCTTCTCGGACGGGATGGACGTGGATTCGATCGAGCGCGTCTATCGGCACTTCCAAGGACGGGTGCGGATGAGCTTCGGCTGGGGGACGAACCTGACCAACGACTTCCGCGGCTGCGACCCCGATGGTGCAGCGGGACTGGAGCCGATCTCGCTGGTGGCGAAGGTGACGCGGGCGAACGGCCGGCCGGCGGTGAAGCTGTCCGACAATCCGGCGAAAGCCACCGGCGATCCGGCCGAGATCGCACGGTACCTGCGAATATTCGGTGCGGACGGACGAACGCGAAGCGAAGTGAGCGTGTGACCCGATTTCTCTCCCGCGAGTGAGCAGGGGTTTGGAGTGGTTATGATCGACGTTCTCGCCTTGTCGGCGTTGCCCGACACGCTCGCACCCCGGCTGGCGGAGCGGTTCACGCTGCATGTCGGTATCGACCATGCGCCGTGCGACCGGGTGCGCGCGCTGGTGGGCGGCGGGACGATGCTGGTCGACGGCGCCCTGCTCGATCGTCTGCCCGCCCTGGAGATCATCGCTGTGCACGGGGTCGGGCATGACGGGATCGATCGCGATGCGCTGGCGGCGCGCGGCATCGTGCTGGCGATCACCGCGGGTGTCTTGACCGACGACGTCGCCGACCTTGCGATCGGATTGTGGCTGGCGGTGGAGCGACGGATCGCGGCGCACGATCGCGTCGTGCGGGACGGCGGCTGGTCGGTGCCGCTCGCCCGGCGTGCGTCCGGGCGGCGGATCGGGGTCTATGGTCTGGGAGCGATCGGGCGGGCGATCGCCTTGCGGGCGGTACCGTTTGCCGGGGAGTTGCTCTACAGCGCGCGTTCCCCGAAGGCCGATGTGCCCTGGCGGTTCGTCGCCGATCTGCGCCGCCTCGCCGGGGAATGCGATGTACTGATGCTGTCGGCAGCGCCCGACGAGGCCAACGTCGGGGCGGTCGATGCGGCGGTGCTGGCGGCACTGGGGCCGGACGGCGTTCTGGTGAACGTCGCGCGCGGCGCGCTGGTCGATCAGCCCGCGTTGATCGCCGCACTCGAGTCCGGGACGATCGCCGGGGCGGGACTGGACGTGTTCGCCGACGAACCGGATGTGCCGACGGCGCTGCGGCGGGACAACGTCGTGCTGTCTTCGCATCAGGGGTCCGCCACCGTGGAGGCAAGAGCGGCGATGGCGGCGATGGTGGTGGCCAATCTGGAGGCGCACTTCGCCGGGGAGGTCCCCCCGGGGCGGGTATGATAGAACCGGCGTTCTCGTTCATACCCTTGCCTGCGGGTGGGCGTTACCCGAGATAGGCCGCGATCGCCTCTGCCGTACCGTCCGGAACGTGGAGGCCGAGTTTGCTGCGACGGTAGAGTATGTCGTCCGCCGTCCGCGCCCATTCGTGCGTGACGAGATAATCGATCTCACGTGCGTAGAGATCGCCGCCGAAATGCCGGCCGAGCGCGACGACGTCCTGCGCGTCGCCCAGCAGCGCAGCGGTGTCGGTACCGTAGGCACGGGCGAGGCGTTGCAGGAGATGCGCAGGCAGGTCGGGGCGAGCGGCGATCAGGCTGGCCAGCATTGTGTCGAAATGCATGAAATCGCCGCCGGGAAGCGGCTGTGTCGCAGTCCATGATCCACCCGCATCCGGGAACGTGGCCGCCAGTTTCTCGAGCGCGTGTTCGGCCAGCTTGCGATACGTCGTGATCTTGCCGCCGAACACGCTCAGCAGCGGTGCCCGTCCGTCCTCCGCGTCGAGGTCCAGAACGTAATCGCGCGTCACCGCAGAGGCGTTGGCAGCGTGATCGTCGTAGAGCGGACGGATGCCTGAATAGCTCCAGACGATATCGGCCGGGCCGATCGCGCGCGTGAAATAGCGGTTCACCGTGTCGCAGAGGTAAGCTGTCTCCTCCGCGTCGATGGTCGCAGGGCCGGGCGGCCCCTGCCACGGCTGGTCGGTGGTGCCGATCAGGGTGAAGTCGCGTTCGTAGGGAATCGCGAAGACGATGCGGCGGTCCGGGTTCTGCAGCATGAAGGCGTGTTCGCCATCATATAGGCGTGGCACGACGATATGGCTGCCCTTGATCAGGCGCACGCCGCGGTCCTGGTGGGCGCCCGGTACCTTCGACAGGATATCGGCGACCCATGGCCCGGCGGCGTTGACCAAAGCACGGGCGATTACGGTACGCGGGCCGGCGGCATCCTCGATGGTCGCACGCCATTCGCCGCCATCGCGGACGGCGGCGATCAGGCGGGTGCGGGTGTGTATCGCCGCGCCGCGAGCGGCGGCATCGCGGGCATTAAGGACGACCAGCCGGCTGTCCTCTACCCAGCAATCGGCATAGACGAAGGCGCGGTCCGCCTTGCCGGGCTTCAATCCGTTGCCGCGGGGATCGCGCGACAAATGGATCGTTTCCGTCGCGGGAAGGCGCTTGCGGCCGCCGAGATGGTCGTAGAGAAACAGGCCGAGCCGCACCATCCATGCCGGCCGCGGCGATTGCGCCTGCGGCAGCACGAAGGCGAGCGGCCAGATGATGTGCGGCGCGATGCCGAGCAGCCGCTCGCGTTCGATCAGCGCCTCCCGCACCAGCCGGAACTCGCCATATTCCAGATAGCGCAGACCGCCGTGGATCAGCTTGGTGCTGGCGGACGAGGTATGGCTGGCGAGGTCGTCCTGCTCGACCAGCATCACCGACAGGCCGCGTCCGGCGGCGTCGCGGGCGATCCCCGCGCCGTTGATGCCGCCGCCGACGATCAGCAGGTCCACGTCCGCCATGCTCACGTCCTCCAGGGTGGCCCGCTTTACCCGAAAGCGGCGCTGCGTCACCATGGCGACGATACGAAGAGGATGACCGATGGCTGCAACCCATATCCTGGCGATTGATCAGGGGACGACGTCGACGCGCAGCATCGTCTTCGATGCGCAGGCGCGCGCGGTCGCGACGGCGCAGGTCGAGTTCGCGCAGCATTATCCCGCACCAGGCCGGGTCGAGCACGATCCCGAGGACATCTGGCGCGATACGCTGGCGACCGCGCGACAGGCGATCGCGGAAAGCGGCGTGGGCGCGAAGGGGATCGCCGGTATCGGCATCACCAACCAGCGCGAGACGGTGGTCGTCTGGGACCGCGCGACCGGAGCGGCGCTGCACCGCGCGATCGTGTGGCAAGATCGCCGCACGGCGGATGTATGCGCCGCGCTGAAGGCGGACGGTATCGAGGCGACGGTCCGCGCCAGGACCGGGCTGTTGCTCGACCCCTATTTTTCCGCGGCCAAGATCGCCTGGATCCTCGACCATGTCGACGGTGCCCGCGCCCGGGCGGAGCGGGGTGAACTGGCGTTCGGGACGATCGACAGCTTCCTGTTGTGGCGGCTGACCGGCGGCGCGGTGCACGCCACGGACGTGACCAACGCGGGGCGGACATCACTCTACGATATCCGGGCACAGCGCTGGGATGAGGAATTGTGCCGGCTGTTCCGGGTGCCGATGGCGATGCTGCCGCAGGTGCACGACAACAGCCATGTCTTCGGCACGACGGCCGTCGGGCTGTTCGACGCGGCGATTCCGATCGCCGGCATGGCGGGGGACCAGCAGGCCGCGCTGTTCGGGCAGGCGTGCTTCGAGGCAGGCATGGCAAAATCGACCTATGGCACCGGCTGTTTCATGCTGCTCAACACGGGAACGGAAGCGCTGACGTCGGAGCATCGCCTGCTGACCACGCCTGCATATCGGCTGGACGGGGTGATGACCTATGCGCTGGAGGGATCGATCTTCGTCGCGGGGGCGGCGGTGAAGTGGCTGCGCGACGGGTTGGGCGTCATCACCCATGCGCGTGAAACCGACGACATGGCGACGCAGGTGCCGGACAGCCATGGCGTCTACATGGTCCCCGCCTTCGTCGGGCTGGGCGCACCGCACTGGGACCCGGCGGCGCGGGGCGCGATCTACGGCCTGACGCTGGGGACGACAGCGGCGCATCTGGCCCGTGCGGCGCTGGAGGCGGTCGGCTACCAGACGATGGATCTGGCGGAGGCGATGATCGCCGATGGCGGCGATGCGCCCGCGACGATCCGGATTGATGGCGGCATGGCCGCGAACGACTGGCTGTGCCAGTTCCTTGCCGACATGGTGCAGGTGCCCGTGGAGCGACCCGAGCATCTGGAGACGACTGCGTTGGGCGCAGCGTTTCTGGCGGGGCTGGCGACGGGTGTCTGGGCGGATCGCACGGCACTGGCCCGCACCTGGCGGCGCGGCGCCTGTTTCGAACCGCGAATGGCGGCGGCGGACCGCGCACGGCTGGCGGTGGGGTGGCAGGATGCGGTGCGGCGAACGCTGGTCGGCTAGGCGATCGTCACGCCGGCGGCAGCGAAGCGATCCTCGATATCGTCCAATGTCGTGCGACCATCGGCGATCGGCATGCCGATCGCGCGGCTGAGGTCCTTTACCACCACGGCCTCGAATCCGTGCGCCACCGCGTCCAGTGCCGACCAGCCGACGCAGAAGTCATACGCCAGACCGACCAGCACGCAGCGGGTCACTCCGGTGTCGCGCAGGAATCCGGCAAGGCCGGTGGCGGTGCTGCGGTCGTTCTCGCGAAAGGCGGAATAGCTGTCGATTGCGGGATTGCCGCCCTTGCGCAGGATCATCTGCGCGTGGTCGATCGCCCGCGCGATTCCGGGGTGGAAGGCCGCGCCGTGGCTGCCCTGCACGCAGTGATCGGGCCAGAGCACCTGTTCGCCATAGGGCATCATCGTCGTGGAGAAGGGCACGGCACCGGGATGGCTGCTCGCGAACGAGCTATGACCGGCGGGATGCCAGTCCTGCGTGATGACGACATGGGCGAAACGGGCAGCAAGCGTCGCGATGCCCGGCATGATCGCATCGCCGTCCCCGACGGCGAGTGCGCCGCCGGGGCAGAAGTCGTTCTGCGGATCGATGACGATCAGCGCGTCGGTGGGAAGCGGGGTCATGCCCGCGTTATCGCGCGGGATAACGCAATGGGAAAGACCCGGCCGCGTGGGGCGCGACCGGGTCTTCTGTCGTCCTGCATTCGCAGGAACACGGGGCTAGCGCGCGGGTGTCGCTGCCGGTGCCCCCGCTGAAGGCGGAGTCCCAGCCGGTGCGGCCGCGGGTGCGCCTGCGGCGAGCGGCGGCGGGGGTGTGCCGCGACCGTCTGCGGGGGGCGGAGGCGGCGGGCCGTCGCCACGCGGGCCACCGGAGCCGTCCGGACCACCGGGTTTGCCGGGGCCGTGCGGTCCACGTGGGCCGTGAGGACCGTGCGCGGGTCCCACCTCCCTGACCTGACCCGCCGGATCGACGAGGAAGCGGGCGCGCAACTGGCCGTCGTCGTAACGACCTTGCACCGTCATGGCGCTGCCCTTGACGATGCTGCCGGCATTGCGGCCCGCATCGATCATCGCGCGGCCGCTGCCGTCCTGCACGACGAAGCGATCGCCGAAGACCTCGGCGACGCGGCCCTTCACCGTGACGATGCCGTCGCTGGAACCCAGTCTGGCGATCGGCGTGACGTTGGTCGGCGCCATCTCGATCGATGGGCGGGTGAGCGCCACCGCGCCTGCGCCGCCGGCTGCGCCGATCGCGATCAGGGCGGTTGCGCCGAGTGCCAGACGCTGACGGCGTCCGATTGTCATACGTGTCATCGGGTCTCTCCGGTTGGTGTGTCGATGACGGCGTTCTAGGATGGTGCGTCCGACCCCCGCTGAACCACGCGGTTCAGGTTCGGTTTAGCGACGGGGGATACCGGCTGCCGATGCGTATCTTGCTTGTAGAGGACGACAGCGATCTGGGCCCGGCGATCGCACGCGGACTGCGTGCCGAACATTTCGCCGTCGATCTGGTCGCGGACGGGATCGACGCTGCGCATCTGGGAGAAACGGAGGCGTATGACGTCGCGGTGCTCGACCTCGGGCTGGCGGGCAAGGACGGGATCACCGTGCTCAAGGAATGGCGCGCGGCCGGACGCGTGCTGCCGGTGCTGATCCTGACTGCGCGCGACGGCTGGTCCGACAAGGTCGCGGGCTTCAAGGCCGGGGCGGACGATTATCTCGTCAAACCGTTCCGGCTGGACGAGCTGGTGATGCGGCTGCGCGCGCTCGTCCGGCGCGCAGCGGGGCACGCGCAGCCTGTGCTCACCTGCGGGCGGCTGTCGTTCGATACGCAGATCGGGCATTTCGAACTGGACGGCCTGCCGCTGAAGCTGACCGCGTTCGAATGGCGGGTGCTGTCGGCGCTGATGCTGCGGCGCGAAGCGGTGATCGAGCGTCTCGACCTGCTGGAACGCGTCTATGAAGGCGATGCCGATGTCGATTCGAACAGTCTCGAGGTGATCGTCGGGCGGCTGCGACGCAAGATTGGCCCGACGATGATCGAGACGGTACGCGGCCGTGGCTACCGGCTGACGTGCCCATGATCCGCCGGCTGCTGCCCAATTCTATTCAGGGGCGCATGCTGCTGTTGTCGGCGATGGCGATCCTGTCTGCGCTCGGGGTCGCGGGCTGGGCGATCGGCGGCGTGCTGGAGCGGGTGGTGACCGAGGGCATCGACCGGAGACTGGATGCACAGATCGCTCTGCTGGCGAGCGTGGTCGATGCCGATGGGCAGGTCGACCGTGCGGCGCTGGCGGAGCGATCTGGCGCGCTGGAGGCGGGTCGGGGGTGGCGGTGGCGGATCGAGACGCCAGCGGGCGCGATCGGGTCCACCGACCGCCCCGTGCTGCACGGGCGCCCGCACCCGCGCCACGAACGCGGCCCGGAAGCGCTCGACGGTGCGGACGGGGCCGGACGCGGCGTCCATGCGCGGCGGCTGGTGATCGGCCGGACGACGGTAACCGCCTCGGTCCCGCGTGCCGTGATCGACCGGCCGCTCGAGGATGTCTTCTGGCCGTTGCAGCTGGCGCTGGCGATCCTTGCGTTGCTGCTGGCGGCGGCGACATGGGTACAGCTTCGGCTGGGGCTGAAGCCGCTCGGGCGAATGCAGGCGCAGGTTGCCGCGATCCGGGCGGGGGCGGCGACGCGGCTGGACGAGGACCAGCCGGTCGAATTGCGCGGTCTGGTGGCAGAGCTCAACGCGCTGGCGGCGGATCGCGAAGCAGCGCTGGCGACGGCGCGGCAGTCGGCGGCGAATCTCGCTCATGCCCTGAAGACGCCGGTGGCGACGCTGGCACTGTCCGTACGCGATGATCCGGGCCGGACGGCGCAGGTCGCGCGGATCGATGCGACAATCCGCCACCATCTGTCGCGGGCGCGGGCCGCGACCACTGATGCGCGCGCCAGTACGATGGTCGCGCCGGCCGTCGCAGATCTGGTGCAGGCGATCGGGCGGCTGCATGCGACGCGCGGGCTGACGATCGATACGGATATCGCCGACGTGACTGCCGCGATCGACGCGCAGGACTTCGACGAACTGCTCGGCAATCTGTTGGATAATGCGGCGCGGCATGCCGTCATGCGGGTGTGGGTGACGGCCCGGCGGCAGGCCGATGCGCGGTGGCTGGAGCTCTGCGTCGCCGATGACGGCCCCGGCATTCCCGCTGCGGAGCGCGATCGGGTGACGCACCCCGGCGTGCGGCTGGACGAGCGGGGCGAGGGGCACGGGTTCGGGCTGGCCATCGTGCGCGAACTGGCGGATCTGCATGGTGGGCGGTTGACGCTGGCGGCGCGGCAGGGTGGCGGTCTGGCAGCCTGCGTGACGTTGCCGGCACGGCACCAAATGGCATCCGGTGCGTAACGCTCTTCGACCCTGTTACCGGAGACTTTCTGCATGAGCGGCCCTGCGCTTTTCCAGCCCGTCACCGTCGGTTCGCTGACGCTGCCAAATCGCATCGTCATCGCGCCGATGTGCCAATATTCCGCCGACAATGGCTGCATGACCGACTGGCATCTGATCCACCTCGGCCATCTCGCGCTGTCGGGCGCCGGGCTGCTGACGATCGAGGCGACCGCGGTCGTGCCGGAAGGCCGGATCACCTATGCCGACATCGGCCTCTGGGACGACGCGACCGAGGCGGCGATGGCGCGCGTGCTGGAATCGGTACGCCGTCATTCCGACATGCCGATCGCGATCCAGCTCGCGCATGCCGGGCGCAAGGCATCGACCGACCTGCCGTGGAAGGGCGGCAAGCAGATCGCGCCGGATCATGCCGACGGGTGGCAGACGGTGGCGCCCTCCGCCACGCCGTTCGCCGAGGGCGAGAATGCACCCGCCGCGCTGACCGTCGATGATCTGAAGCGGCTGTGCGACGCCTTCGCCGGATCCGCGCATCGGTCGGCGCGGCTGGGGATCGACGCGGTGCAATTGCATGGCGCGCATGGCTATCTCCTCCACCAGTTCCTTTCGCCGCTCTCCAATCGGCGCAACGACGATTATGGTGGCAGTCTTGAGAACCGGATGCGCTTCCCGCTCGAGGTCTATGACGCCGTCCGCGCAGCATTCCCGGCGGATCGCCCGGTGACGATGCGGGTGTCCGGCAGCGACTGGGTGGAGGGTGGCTGGGATGCGGCGCAGACCGTCGCCTTTGCGCAGGCGCTGGAGGCACGCGGGTGCGCCGGTATCCACGTGTCGAGCGGCGGGCTGGACCCGCGGCAGGCGATCCCGGTCGGCCCGAGCTATCAGGTGCCGCTCGCGCGGGCGGTCAAGCAGGGCTGCGGTATGCCGGTCGTCGCGGTCGGCCTGATCACCGATTACGAACAGGCGGAGGCGATCGTAGGCACCGGCGATGCGGACATGATCGCGCTGGCCCGCACGATCCTGTACGACCCGCGCTGGCCCTGGCACGCGGCGGCGCATCTGGGCGCCCGGGTGAAGGCGCCCGACCAATACCTCCGATCGCAGCCGCGTCAGTACCGGCACCTGTTCGACGTCTGATCGCGTAATTGTCAGACTAGACGAATCCGTTGGGGCAGGGGATGAAGCGCTGCTGATAACGAGAGGATCGCCTGCGATGACCGACCACAATGTACGCACCCTGCTGCCGGTACAGGCGACGCTGGGCGAGGGGCCGGTGTGGGTCGGTCGCGATCGCGCCTTGTGGTTCGTCAACATCAAAAGCCGGCATGTGCATCGCGTCGATCCGGCGACCGGCGCGGCGCGGCGCTGGGACGCGCCCGATCAGGTCGGCTGGGTGCTGCCGGCCGCCGATGGCGGCATGATCGCGGGCCTGCGGACGGGATTGCACCGGTTCGATCCCGCGGACGGCAGCTTCACCTTCATCGCCCGCGCGCAGGGCGATGCCGCCGGCAACCGGCTGAACGATGCGGCTACCGACAGCGCCGGCCGGATCTGGTTCGGCACGATGGACGATGCCGAAACCGATGCGAGCGGGCGCCTGTACCGTTTCGCCGATGGCGCAATCGTCGATAGCGGCCTGCCGCCCGTGTGCATCACCAACGGGCCCGCGATCGCTGCGGACGGCACGCTGTACCACACCGATACGCTCGGCAAGACGATCTGGCGCGCGCGTATCGGCAACGACGGCACGCTCGGGCCGGCAGAGCGGTTCGTCACGATCGAGGACGACGCGGGCCATCCGGACGGATCGGTCGTCGATGCGGACGGTTGCCTCTGGGTCGCATTATGGGGCGGCTGGGGTGTGCGGCGCTACGATCCGGCAGGCACGCTGATGGGCACGGTGACGCTGCCCGCGTCCAACATCACCAAGATCGCCTTCGGTGGCGACGACTTGCGCACCGCCTTCGCAACCAGCGCGCGCAAGGGGCTGGACGACGCTGAACTGGCCGAGCAGCCCGGGGCGGGAGACGTGTTCGCGTTCGATGCCGGGGTATGCGGATTGCCCGTGACACCGGTCGTACTGCCGTAATCCCTCCCTCGCGAAGCGGGGGAGGGGGCCGCCCACGCAGCGGATGGTGGAGGGGGCGTTTCCACAAGCGATCAGGTTCGTCGCCAACCTCCCCCTCCGCCAGTTTCGCGGCCACCCCCTCTTGCAGGGACGACCGATCAGGTAGCGCTGGCTTCTCGCTTCCCGTCGATGCGCCGCGAAACGCCCCAGGCGTTGTCGTCACCCAATCCTTTCGGCAACAGCGCGGGCGCGAGATTCTGGAAGCACACCGGCCGCAGGAAACGGGCGATCGCCAGCGTGCCGACCGATGTCGTGCGGCCATCGCTGGTGGCCGGGAACGGTCCGCCGTGCACCATCGCCGGCGCCACCTCGACCCCGGTCGGCCAGCCGTTCGCGAGGATGCGCCCGACCCGGCGCGCGAGCACCGGCACCAGCGTCGCGGCATCGGCCTCGTCGGCTGGATCCATCTGCAGCGTCGCGGTGAGCTGACCCTCCAGACCGGCGATGACCTTCGCGATCTCCGCGACGTCGCGGCAACGCACCACGACCGAGGACGAGCCAAAGACTTCATGGCTGAGCGCGGCATCGGCAATGAACGCCCCGGCCGTCGTCTCGAACACCGCGCCGACCGCCTGGTTGACGCCTTCGCCCACCTTGCCGCGCGCGACGGTGCGAACCGCCTCGTGGCTGGCGAGCGCGTCGACACCCTGTTCGAAGCTGGCATGGATCCCCGGCGACAGCATCGTGATGGGCGCACTCTCGGTCAGCGCGGCGGCAGCGGCGGCGACGAACGTGTCGAGGTCGGGACCGTCGATCGCCAGCACCAGGCCGGGGTTGGTGCAGAACTGGCCGGCACCCATCGTCAACGACGCGACGAATTCCTTGCCCAGCGCCTCACCGCGTGCGGCGAGCGCGGCGGGCAGGATCACGACGGGGTTGATGCTCGACATCTCGGCATAGACCGGGATCGGCTCCTTGCGTTCGGCCGCGATACGAACCAGTGCGAGGCCGCCCCCGCGCGATCCGGTAAAGCCCACCGCCTGAATGCGGGGATCGGCGACCAGTGCACCGCCCAGCTCGTTGGTTTCGCCGGGCAGGTAGGAAAACACGCCGGCGGGCAGGCCGGCATCTGCCACCGCCTTCTGGATCGCGCGGGCGACCAGTTCGCCGGTGCCGGGATGCGCCGGATGTCCCTTCACCACCACTGGGCAACCGGCGGCGAGCGCCGAAGCGGTGTCACCGCCCGCGACGGAGAAGGCGAGCGGAAAATTCGACGCGCCGAACACCGCGACCGGGCCGATGGCGAGATTGATGCGGCGCAGATCGGGGCGCGGCAACGGCGCGCGGTCGGGCATGGCGGGATCGATCGTGGCATCGAGGAAGTCGCCCTGACGCACGACGCCGGCGAACAGCTTCAACTGCCCGACAGTGCGGCCGCGCTCACCCTCCAGTCGCGCTCGCGGCAGACCGCTTTCGCTCATCGCGCGGACGATCAGGTCGTCACCGATGTCGAGGATGTTCTGCGCGATCGCCTCGAGGAAGGCGGCGCGCGCTTTCAGATCGGTGGCGGCATAGGTCGGGAACGCCGCTTCCGCTAACGCGCACGCCTCATCGACGGCATCGTTGCCTGCCGATGAAAAGTCCGGAGTCAGCGTTTCGCCGCTGGCCGGGTTTACCGCGGTGAAGCGTTGCGCGGCCTGGCGTGCTTCGCTGCCGATCAGCAGGGCGCCGTCGATCATCGGAAAATACCTCTCTCGGAAAATGTCGGACTTATTCTAGGGTCGCGGGAGGGATACGACAATGGCCCGATCGCGGTCCGCTGCCACATGGTGACGATCCGGACCCATTGACCATATCGACTCAGGCACGTTTGCGTGGGATGACACCGGTTTCCTGAACCGACAGGCGAGGATCGAGGAGAGGACCCGTGATGCCGAACGCCATCCGCCGCTGTGCCGTGCGCACGACCGCGATCCGTCTGGGCATCGCGCTGCTGTGCACATCGTCCGTCCCGGTCTCCGCGCAGGGCATACCCGCACCCGCACCGCCCGTGCCGCAACGGATCAGCGCGTCCAAGATTGTGCTGGTCGGCGATTCCACCACGGCGGTGGCCGGTGGCTGGGGCGGGGTGTTCTGCGGCGAGCATGTCACGTCGTTCGTCGCCTGCGTCAATCTGGCGCGGGGCGGGCGTAGTTCGGGCAGCTATATCGCGGAAGGATCGTGGGAAATCGCGCTCGCCGAGATGAAGACGCCGGGGTTCGCAAGAACGTGGGTGCTGATCCAGTTCGGCCACAACGATCAGCCGGGCAAACCGGGCCGGTCGACCGATCTCGCCACCGAGTTTCCCGCCAATATCGCCCGCTATGTGCGGGAAACGCGTGCCGCGGGCGCGATGCCGATTCTGGTCACGCCGCTCACCCGGCGAATGTTCGCAAACGGTGCGCTGTCGAACGATCTGGAACCCTGGGCCGCGGCAGTGCGCAAGGTCGCGGCGACGATGAAGGTGCCGCTGATCGAACTGAATGCGAAAAGCGCCGCCGCGGTACAGGCGATGGGCGAGGCGCAGGCCGACCGATTCGCGCAGCTGCCACCCGGCGTGGCCGGCACGGCCGTGCCGGCCGCCACCGGTGAGGTCGACGATCTGCCGTTCGCACAGCGCAAGCTGTCGTTCGATCGCACGCATCTAGGCTATGCGGGCGCTCGCTATTTTGCGGCGATGATGGCGCGGGAATTGTCGGCGACGGTGCCCGAGATGCGCAAAATGCTGTTCCAGAACGGATATTGAGGACCAGCGGGGCAGTCAGTCGGGGTGATCCCCGCTCTCTTCGGCAACATGGGGGTCGAGATCCCATGTCGCCGCGACCTGCTCCACCGCCTTGCGGGCGATGCCGTCGAGCTCTTCCGGGCAAAAGGCCTGCACGTCCCAGTTGTGCATCGCGATGCCGTCTTCGGGATCCGCGAGCGTCGGCAGCATGAATTCGATCTTGGCCCCCTCGCTGTCGAGCGACAGTCGCAAAGCCGCCTGATTGAGCTCGTCGCGCAGCGACTCGGCACCCAGCCGTTCCCGGCTCACGCGCACGTACCGTTCGAGCGCTGCGCCGTCCGTCGTGCCTGCACCATGATCGTTCTCCCGGTTTGTAACCGAGCGCGAGAGCGGCCGGATCGTTCCCGGCCCGGCCTGATCCCGATCAAAGAAACGGCCGGCCGCCGGTCACCGGGATCGTCGCGCCGGTGATGTAGCTCGCTTCGTCGCTGGCGAGCATCACATAAGGCGGCGCGAGTTCGACCGGTTGCGCCGCGCGGCCCAGGGGCGTGTTCTGCCCGAACGTCTTCACCGCTTCCGGCGGCATCGTCGACGGGATCAACGGCGTCCACACCGGACCGGGCGCGACCGCGTTGACGCGGATCTTGCGGCTGGCGAGCATCTGCGCCAGGCCGGCGGTGAAATTATGGATCGCTCCCTTGGTGGTCGCATAGGCCAGCAGCGTCTGGCTGGGATCGTCGGCGTTGATCGACGTCGTGTTGATGATCGATGCGCCCTCGCCCATGTGCGCCACTGCGGCCTTCGACAGATAGAACATCGAATGCATGTTGACCGCGAAGGTTCGCTGCCACTCCTCGTCCGGAATATCCTCCAGCGCTTCGAAGCTGCGCTGGTGCGCCGCATTGTTGACCAGCACGTCGATCCTGCCGAACGCCTCGGCGGCACGCGCGACGACGCTGCGGCAATGCCCGGGGTCGGACAGGTCGCCGGCGACCGTAACGGCGCGCCGACCGGCCTCCTCGACCAGCCGCTGCGTTTCTGCGGCGTCGTCGTGCTCGTCGAGATAGGCGATCAGCACGTCCGCCCCTTCGCGTGCGAAGGCGAGTGCGACCGCGCGGCCAATGCCGCTGTCGCCGCCGGTCACGATCGTCGCCTTGCCGGCGAGCCGGCCCGATCCTTCGTAGCTGTGCTCGCCGTGATCCGGTCGCGGGTCCATCCGGTCGGTGCGACCGGGTATGTCCTGCTGCTGTTCGGGATAGGGGGGCGTTGGATAATCGGTCATATCGGCTCCTCGTTTTGAGGCCGCCAACCCGCCCCGCCGGTGCGTGTTCCGCCAGATGGCACGTGCATCGATCTGGGTTAGCGAGGTTTTTTGACGATCGTCGATGATCGGGCAATCGGTGGTCGATATGTCGGGCACCATTGCGGCACGGCGCAAAACCGGCTTGGAGGCGGTGATGCGCTACCTGCCGATCGCCGCTCTCGTCATCGCCGTATCTGCTCCGATCCGGGCCCAGACCATATCCGGCACGGGCGACGGCGCCGACATCGTCGTCACCGGGCGGGGATTGGCGGCATCGCCCGGCGAACGCGCCTTCGACATCGTGACGATCGATCGTGCACGGCTACAGGCGAATGCGAGCGCACGACTGGAAAGCGTGCTGGCCGATGTCGCCGGGTTGCAGCAATTCCGGCGCTCCGACAGTCGTACCGCCAATCCCACTAGCCAGGGCATCACCCTGCGCGGCATCGGCGGCAACGCGTCCAGCCGGGCGCTGCTGATCCTCGATGGCGTGCCGCAGGCCGATCCGTTCGGCGGTTGGGTGGCGTTCCCCGCTTATGCCACCGGTCGTCTGGGGCAGGTACGCGTGACGCGCGGCGGCGGCAGCGGGTATTTCGGCGCCGGTGCGCTGGCCGGCACGGTGCAGCTCGACAGTGCCACCCCCGACCAGCTGAGCCCGCTCGACGCCAGCGTCTTCTACGGCAGCCGCGATTCGGTCGAGGCGCAGGCATCCGGCGCGCTGGTCCGCGCCGGCGGTTTCGCGACGCTGTCCGCCGCCTATGCGCGGGGCGACGGGTTCGTCCCAGTGGTGGCGGGCAGCCGCGGCCCCGTCGACCGGCCCGCCCCGTACGAACAGGCGTCGGGGGCGCTGCGTACCGTGATCGGCGTCGGCGCGTCGACCGAATTGCAGGCGAACGTCAGCGCATTCACCGACCGGCGCGAACGCGGCACCGCATTTACGATCAACCGGTCGCAGGGTGCGGATGCCAGCCTGCGCCTCGTCGGCAGGGGGCGCTGGGGATGGTCGGCGCTCGCCTATCTCCAGACCCGCGCCTTCGCGTCGGACTTTGCGAGCGTCAACGCCGCCCGTACGACGGTGAGCCAGTCGCTCGACCAGTATCATACGCCCGCTACGGGGCTGGGTGCGCGGCTGGAGGTGCGCCCGCCCGTCGGCGGCACGATCGACCTGCGGATGGGCGCCGATATCCGCGACGTGTCCGGCAAGACGCAGGAGCTGTTCACCTTCGTGAACGCGGCACCGACCCGGCGGCGGGAAGCGGGGGGATCGACCCGCACCGAAGGCCTGTTCGCCGATGGCAGCATTGCGATCGACGCATTGACGTTGACCGGCGCGGCGCGAATCGATCGCTGGAGCATCGACGGCGGCTATCTGACCGAACAGCCGATCGTCGGCGGTGCGGCGCTGACCGCCAACCGGTTCGCGGATCGCGACGGCAGCGAATTCACCGGCCGCATCGGCGCGGCGTGGCAGGTCATGCCTGCGATTACACTGCGGGCTGCGGGCTATCGCGGCTGGCGATTGCCGACGCTCAACGAACTCTACCGCCCATTCCGTGTCGGCAACGACGTCACCGCCGCCAATGCCGCGCTCTCGCCTGAGCGTCTGACCGGGATCGAGGGTGGCGTGACGCTGACGCCGCTTGCGGGCGGGAGCCTGGCCGCAACCGTCTTTCACAACCGGCTGGACGATGCGATCGCCAACGTCACCTTGTACTCGACGTCGACCAGCGCATCGCGGGTGCGCCGCAATCTCGATGCCATCCGCTCGACCGGGGTCGAGGTCGATGCCAGCTACACCGTCGGGCGGGTCACCGCGCTGGCATCGTGGAGCCATGTCGACGCCCGGGTAAGGGCATCGGCCGCGGCGGCGGCGCTCGATGACCTCCGCCCGGCGCAGACGCCGCGCGATGCGCTGTCCGGCACGCTCGGCTGGCGCCGGGGGCGGGCGGCGCTGTCGGCCACGGTCCGCCGTGTCGCGCGCCAGTTCGACGATGACCAGAACGGCCGCAGCCTCGCGCCTGCGACGACGCTCGACGGTTACGCCGCGCTGCCCTTGACGCGCGGTCTGTCGATCGAGGCGCGCGCGGAAAACCTGTTCGATGCGCGCGTGGAGGCCGGCATCAGCGGTGCCGCGATCGTCGAGCGCGCCTCGCCCCGAACGTTGTGGATCGGCATGCGCGCGGCGCTGGACTGAGCCGCGGCGGCGCACCGGGCATCGACGCGCGGCGCCCGCGGGCTTATGCGGCGATGCGTGACCGCTCCCCTACGCCTCCGCATCGACACCGCCGCCCTCGCCGATAACTGGCGCACGCTCGACCGCATGAGCGGTGCGGCGGTCTGCGGCGCCGCGATCAAGGCGGATGGCTATGGCCTCGGCGCATCCCTCGTCGCCCGTCATCTGACAGCGGCCGGTTGCCGCGATTTCTTCGTGGCGACCTGGGCGGAGGCCGAGCGGCTGGCGGCGATGCGACTGCCCTTGTCGGTGCTCCACGGGGTGCGGATGGAGGACATGGCGGTCGCGCGGACCGGCATCGCCCGACCCGTCCTCAACACCGATGCACAGGTCGCCCGATGGAAAGAGGCGGGCGGCGGAGCCTGCGACGTGATGGTCGATACCGGTATGAACCGGCTGGGGGTATCGCCCGATGCGGTGCGCGGCGGACTGCTCGATGGCCTGACAATCGAGACGCTGATGAGCCATCTCGCCTGCGCCGACGAAGACAGCGTGATGAATGCGCGGCAGCGCGATCTGTTCAGATCGTTGCAGGGCGTGACGGACGTGCGGCGGATGAGCCTCGCCAACTCCGCCGGGATCGCGTTAGGCGTCGATTATGCGTTCGATCTCACCCGCCCGGGATTGGCACTGTACGGCGGTATCCCCCGGCGCGAGTGCGCGGGTGTGATCCGGCAGGTGGTGACGCCGGAGGCGCAGATTTTGCAGCGTCGCACCGTCCAGGCCGGCGACACCGTCGGCTACAACGCGACATGGACTGCGCAGCGCGAGACGGAGGTCGCGATCGTTAACCTAGGCTATGCCGACGGTTATTTCCGGGGGTTTTCGGATCGCGGCAGCGCGAACGACGGCGCGTTGCCGGTGATCGGGCGCGTCTCGATGGACCTCGTGGCGCTCGACGTAACGGCCGCGCGCGAGCTGGCGGAGGGCGACTGGGTCGCGATCGACTTCGCCCTGCCGGATGCGGCGGCGCGGAGCGGGATGTCGCAGTACGAGCTGCTTACGAGTTTGGGGCGGCGATACGCGCGGGGCCGAACAGTGTAAAAAGAAGGGGCCGTTCCGAAGAACGACCCTCTGTAGCGAAGTCTTGGATCAGAAGCGGGTGGTGACCGTCATACGATAACGCCGACCGATCTGATCATAGTAATCGGCGAAGCGATAGCCCAGATCGCCGGCCGTGGTGTTGTCCAACACGTTGGCGACCAACACCTGGAAGCGGAAGCTTTCGCTGACATCGACACCCAACGTCATGTCAACGTTGTTCTGTGCTGCATAGCGCGTGTACGGATATTGCTCGTTGGTCGCAGGCAGATTGCTGACGAAGATCCGCGTCGGGTCGCTGCGGTTCCAGGTAACCTGGCCATAGACCTGGTTATGTTCGTACCGCGCGGACAGCTGCGTCTCCCACCGCGGCCGACCGAACGAACCGACCGATTCCTGCGTGTCGTCATACTTGCCCGATGGCGAGACCTGATAGCTGATCAGGCGGTACGCACCCCCGCGCAGGGTCAGTCGATCCGAACCCAGCTCGATCGTGTAATTCGCCGATGCGTTGACGGCCTTGACCCGTTGCCCACCCAGATTGAGGAAGCCGGCCGAATAGCCGTTCTGCAGCTGGAAATCGGTGCCACGCGAGAATTGCGTGCAGCTGTTGATGCCGACGTCAGCAGTGGGGTTGGGATAGATCGGGCTGTCGTAGCAGGTCTGCAGGAAGGTGCCGATGCTGGCCGTGGTGATCACATCCTTCACGCGGACATCGATATAATCCGCCGAGATCGTCAAGCCGGGAATCCAGCGCGGCGTGAGGGCCGCACCGGCGGTCCAGCTTTCGCCGCGCTCCGGGTTGAGTGCGGTGTTGCCGTTGAACACGCCTTGCAGACCGGCGCCGGTGGCGACGTAATTTTGCAGGAACGAGGTTGCCCGATCGGTCGTCGTTATTACGCCCTGCGCATCGCTGACCCCGGCCGCGATCACCGCCGCGGTGCAGTTCTTGCGCCGGTTGGCCACGAAGCTACCCGAGTCGATGTTCGCCGGATTGCACAGATCGACCGGCGTCGTGAACGACGGCTGGCCGCCAAGGAAGAGTTCGACGATCGACGGCTGACGCACCGAGCGGGTGTAATTGCCGCGGAACTGGATGTCGCGCGTGGGTGCCCAGGTGCCGGCAAGCGAGAAGATCGTGGCCGCATCGCCATTACGTTGTGGCGTGGTCAACTGCCCGGTCAGATTGCGATAGCTTTGGGCGCGACCGTTCTGCTGCGATATTCGGACTGCCGGCTGAAAATCGAGCCGACCGAGGAACGGCAGGAAGTTCGGACCTGTCAGCGGGATCACCATTTCCCCACCGATTTCGTACGTTTCGGTATAGGCTTCGGTGTCGGACGACGGTGCCGAGCGTGTCCGGCCGAGCGTGTTCAGTTCGTTGGTGGAGAACCCCAGCTTGTCGCGACGATATTCGCCGTTGACGTTAATCTGGACGGTACCGGCGGGTAGATTGAAGAGACCACCGCCGATCGATGCCTGCGCATAGGTCTGTTCGGACACGTTGCGGAACGTCGACTGGCCAATGACATAGGCCTTCGATGCATCCGTCATGTTGTTGTAGCCGAACGGGTTGAGCGGCCGGCACCCGTCGATCTGCGCCTGCGAAATGGTCGGGGTCAGCAGGACCTCGGTCAATACGCCATCCGCACCGCGAACGCGGGTGATGTTCTGCGCCGTGCCGACCGGCGTGCGTCCCAGATATTGGGTCGGGAATACCTGTGCCCGGCAAACGACATTGCCATTAGCTACGCCCGTGGTGGCGAGACCCTGATCGACGGCGTCGAGCGCAAGCTGGTACTCGATGTCCGAGATATTCGCTGATTTCGTCGTCTGGACGGAGCGGCCGTAGCTGCCCGAAATTTCAGCGTTCCAGCGATGTCCGAGCAACTCGAACTTCGACCGGAGTCCGCCGACCAGACGATAGGTCTCCTGCCGATTGGTATACGGGTTTGCGCCGAAAACGTCCTGATTTTGACGGGTAATCAGGAAGTTACCTTGGTTGGTCGCTGTGGGCGTGATGCCCACCGACGTCAGCACGGCCCGATTTTGCGCCGTCAGGTACGGATTGTTGTAGTTGACCAGGAGGGCGGCGTTTTCCTGCCCCTGCGTGATGAAGTTCTGCGCGCCGGAAATATTGCCGAGCGACCGGTTGAGCACCTTGGCATAAGTGTTTTCGGTGAAGAAGGTCACCTGATCGCTGATGTCGAACTTACCGAGCAGGTTGGCGACGTAGCGGTCCTGTTGGGTCCGCAACACGGTATTTTCCAGGCTGCGACGGAAGCCGCCGTCACCGCCGCGAGCGGAGCTGACGGTCAGGGGATCGTTGCCGCTCACCGGACCCGAGAAAGTGTAGGCGCGCAGGGTACCGTTGTCGTTGAACTCCAGCGGTACCGCAACGAACGGCAGCACCTGATTGACCGGCACCTGCACCGTCGTCCCGTTCACCTTCACACTGACCAGCGTGGTATCCGTGTTGGCGATCCGCGGAACGTCGGGTGCGAACGTGCCGATGAAATAGTTGAGGTTGGTCGTGGGATTGGCTGCCAGGAATTCACGGGCCGTGAAACGGTTGGCTTGCAACAGGTTGACGGCTAGCAGCGTCTGCTGTGCCGCAGTGGCTCCGGTAGGCGCCGTCACGCCATAAGCCGTGAAAATTTGCGCTGCGGTGACGTTGGCAGGCAGCGACGTCGGCGCGAATGTCGTGAATGGAACATTGGTCGCCTGCGTCGTACGACCGTTCAAACCGTTGGCGGTAATTGCACCCGCACCCGGCGTTCCCTGAATGATCTGTGCGCCCGAGAAGCTGAAAAAGCCGTTGTTGATGCTGGCGCCCGTACCCGATACCCGCAGCGTGGACGCAGCCCCGTTCGCGGTCGTGCCTGCCAAGGCAAAGCCGACCGGCGCAACGCCGTTGGCCAGTGCGATGTAGTTGGTCGTGACGGCCTGGCCAGCGACATTGATGCCGGTAATCCGTGTATAGGGCGTGTAGAAGCTCGTGCCTTGGACATTGAGAACCGTGCCCGGGTTGCTCAGCGTCTGGGTGACCAGGCCGAGGCCGAACAGCGTCGAAGGCTGACCATCGTCCGCCGCGCGCAGGAATGCGCCGTTATTGGCATTTGCGACGTCGATAATTGCGGTCGGGGCGAAGTTCGGGTTGCGGACACCGCCATTGAACGGATTGGTGTACGATCCGGGGCGAATGGTGCGGAAGTCGCGGCTCGTCGCCTGAAGGCCATCGTTGCGGCTGTATTCGAACGACGCGGTGATGTTGGCACGGCCATCGAGGAAGTTGTGACCCGCAAGCGCGCTCAGCTGATACTGGGCCGCGTCGCCGCGTTCGGAGATGCCGGTCAGCCCACGTAGCTGGAGGCCGTCGTAATCGTCCTTCAGGATGAAGTTAACCACGCCTGCGATCGCGTCCGCACCATAAGCGGCGGCGCCGCCGACGGTCACCGTATCGACTCGCTCGATCAGCGAGGTCGGAATGACGTTGATATCGACCTGGCTACCGGTTTCATTGCCCGCGACGAACAGCGAGGCGGCGTTACCGGATACGAAGCGGCGGCCGTTGACCAGCGTCAGCGTACGCGCGGTGCCGAGATCGAGCAAATCGACGAAAGCGGCGCCCAGGCTTGCCGTCTGGCCGCCGTTGTTGCCGTTCAGCGGGCTGGCACCGGGGCCGACCAGCGGAATGTCGTTGAGCGCTTCGAGAGCATTGGTGAAGCCACGTGTTTCGATCGACTGGGCCGTGATCTGAACGCCGGGGAGCACGCCGTTGATTTCAGGGCGGGCGATGCGCGAACCCGTGACGATGATCGATCCGTCATCGCGCTGTTCGCCATCGGCGCTGACGGTAACAGCCTGTTCCGTGGGATCACCCGGCGCCGTCGACTTACCCGGAGTCGTCGCTGTTGGCGGCGTGGCGCTGGGTACGTTCGGAATAGACTGGGCGGCCACCGATGACGTGAAAAGCGAGCCGGCAAGCGCCGTGGCGCCGAGCAAAAGACTGATGCGCATGATTTCCCCTGTAGCGAAGACGGGGTTCGGCCCGTTCATCTGCCAGCAAGGTTCCAATAAACGCGCTGGATAACAAGAGAGTTGTGCCGGCCGGGATCATGTTGATCGTCGCGTGTGGCAACGATGTGACACTAGGGTCAGCAAGACTGTATGATCCTGCAAAAGATGCCAGCCGACACTTGATCAAGGGCAGGCTATCTTACCTTTCCACACACATGGCGATACCCATCCCGCCGCCGATGCAAAGCGTCGCCAGCCCTTTCTTCGCGTCACGCTTCTGCATCTCGTAGATCAGCGTCGTCAGCACGCGCGCGCCGCTGGCGCCGATCGGGTGGCCGATCGCGATGGCGCCGCCGTTGACGTTAACCTTGTCGGCATCCCAGCCGAGTTCCTTGCCGACCGACAGCGCCTGCGCCGCAAAGGCTTCGTTCGCTTCGATCAGGTCGAGGTCGGCGATGGTCCAGCCCGCCTTCTCCAGCGCTTTCTTCGATGCCGGCACCGGACCGATGCCCATGATCGACGGATCGACGCCGGCGCTCGCCCAGCTCTTGATCGTGGCGAGCACGGGGGCGCCGCGCCGCTCGGCTTCCTCGCGGCTCATCAGGACCAGCGCCGCGGCGCCGTCGTTGAGGCCGCTGGCGTTGGCGGCGGTGACGGTGCCGTCCTTCTTGAAGGCCGGGCGCACACCGCTGACGCTGTCGATGGTCACGCCGCTGCGGATATATTCGTCGTCCGCCACCACGGTATCGCCCTTGCGGCCCTTGATCGTGACGGGCGCGATCTCGTCCTTGAAGCGACCGCTGCTACGCGCCGCTTCGGCCTTGTTCTGGCTGGCGACGGAAAAGGCGTCCTGGTCGCCACGCGTTACCTGATATTGCTCGGCCAGGTTTTCCGCGGTGATGCCCATGTGATAGCCGTTGAACACGTCGGTCAGACCATCGCTGACCATCGTGTCGACCAGACTGACCGCACCCATCTTGGTGCCGCCGCGCATCGTCTGGGCGTGCGCGCTGAGCGACATGCTCTCCTGCCCGCCGGCGACGACGATCGTCGCATCGCCGGTCTGGATCGCCTGACAGGCGAGGGCGACCGCGCGCAGGCCCGATCCGCACACCTGATTGACGCCCCACGCCGGGACCTCCTTCGGAATACCGGCCGCCATCGACGCCTGACGTGCCGGGTTCTGGCCCTGCGCGGCGGTAAGGACCTGGCCAAGGATCACTTCGGATACGTCGGCGCCGTCGACGCCGGCCTGTGCCAGCGCGGCCTCGATCGCGATTCGACCGAGCTCGTGCGCCGGAGTGGCGGAAAACGCGCCCAAAAAGCTGCCCACGGGGGTGCGCTTGGCGGCGGTGACGACGATCTCGTTCATGATGGTCCTACTCCTCTGTGCGCCGTGTACCCGGCGGAAGGCCCGCAATCCAGTGGGCGAGCGGTTCCCACACCATCGATCGTGCGCGGCCGCCGACGATCATGCCGACGTGACCGAGCGCGAGGTCGCGGCGGTCCGACAGTCCCGCTGCGGTGGCGGCGGGGACGATGCGGTCAGTGGCAGAGACGAACTCCATGGCAGGGCAGCCGAGCCGGTCGGGCGCTACCGCCGCACCGCGGATCGACCAACCGCCGGTGCCCGGCAGATCCGTTGCGATGAAGCGTTCGAACAGGTCGCGTGCGGTGGCGAGCGGCAGCGGCTCGCCGGCATTCGCCCAATCCTCCAGTCGCACGAACGATCGCGCCGCATCGCTGTCCGGATCGAGCCGCCCGAACGTTTCGTACTTGGCGACCGTCCGTGCGGGATCGAGCCGCCAGAACCCGGCCTGCAACACCTCCATCGGCATGACGCCCAGCGCCTCGCACGTCGGACTGGCGGCGGACCACATGTCGATCATCGCCGCCGCATTGGTGCCATATCCCGCGAACTGCCACGGCGCGGCGACCATCGCGAGACCGGCGACCGGCGTCGCGCAGGCTGCAGCCAGCGCCATCGTGCCGCCGAGGCAGTAGCCGACCAGCACCGGCGGCTCGTCGAGCTGCTCGATCAGCGGGATCAGCAGCGCCTCGATATGCGCGGTCATGTCGACATCGCGATCCGCCGTCGTCGGCGCGCCCCAATCGACCAGCGCGACCCGGAAACCCTGCCGCGCCATCCATCGGACCAGCGACGTCCCACCGAGGTCGAGGATGGCGGGCGGATTGATCAGCGAGGGGACGAACACCACCAGCCGCCCGCGCCCGCCGTAGTAGCGCAGCGTCGCGCGCCCGCTGATCGCCAACGCCGGCATCGGTGGCGGCGGGGCGGGACGGGGCGCCTGCTGATAGGCGGCGAGGCCGGCCATCGCCGCGGCGAGCCGTTCCGGATGTGCTGCAGTTTCGCTGCGCAGCATGTCTAGGAACAGCGGCAGGGGACGCGGTCCGTGTTGCGGTGCGAAAAATTGAGGCGTATCACCCACATCAGTCACGGACGGAACACCGGATGGGTCGGGTTACGCGACGGGGGAGCCGCATGAAGAAGCAAGCCAGGACTGATGGTGTCGTCATCATCAAGAAATACGCCAATCGCCGGCTCTATAACACCGAGACCTCGTCCTATATCACACTCGACCATCTGGCGACGATGACCCGCGAAGGCCGCGACTTCAAGGTCGTCGACGCCAAGACCGACGACGATATCACCCACAACGTCCTGACCCAGATCATCATGGAAGAGGAAAGCCGCGGCCAGACCATGCTGCCGGTCAGCTTCCTGCGTCAGCTGATCTCGATGTATGGCGATTCGATGCAGTCGATGGTGCCGGGCTATCTCGAGGCGTCGATGGACAGCTTCCGCCGCAATCAGGAACAATTCAAATCGGCGGTCGAGGGCGCGTTCGCCCACTCGCCCTTCGCCGAGATCGCCAAGCGCAACCTCCAGATGTTCGAAGCGGCGGCGCAGGCGTTCCAGCCGCCCGCAGGTGGTGCGTCGCCGGCGCCGGCCTCGCCTTCCGCTCCCGTTACCCCCAGGAGCAAGGACGACGAGATTGCCGCACTGAAGGCGGAAATGGCGCGGTTGCAGGACAAGGTCGAGAAGCTCGGCTGAGCGCGCGCCCGTGCCGGCGATGTTCTGGGGCGCCGGCGGAGCGGTGCTCGTCGCGCTTTTCGCCGCGTTGCGGGATCGCCGGCGACGGCTGCGCGACGATCTCGACCGCGTTGGCTGGGTCGACTGGCGGACCGTGCAGATGGCGGCGCTGCTCGCAACGATCCTGCTCGTCAGTCTCGGATTGCATACCCGCTGACCCGTCGATGGGGGAGGCACTCGCCGCCTGCTCGTCATTGCGGGTGTGGCGAAGCAACTCGGGCATCGCGGTCTCCCCTCCCGCTTGCAACTGCGCGCCCGTGCAAGCTCAGTAGAACTGCGCCAGCGTCAGCGATCGCACCGTGCCGTCGCACAGGCCCAGTCGCACGACCGTGCCCGGCGCGCCGATCGACCATTTTGCCAGCGGGCTCGACGGATAGTCCTTCCCGACGGGCTGGTCGTCGATCCGGCAGATCAGGTCTCCCGTCCGCCAGTTCGTCGCCGCGGCGGGACCGCCGCGCATGACGTGCAGCACCTTCAGCCGGTCACCCTGCACGCCGACGAGCAACCCGCTGGTCGATCGCAACGGCAGCGCATCGGCATCGGGGCCGGGCTTCAGCACCATTCGCCCCGCCGTGGGATCGAGCAACACGCGATAGCCTTGCAGCAGGCCCGAACCGATCCGCCCGGCGACGCCGACCGCCTGCGAAAAGCCACCGCGGGGCTCGACACGGGTCTCGACGTTGTGGATCGCCTGCTGGCCCAGCGTCGCGGACGGCAGGATGGCGAGCGTGCTCACCGTTTCGCCGGCCAGCCCGAACGAGATCGTCGTGGTGGTCGGCACCGCGGCCGCGAGTTGACGCCAGCTTGCCTCAGACAATGTCAGCGCGGACCCGTCACCGGTGTCGACGATCATCGGCGACAGACGCTTGCCGCCGATGGTTATAGCGCTTTCGTAGACGCGGCGGTTGGCGGAGATCGACAGCGGCGCCAGCGCGCCGACGAACGGCAGTCGGCCGGACGGCAGCAATCGGAAACGGCGGTTGGCATAATCTACGTCGAGGGCTTGTCCGCCGGTGACGTCGCGCCCGACCAGCATATCGACCGCGCGGGCGCTGCCGGTGGCGAGCGCGGGCAGGTCGGCGACGGTGACGCCGCCGCCGGTGCGGGTCAGTCCACCGATCGCCAGTTGCCGGGTCGGTTGCCAGCCGATCGCCACGGTGCCGTTACCGCCGCCGCCGATCGCGGTCGCCTGTCCGTTGGCGACGACGCGCGCCGGATCGACCGCCGCCGATTGGCGGGCGAGAACCGAATAACTCACCCCGGTGTCTAGGATCGCGGTGACCGGCCGCCCGTCGAGCGTCAGCGTAAAGCGCATCTGGTTGCCGGGCGTCAGGTCGAACGTCACCCAGCGTGCTTCGGTATCCGCGGCGAGCGCGACCGTTCCCTCGCGGTCGGCGGTATCAGGACGAAGCGGCAGGGGTGCCGCTGCAATCAGCAGTGCGGCGAACGGCAGGAAACAACGCATCGCGACGCCATTACCACGTATCGCCGCGGGCCTCACATCTTTGTCACGGCGGTCCTACAGGCACGCTTCCAGATAGGCGCTGTCGAACCCGAACTGCTTCGCCTTGTCCAGCGTGTAGGGGCGCAGGCCCATCGAACGGTATTCGCCGATGATCTTGCCGTCCGCGCTCTCGTCGAGATATTCAAACTTGAACAATTCCTGCGTGACGATCACCGGGCCTTCCATGCCGATCACCTCGGTGACGTTGGTGACGCGGCGTGAGCCGTCGCGCAGGCGTTTCACCTGGATGATCAGCTCGACCGAATCGGCGATCTGGCGGCTGATCGCCTCCTTCGGCACCTTGATGTCCGACATCATCACCATGTTCTCCATACGCGCCAGCGCCTCGCGCGGGGAGTTGGCGTGGAGCGTACACATCGAACCGTCGTGGCCGGTGTTCATCGCCGCGAGCATGTCGAAACATTCGCTGCCACGGATTTCGCCCAGGATGATGCGATCCGGGCGCATACGCAGCGCGTTCTTGACGAGGTCGCGGATCGAGATCTCGCCCTGACCCTCCAGATTGGCGGGACGCGTTTCCAGCGGCAGCCAGTGCGGCTGCTGCAACCGCAATTCGGCTGCGTCCTCGATCGTCAGCACGCGCTCGCCCGGGTCGATCATCTTCGACAGCGCGTTGAGCATCGTCGTCTTGCCCGAACCAGTACCGCCGCTGATGACGACGTTGAACCGGCTCGCGCCTGCGATCTTCAGTGCGGTCGCCATCTTTGGCGACATGCTGCCGAAGCCCGCCATCATGTCGAGAGTGATCGGCTTGGCGGAGAATTTACGGATCGAGATCGCCGTGCCCTTCAGGCTCAGCGGTGGCACGATCACGTTGACGCGGGACCCGTCCTTCAGGCGGGCATCGGCGAGCGGCGTCGTCTGATCGACGCGGCGGCCGACCGAATTGACGATGCGCTGCGCGATCTGGAACAGATGCTCCTCGTCGCGGAACTGGATCTGCGCCAGCTCCAGCTTGCCCTTGCGCTCGACGTAGGTCTGGTCGGGCCCGTTGACCATGATGTCGGTGATCGCCGGATCGGCGAGCAATTCCTCCAACGGCCCCAGCCCGAGCAGCTCGTCGACCAGCACCTTTTCCAGCGCGAATTGTTCGCGGCGGTTGAGCGTCAGCTTCAGCTCGGCGAGCACCTCGCCGATGATCGGCCGGAATTCCTCGGCCAGCTCGTCCTTGCCCAGCGTCGCGGCGGCTTCGGGATCGACGCGCTCCAGCAGGCGCGGCAGCACCTGTTCCTTGATCTTGTGGATCGACGCCTCGAACCCTTCGCCGCGGCTGCTGCCGGACTCGCCACTGGCGTTCTGGCGGTCGGTCAGGCGCTGCATCGCGTCGAGCGTGCCCGCCGGCATCGTACCGGGCAGGCTGTCCTCGCCCGGCAACGGCATCGACTCGATGGGCGGAAACTGGCTACCGGGGGCTGATTCGTCGGACCGCGCGATACCGCTGCCCTGCATCGGGCGCGCCACGCCGAAGGCCGGTCTTGCCGGCTGTCCGCCACCCATTCCGCTGCGACGCCCGAACGCGCTCATGCTGTACCCCTTGAACCTCGAGGGAAGGGGTAGGGGGCAGAGTTTGACATTTTCCTAACCAAACTCAGTCGACGCCCGATTGCGGCCCAGACGCCCCATGCCGAACTTGACAGCGCAGCCGCGCTGCCGTTCGAAGCGGTCGTATGCGCTGGCTCTTGCTTTTCCTCGTCGCGATCGTCGGATCGATCGCCGGTGCCGCCCCGGCTTCGGCGGACGACATCGGCGCGACCGCCCGCGGTGTCGTTCGGGTCGTCACGATCGCGGTGGTCGATGGCCAGGTGGTGGGCTTCGGCCACGGCAGCGGTGTCGCGATCGCACCCGATCGCATCGTCACCAACGCGCACGTCATGGAGCTGGCCGAACGCTATCCCGACAACGTCGTCGTCGGCGTGGTCCCCTCCGAAGGCGACAAGAGCTATCAGGGACGCGTCATCGCCTATGACGCGCAACGCGACCTCGCGCTGATCGAATTCGCCGGCGCCCGTCTGCCAGTAGCGGCGCTGTACACCGGTCCGGTGGGGGAGGGCGATGCAGTGGTCGCGCTCGGCTATCCCGGCAACGTCGACCTCGCGACCGCGCGTTCCGCCGCCGATTACATCCGCCCGACCTCGCCGGTGCGCTCGGAAGGCGTATTCTCCGGCCGACGCAGCCTGACCGGAGTCGAGGTGCTGCTTCACACCGCCAATATCGCGCGTGGCAACTCGGGTGGGCCGTTGCTCGATCGCTGTGGTCGCGTGATCGGCATCAATTCCGCCATCACCCGCGGCGAGGAGGGTGACAGCTCGTTCGGCTTCGCCATCGCCGATACCGAAGTGTTCGCATTCCTGCGGGAAGCGAAGCAGCCCTATGCGACCGTCGGCACGCCCTGCACCTCGATCGAGGAACGGCTGCGCGACGACACCGAGGCGGACGCCCGTGCCCGCGCCGATGCGCTGACCAGCGCGCGCGAGGCTGCGACGCGTGCTGCGATGGGGCGGGAAGAGGCGCTTGCGGACGCGCGCGAGGCTGCGCAGACCCGGCGCGAGAATGTGATGGCCGTCGCCGGGCTGCTGCTGGTGCTCGGCGCCCTCGGCGTCGGCGGTGCGGGGCTGCTCGAATCGCGCGACAGGCGGCGTCCGGCGATCTGGGCCGCAGGCGTCGGCGGTCTCGCGATGATCGCCGCCGTCGCGATATTCCTGCTTCGTCCTTCGGGCGAGGCCGATCTGCCGCCGCCGCCCGCGGTCACGCGGCAGGTCGTGCCCAACGCCCCGCTCGGTAAGCTCGCCTGCGTCTTCCAGCCCGACAGCAGCCGTGTCACCGTATCCGCGATCACCGATGTCGCACTGGCCTGGGGGCGTAGCGGCTGCGTCAACGGGCGGACCCAGTATCTGCCCGCTAACGATCGCTGGGAACGGGTGCTGGTGCCGGATGGCGAACAGACGGTGTCGGTGCTGATGTTCGATCCCGCCACCCGTCGCTACACCAACACCCGCTATATGCTTGGCGCGCAGGCGATGGAGCAGATGCGCAAGCTGCGCGGTGAGAACGACGGCGCGCGGTGCAGCGTCGATCCCGCCGCGATCGACCGACTGGCCCAGCGCCAGTCGGCCGTCCGCGCCGCACTGCCGCCGCTACCCAATGAGAAGCTCGTCTATTCCTGCACGAAGGCGGGCTGACAGCGGGATGCGGCGGCGTTAGCCTCCGGCCCTTGGCGGGAGAGAGTGCGCGATGCGGTGGACAACGAACGGGCTGGCGCTGACGACGGCGGCGACCATGCTGGCGATGGCGCAACCTGCACGGGCCGAGTGGATCGAGGCGACGTCGAAGCATTTCATCGTCTACGCCAATGGCGATGCCGACGACGTCAGGGAGCAGGCCGAACGGCTCGAACGCTTCGACAGCGTGGTCCGCTATTTCAACTCGATTCCGGCGCGCGAAGGGGATGGGTCGAACAAGCTGACCGTCTACGTCGTTGCCAACGATGTCGCGGTGCGACGCATCTTTGGCGATCGCAGCAGTCGTGTCGCGGGTTTCTACAAGGGGCGCGCCAGCGGATCGGTGGTCTACACGCCGGCGCGTGCCGGCGGCGGCTCGGCCAACAGCCTCCAGCCGCAAATCGTGCTGTTCCACGAATATACGCACCACCTGATGCTGGGCAACACCGGGGCGGCGGCGCCCGGCTGGCTGGTCGAGGGCTATGCGGAATTTCTGTCGACCGCACGGTTCGACAAGGACGTGGTATGGATCGGCGCGCCTGCCCAGCACCGCGCCTATGCCCTGCTGCGGCAGCGCGAGCGGCTGTCGGTCGAACAGATGATGGGGATGCCCCGATCGAGGATGTCGCCGGAACAGGTGTCGTCGCTTTATGCGCGGGGCTGGCTGCTGACGCATTACCTGATGATCGACAACACGCGCCGTGACCAGCTGATCGCCTATCTGAAGGCGGTCAATGCCGGCACGCCGAACGTCGAGGCAGCCCGAGCGGCCTTCGGTGACCTGCGGGCGCTGGACAAGGCGCTCGACGCCTATCTCGGGCGATCGAAGCTGCCCGCCTATACCATTCCGATCGCCCAGCTGCCGGCACCGCAGGTGACTCTGCGGCCGCTCCGCCCGGGCGAGAAGGCGATGATCGACCTGCGCATGCAGTCCGACCGCGGAGTCAACCGCACGACCGCCCAGCCGATCCTGGCCGAGGCGCTGCCGATCGGCGAACGCCATGCCACCGATCCCGTGGTGCAGGGCTGGCTGGCCGAGATGGCGCTGGATGCCGGCCGCTACGACCTTGCCGAAGCTGCCGCCGACCGGGCGCTGGCGATCGATCCGAACGCGTCGCAGGCGCTGGTCTACAAGGCGCAGGTCCATCTGCGTCGCGCGAGGGAGGCGAAGGCGACCGATCCGGCCGTGTGGAAGGAAGCCCGCAGCTGGCTGCTGAAGGCCAACAAGCTCGATCCCAACGATGCCTTCGCGCTGCTGCTCTATTATTCCAGCTTCGGCATGGCGGGTGCGAAGGCGACGGACAACGCCAAGGCGGCGCTGGCGCGGGCACACGAACTGGTGCCGCAGGACGGCGGACTCAGCTATGCCTATGCGACCCAGTCCCTGTATGACGGACGGCTGGACGACGCGCGCACCGCGTTGCGCCCGCTGGCCTATTCGGCGCACAGCGGGGCGGACAATCGCGCCGCACGGATGCTGGCGCAACTCGACGCCGGAAAGAACGCCGCCACCGCCGCGGCCGTGACCGGCAGCGAGGCCGATGGTCCGGTGGACGGCGGTCCGGACGGGAGCAGTGTGGGTGGAGGCGCAGCCCCTGCTACGCCGCAGGCCGGCAACTAACTCCGTTCCCGATCCAGCAGCGCCCGCTTGCGATCGACGCCATAGGCGTAGCCGCCGGGGGCGCCATCGCTACGGGTGACGCGGTGGCAGGGGACGATCACGGCCAGCGGGTTGCGGCCACACGCCGTCCCTGCCGCGCGCACCGCACCCGGCCGCCCCGCGAGCGCGGCGAGTTCGGCATAACTGCGCGTTTCGCCGGCGGGGATCGTCTTCAACGCCTGCCACACCGCCTCCTGAAAAGCAGTGCCACGAACGTCCAGGGGCAGCGCCGCGTCGCGGCCGGGCGTCTCGACCAGCGTCACGACCTCCTCAGCCAGCGCCGCCAGCGCCGGGTCGCCCGCCACGATCGTCGCGCGGGGGAAGCGGCGTGTCAGCGCTGCGGCATCCTCGTCGAACGCCACGCGGCACAATCCCGTATCGGTGGCGGCCACCAGTAGCGGGCCGAGGCTGGTCGCCGCGACCGTCCATCGGATCGTCACCCCAATGCCGCCCCGCGCCCATACGCTGGGGCTCATCCCCATCCGGCGTGCGCCGTCCGCGTAGAAGCGGCTCGCCGCGCCATAGCCGGCTTCGTAGATCGCACCGGTAACGCTGCCGTCGCGTTGCAACGCCTCGGCTGCGCGGCTCGCCCGCAGGCCCCGCCCATAAGCGGCAGGGGTTATTCCGGTCGCCCGCTTGAACAGCCGCAGGAAGTGGTGCGGCGCGTAGCCGACCCGTGCTGCCAGCGCGTCCAGTCCGATGCCCTCCTCCGCTGCGGCGATCAGCGCCACCGCTTCGGCGACGGCGCGGCTGTCGCGGGCGACCGCGTCCGGCTTGCAGCGCAGGCAGGCGCGATACCCCGCCGCCCGCGCCGCGGCTCCGTCGGGCAGGAAGCTGACGTTCTCGCGATGGGGATGGCGGGCGGGGCAGCTCGGCTTGCAATAGATGCCGGTCGTCCGCACCGCAGCGACGAAGGCTCCGTCCTGTCCCCGGTCGCGCGCGGTAAATGCGGCCCAGGCTGCGTCCTGATCGATGCTGGTCATGCCGACGGTATAATCGATCGCCGCGCTCGCCTCATCCCGGGGCTTGCGCTCAAAACCCCGTACCGCGAACGGGTGGCATGGCGCGCATCGCCGCCACGTCCTGCGCGCCTGCTGCCAGTGCGCCGACGCGGCCCAGCCCCTTGGTGACATCTCCGCCCGCCTTCAGCGCGAACAACCGGGCCCGGGTGTAGCGATCCCCCGCCTCGGCATAACGACCCGCCGCCTCGGCACATAGCGCCAGGTTGAAGGTGGTTGATCCATGATCCGGCGCCACCCGGTCGACCTCGGCAAAGGCGGTGCACGCGGCAGCGCCGTCGGTCTTGGTCAGCCGGACCGCCTGTTTGAACCGTGCGGCAGCGTCGGCCGGCAGGCCATCGCGCTGCTCCTGCACCCGGATCGTGTAGCTCTCTGCGTGCGGCGCCAGATCGAGCCGAACCTCGGCTGCAACCGATTCGACGAAGCCATGCACCGTGCTGCCCACATCGCTCGCCACGCCGCTATCCTCGCACCAGTCATGCCGGTCATCACGCGTCTTGCTGACCGCATAGGGCACGCCGCCGGTACGTCGCATCAGTCTCAGATCGGCACGGAAGTCGATCGTGCGCGCCACGCAGTCGACGCGATATGTCTCCTTGCGCACGCATTTGCCGTCCTTCTTCTCGATGCAGCGTTGACGGCTTTCGGTATAATCGTTGTCCGACACGGACACGTTCGTACGCCCGGTCAGCAATCCGTCGGGCTTCAGGCCCGGCGGGATCAGGCGGACATGGGGCAGGCCGTCCGAACCGAGGGTCGCGAGCCGCCGCTCGATCGCGTCGGCCAGCGCGTCACCCTCCGGTCCGGCGAATTCGCCGACCGCGATCGTCGGCAGAAAGCTCGCCTCCCGCGCCTGCGCCGGGAACACGCCTTCCACCCGCAACGTCTCGGCCGCCGCCGTCGATGCGAGCGCCGATCCGATCATCATAGCCACCAGCCCGCGCATAGTTCAGCGTCCTCCGTCCATTGTCGTTACGCTTCCGATCCTGAACGCATGCTGCCGATGCGAGCGTATCTCCCGCCTGCGACGCGCAAGGATTCCGCGAACATGACGCCCCCGTCATACTTGCGCTCCGGCTACCCCCATGCTAGCCGCCCGCCACCCATAAGAGGTGCGCTTTCGCGCGCCCTTCTCCCCATGGGCCAACATTCGGCACGAGGACTTCGACTCCGTGGAGACATCCGGCGGTATTCAGGCAAGCTTAGGCGGACGCTATGCGATCGCGCTGTTCGAGCTCGCACGCGATTCGAAGACCATCGATACCGTCGAGGCGAGCCTCGCCGCCGTCCGCGACGCGCTGGCACAGAGCGATGACTTCCGTGCGCTGACCACCAGCCCGCTGGTCGCCCGCGGCGCTGCGGTGAAGGCGATCCTCGGCGTCGCCGATAGCATCGGCATCGATGCGACCACCAAGAACTTCCTCGGCGTCCTCGCCGAAAACCGCCGCCTCGGCCAGCTGCCCGCGATCATCCGCGCCTTCCGCACGCTCGCCGCCCGCCACCGCGGCGAGGCGACCGCAGAGGTCACCAGCGCGCACCCGCTCACCGACGAACAGGTCGGCGAGCTGAAGCAGCAGCTGCGCGCACGCATGGGCCGCGAAGTTTCCGTCGACCTGTCGGTCGATCCCGAACTGCTCGGCGGCCTCGTCGTCCGTATCGGTTCACAGATGATCGATTCGTCGATCCGCACCCGTCTCAATACTCTCGCGCACGCGATGAAGGGCTAAGCACATGGATATCCGCGCCGCAGAAATCTCGAAGGTCATCAAGGACCAGATCAGCAACTTCGGCACCGAGGCCCAGGTCACCGAGACCGGCCAGGTGCTCAGCGTCGGCGACGGCATCGCCCGCATCTACGGCCTCGACAACGTCCAGGCCGGCGAGATGGTCGAATTCGCCAACGGCGTGCAGGGCATGGCGCTCAACCTCGAAGCCGATAACGTCGGTGTCGTGATCTTCGGCTCGGACGCCGAGATCCGCGAGGGCGACATCGTCAAGCGCACCGGCACGATCGTCGACGTTCCCGTCGGCAAGGGCCTGCTCGGCCGCGTCGTCGATGGCCTCGGCAATCCGATCGACGGCAAGGGTCCGATCGTCGCCGAAAAGCGTAGCCGCGTCGAGGTGAAGGCGCCGGGCATCATCCCGCGCCAGTCGGTCAGCGAGCCGATGCAGTCGGGCCTGAAGGCGATCGACGCGCTCGTGCCGGTCGGCCGCGGCCAGCGTGAGCTGATCATCGGCGATCGCCAGACCGGCAAGTCCGCCGTCGCGATCGACACCTTCATCAATCAGAAGACGGTCAACCAGGGCTCGGACGAATCCAAGAAGCTGTACTGCGTCTATGTCGCGGTCGGCCAGAAGCGCTCGACCGTCGCCCAGCTCGTCAAGACGCTCGAAGAGAATGGCGCGATGGACTATTCCATCGTCGTCGCTGCGACCGCGTCGGAGCCCGCGCCGCTCCAGTTCCTCGCGCCCTACACCGGCACCGCGATGGGCGAGTATTTCCGTGACAACGGCATGCACGCGCTGATCGTGTTCGACGATCTGTCGAAGCAGGCGGTCGCCTATCGTCAGATGTC